>NZ_CP029192.1:7400340-7708687 GCF_008642315.1 Streptomyces venezuelae | reverse complement strand
CGACGCCGACGATGACGCCGAGTCCGTACGCCCGCAGTTGGCTCGCGCCGCTGTTGCTGACGTTCTCGACGAGGTACCGGGTGCCGAGGTCGCGGTGCGCGCGCAGCCATGCGCGCGCGCCGGTCACCCGGGGCCGGATGCCGGACTGGAAGCAGCCGTACGCCCCGGCCACCGCGGCGGATCCGCCCCAGGCGATGACGAACGCCCCCACGCTGCCGATGTGCGCCGCGACCAGCAGGGCGGGCACGAGTGCGACGCCCCACACGATGTCGTTGACGAACGCCTTGCGGCCGGCGCCCGCGGCGAAGAACGCGAATCGCCACGCGTCCTGGAGGAGCAGCCCCGGCAGGACGACGCCGAGGCAGGCGAACGCGGAGCCGACACGGCCGCCGACGGCGAGGCCGACGACCACGGACGTCGCGCCGAGGGCGAGGCCGGTGCCGAGCGCGGTGCCCGACGCCCGGGCCGCCGCCGTCCGCCACGCCTTCTCCGGCACGCCGCTGAAACGGACCACGAGTGGGTCGGTGGCCAGGCCGCGGGAGACGTTGAGCACCACGCCGTAGGTCACCCAGGCCAGGCTGAACACGCCGAACGCGGTCACCCCGAGGGAGCGGGCCACGTAGACGCCCACGGCGAAGTTGCTCATGCTGGAGGCCGCCTGGTCGGCGAGGCCCCAGGACAGCCTGCCGATGACACCCCGCCTGGCGCTCGGCCCGGCGGGCTCGGCCGGTGTCGTCTTCTCCCCCTCGGTGGTCATCGGCGTCATGCCTTGAGCAGCCCTGCGCCGTGCAGGGCGTCGGCCGCGACGGCGACGGCGTCGAACGGCAGCCCGGACCGTTCGGCGACGTCGAGCAGGCTGTGGTCGCCGTCGGAGAGGTTGAGCACCCAGAGCATGGCCATCTGGGCCTGCTTGGTGTCGCTGCGGCCGCCGAGCGCGTCGTAGAGCCCGCGGCGCCCCAACTGCGGTTCTCCGTAGGGGCTCAGGTTCTGGTACGTCCGGTTGCGGTCGAGGATGCCGAACGCCTCGCGGCAGACGGACAGGGTGTCCGCCATCGCCTCCGGGGAGACGAAGTCGGGGTTGTCCGCCGAGGTGTGGTACTCGGGGTATCCGGCGTACGGGGTGCGGCTGAGGGAGCCCACGCCGAGGTCGAACCCGGGCGAGCAGTACTGCCGCTCGTCGTAGCCGTACGGCGTGAACTCGGCGATGCGGTGCGGGCGTTCGGAGACGTTGAGGACGTGCCGCAGCACCCGGTCGATCTCCGCGTCGCCGCGCCTGCTCTGCTTGTACGTGAGCCGCCCCGAGTCGCCCGCGCAGGCCAGCACGAGCCCGTGCTTGACCTGTTCGATCCGCTCGGCGTTCCGCGCCAGCCAGGTGATCGCGCCGACGGTGCCGGGCGCGAAGATGAACCTGTAGGTGTAGTACGGGTTCTCCTCGGCCAGCGCCCGGGCGAGGAACGTCGCCACCGCGATGCCTGCCAGGTTGTCGTTGGCCAGCGACGGGTGGCAGACGTGGCAGGAGACGATCACCTCGTCGGCGACCTGCCCGGGGACGACGTGCTCGGCGTAGGTGAGGTGGCCGTCGGCGAGCGTGGAGTCGATGCGCACCTCGTAGTCGCCGTCCGGCAGCGCGTCCAGGGTCTCCTGGGAGAGGCAGAAACCCCACTCCGGCTTGTAGTAACTGGTGCGGTACGGCACCCAGCTCGGATGGTCCGGCAGGGTGTGCAGATGCTCGCGCAGCTCGGCGAGCGGCACGGTCGCCGCGACCGGCACGCTGTAGCCGAGCACGTGCAGGCTGGACGCGGCGAAGTCGACGACCCTGCGGCCCGTGGAGTCGGCGACGTACGCGTCCCGGATGTTCCACTCCTGCGGCACCGTCCAGTCGAGCACCTGCGTCCCGGTCGGCACCTCGTGCACGGTGAGCGGGACGTACTCGTCGACGATCTGCAGGGTGGCGCGCACGCCGTCGCCCGTGATGCTCCGGCAGAGCGGGTAGAGCCGCTCCACCAGCGCGTGCATCCGCCTGCCGGTCTCGGTCATCGGCGCCACCGCAGGGTGTCGTCGACGGTGCCGGCGTCGGACGCCGCGCGCAGCACGGCGAGGCGGGTGAAGCGCTGCTCGAAGTCCTCGCGGGTCAGGCCGTGCTTGCGGTAGGCGTCGGCGAGTTCGAGAGCGCCGCGCAGAACCGTCCACTCGCACTCGAAGCCGGGGATCGCGGCGCGGAACCGGGAGAAGTCGACGCGGTAGGAGCGGGGGTCGGCGCCGTTCTCGCCGGTGATCCGCACCTTCGCGCCGGACACGGCCTCGGCGACCTGTTCGGCGATCTCGGCGACCGTGACGTTGTTGGTCTCGCTGCCGATGTTGAACGCCAGGTCGTGCACGGCGTCGCGCGGCGCGGTGAGCGCGGCGGTGAAGGCCCGTGCGATGTCGGCGGCGTGGACGAGCGGGCGCCAGGGCGTGCCGTCGGAGAGGACGAGGACCTCGCCGGACAGGAGGGCGTGGCCGACCAGGTTGTTCAGGACGATGTCGGCGCGCAGTCGCGGCGAGTAGCCGAAGGCGGTGGCGTTGCGCATGTACACCGGGCTGAAGTCGTCGTCGGCGAGGGCGTGCAGGTCGTCCTCGACCCGCACCTTGGACTCCGCGTACGGCGTCACGGGCCGCAGCGGAGCGTCCTCGGCGACCAGTTCGCCGCCGCCCGCGGCGCCGTAGACGGAGCAGGTGGAGGCGTACAGGAAGCGTCGCACTCCGGCCTCGCGGGCCAGCCGGGCGAGGCGCACGGACGCGTGGTGGTTGATGTCGTACGTGAGGTCCGGTGCGAGCGCGCCCAGCGGGTCGTTGGAGAGCGCGGCCAAGTGGATCACGGCGTCGATGCCGGTCAGGTGGTCGGGCGTGACGTCGCGCAGGTCGACGCGCGGCCCGGGCGGGTCCGCGGGGCGCGGGCCGAGGACGCAGTCGGCGAACAGGCCGGAGTCCAGGCCGACGACGTCGTGTCCGGCGGCGGTGAGCACCGGGGCCATCACGGTGCCCAGGTAGCCCTGGTGTCCGGTGAGCAGTACGCGCAAGGTTCAATCCCCCAGCTTGAGAGCGAGTTTGGTGACGGCGAACGCCTCGGCGTAGCGCGCGTGGCATTCGATTCCGCGGATCCGGGCGAGGCCGAGGAAGGCCTCGCGGTCGTACCAGGGCCGGTGCCGTTGTGAGGGGTAGTGCTCCTGGAGGAGCCGTACCTTCTCCTCGGCGGTCTCCGGTGACAGCGGCTGGTACGCGGTGGGGCGGCCGAGGTCGCCGTCCCACTTGACGATCTCGTAGCCGAGTACGAGGTGGTCGCGGAACGCGGTGGGGATCAGCTGTGCGAGGCCGCGGTGGTCCTGGTGGGCGTCGTCGGTGCGCGGGGCGAGGACCAGGTCGGGTTCGGTGCGTGCGCGCAGCTCCTCGACGGCGGCCTTGGCCTCGTCCCAGTGCACGGGCATCCGGCCGTCGGGCAGCTTGAGCACGGTGACGGCGAGTTCGGCGCCGGGGCAGAAGGCGGCGAGCGCGGCCAGCTCCTCCTGCTCCCGTTCGCTGCCGCCGCCGGAGAGCACCAGCGCGTCGACGCGCAGGCCCGGCCGTGCCGCGCACATCGTGAGGAGCGTGCCGCCCGCCCCGATGGCGATGTCGTCGCAGTGCGCGCCCACCGCCACGACGCGTTCCAGGGGGCCCGCCCCGAGCCTGATCACGCGCCCACCCCGACGTTGTCGCGCTCCCACACGGCCCACGGGCGGTCGCCGCGGGTGTAGGCGTCGTCGAGCGCGGCCCGCTCCTTGACGGTGTCGGTGGGCTTCCAGAAGCCGCGGTGCTGGTGCGCCACGAGGCGGCCGCTCTTGGCGAGCTGGGCGCAGCCGTCGGCGACCAGGTCGCCGTTCTCCGGTATGTGGTCGAAGACTTCCTGGCGGAGCACGAAGTAGCCGCCGTTCTCCCACATGGGCAGTTCGCTCACCGGGGTGATGCCGCCGACCAGGCCGTCGTCGCCGAGCTCCACGCAGTGGAACGAGGACTGCGGCGGCACGACCATCATCGACGCGCCCGCGTCGCGCCGGGAGAACTTGTCGATCATCTCCGGCAGCGGGGCGTCGGTGAGGACGTCGGCGTAGTTGGCGAGGAACATCTCGTCGCCGCCCAGGTGGTGGCGGACCCGGCGCAGGCGTTCACCGATCGGCGACTCGATGCCGGTCTGGGCGAACGTGATCGTCCAGTCGGCTATGTCGGTGGAGAGCAGCTCGGTCCGGCCGCCCCGCAGCACGAAGTCGTTGGACGTCGTCTCCTCGTAGTTGAGGAAGAAGTCCTTGATGTGGTGGGCGCCGTAGCCGAGGCAGAGGATGAACTCCTTGTGCCCGAAGTGCGCGTAGTAGCGCATGACGTGCCAGATCAGCGGGCGCGGGCCGACCATCGCCATGGGCTTCGGCACGTCGTCGGAGGCCCCGTTGCGCATCCGCATGCCGTAGCCGCCGCAGAAGAGTACGACCTTCATGCTGTGACCTCCTTCGAGGACGCGGCCTCGACGATGCTCAGTTCGGGGATGGGGAAGACGAGACGGCCGCCCCACTCGTGGACGTACGCGAGCTGCTCGGCCAGTTCGGCCCGCAGGTTCCACGGCAGGACGAGGACGTAGTCGGGTTTGTCGGCGGCGATCTGTTCGGGCGCCAGGATCGGGATGCGGGTGCCGGGGGTGAACCTGCCGTGCTTGTACGGGTTGCGGTCGACCGTGTACGCGAGCAGGTCGGGGCGGATCCCGCAGTGGTTGAGCAGGGTGTTGCCCTTGCCGGGTGCGCCGTAGCCGACGACGGTCTCGCCGCGTTCGGCCGCCTCGATGAGGAACTTGAGGAGGTCGCGGCGGACCTTGGCCACGCGGGCGGAGAACTCGGTGTACCCGGAGAGCTCCTGGAGCCCGGCCGCTTTCTCGCGGGCCAGTACGTCGGCCACGCGCTGTGACGGCTCGCCCGCCACCTCGGCGGGGCGGGCCCACAGGCGGATGGAGCCGCCGTGGGTGGGCAGCAGCTCGACGTCGACGAGGGCGAGTCCGCCGCTGGCGAGGGCGCGGATCGCGGACGCGACGGTGTAGTACTGGAAGTGCTCGTGGTAGATCGTGTCGTACTGGTTCTCCTCGATGAGGGTCAGCAGGTGCTGCACCTCGATGGAGACCCAGCCGTCGTCGGCGACCAGGGCGCGCAGCCCCTGGGTGAAGCCGACGACGTCGGGGATGTGCGCGTACACGTTGTTGGCGACGACCAGGTTGGCCGGGCCGTGCTCTGCGCGGACGGCCGCGCCGGTGTCCGGGGAGAGGAACTCGGTGAGCGTGGGGACGCCCGCTTCCCGTGCGGCGGCGCCGACGTTCACCGACGGCTCTACGCCGAGGCAGCGGATCCCGCGCTCCACGACGTGCTTCAGGAGGTATCCGTCGTTGCTCGCGACCTCGACGACGAAGGCGTCCTCGCCGAGCCCCGCCCGCTCCACCGCGCCGGCGACGAACGTGCGGGCGTGCTCGACCCAGGAGGTCGAGAAGGAGGAGAAGTACGCGTACTCCGTGAACGTCTCCTCCGGCTTGATCAGCGGCGGGATCTGCGCCAGCCAGCAGTCGGTGCAGACCCGCAGGTGCAGCGGGTACGCGGGCTCGGCCTGATCCAGTTGGTCCGCGGCGAGGAAGCTCTCGCACGGCGGGGTCGCCCCCAGGTCGACGACGCTCGCCAGCGTCGCCGAGCCACAGAGTCGGCATGCTGTCATCGGTTCCCCCCATATCTGCTCGCGCGTGTCCCCCACCGCGAGCCAGTGCTTTCTCTTCCTGTCGGCGACGGGCTTTCCCCGTCGCCGGACCGCCCCGCGATCGCGGAGCGGTACCCCTCCTCCAGGCGCTCCAGGCCCACGGCCGGGCTGAACCCCTGTTCGTAGCGGCGCCGGGCCGCCCGTCCCATCTCCCGGTTGGCGGCCGGGTCGGTGGCCACGCGGCGCAGGCACGACGCGAGCGACGTGGCGTCGCCGGGCCGGTGCAGCAGCCCGGTGACGCCGTCCTCGATGAGCTCCACGAAGGCGCCGTGGGCGGCGGCGACGGCCGGCACTCCGGCCCCCATCCCCTCCGCGACGACCAGGCCGAACGTCTCCATGGCCATCGAGGGAGCCACCACGGCGACCGCCTTCGCGACGCCCTCCCGGCACCGCTCCGGGTCCCAGAGGCCGACGTAGCGCACGTCGTCCCGGCCCTCGGCCCAGGCACTCACCTCCCGCTGCAGCGGCCCCGCCCCGGCGATCACGAGCGGGACGCCCACCCCGCCGCTCGCCGCGACCTCGTCCCAGGCGGCCATGAGCAGCCCGACGCCCTTGGGCTCCGCGAGGCGCCCGAGGTAGAGCACGTGCTCGCCGTCGCCCGTCCTGCGGGCGTCCGGGTCGGGCACGAAGTTGTGCTTGACCGTGAGCCGTTCGGCCGGCATGCCGGACCGCACCAGGGTGTCGCGCTGCGCCGCGGAGATGCAGAAGAACCGCTCCACGCCGGACCACCACCGCCGCCGGTTGACCGTCAGGCTGAGCGCGAGCGGCACCGTCGCGAGACGGGAGTCGCGGTAGCAGCCGTGCCGTACGGCGGGCAGCGCCATCTTCGAGCCGACGCATTCGGTGCACGGACGGCCGTCGCGGTGCAGGGTGCCGGGCGGGCAGACCTGGGTGTAGTTGTGCAGCGTGGCGACGGCGGGCACGCCTGCGTCGGCGCAGGCGGCGAGGACCGAGGGCGACAGGAGCGGGAAGACGTTGTGGACGTGCACCACGTCGGGCCGCTCGGTGCGGAGCCGGGCGGCGAGCTCGGTGCGGACCGCCGGGTTCCACGGCACGAGCAGCGGCACGGCGGCCTTGCTCGGCAGGGAGCGTGCGGCGATGTCGTCGCTGCGCCGCTCGAAGACGTCGACGTGGTGGCCTGCCGCGCGCAGCAGCGCCACTTCCTCGTCGACGACCCTGTTCTCGCCGCTCGGCTGGGCCGAGGAGTAGCGGTTGTGCACGACGAGAACGCGCAAGTCGTGCGTGTCGTGCAGATCGTGTCCTGCGTGCATGCTTGAGGTCACCTCCGGGCCCATCGCGGGACGTGTCGTCGGGGAACTGCGGGCGTCGAGAGGGGCGGGGGCGTGGCGGGCGTCGCGAGGAGTGCGGCGGCCAGGCCCAGGTGCAGCAGGTAGGGCGAGGCGTCGCCGAGGCCCGCCTCGGTGTACGAGGAGATCCCCACGTAGCTGATCAGGAAGATCGCGCAGGCCCTCGACAGGGACGGTGGCCGCAGCAGCGCGACGCCGCCGAGGACGAGGAGCATCGCCGCCACGAGGGTGACGCCGGTGAGGCCCTGTTCGTTGTAGACGGCCAGCCAGCTGTTGTCGATCGGCAGGCCGCCGAACGACTTGTCGCCGAGGCCCGTGCCGAACACCTTCTCCCCGGCCGTGCGGGGCGCCGAGAGGAGGGCGTCCCAGACCTTGGCCCGGCCGGTGAGGTTGGAGAAGTTCTCCTGGCTCTGGCCGCGCAGGAACCATGACTGGATCGCGGAGTAGAACACCACCGCGCCGACGGTGACGCACGCCACGGTCCAGGCGAAGAACCGGCGGGCGGCGGCGCTGGTCATGACGAGCGAGCAGATCGCCAGGGTCAGCCCGACGAGCATGCCGACGGTGGCCGTACGGGTGTGGGTCAGGGCGAGCAGGACGAGCGAGGGCACGATGACGAACGCCCCACTGCCCTTGGTGGTCCTGCGGCCGATGAGGAGCAGCACGGTGAGCCCGATGATCACGGCGGCGTACTGCCCGATCTGCGGCGGGGTGAGCGGCCACAGGGCGCCGACGAGGCGTCCGCCGTAGTACTCGGGCATGGCCGTGCCCGGCGCGACGACGAGGCCGACGGCGACCGTGCAGAGCGCCACGAAGTACATCCGGATGTGGTGGCGTACGAAGGTCAGGCTGCCGTCCCACCAGCGGGTGAGCAGCCACAGCGTGCCGACGAAGAGCGTGAGCCTGAAGCAGCGGAACAGCGCGCCGTACCCGACCTCCAGGTTGGCGCTGGAGAGCACGCTCGGGATGAGCAGCAGGGTGAGCAGGAGGACGAACGCGCTGGGCCG
This sequence comes from Streptomyces venezuelae, assembly GCF_008642315.1. Lineage (NCBI taxonomy): Bacteria > Bacillati > Actinomycetota > Actinomycetes > Kitasatosporales > Streptomycetaceae > Streptomyces > Streptomyces venezuelae. The sequence goes on along the minus strand of NZ_CP029192.1, from coordinate 7,700,583 downwards.
GATGCGCAGCCGCGGGTTGAGCGCGAGGGCCAGCGCGAACGCGGTGACCAGCGCGCCCATGGTGGCCATCTGGATGAGGGAGCGGGGAATGGTGACGATGGTCTTCGCCCCGGCGGAGCCCAGCGTGTTGAGGCCGAGCAGCGCCCAGACGATGCCGACGGCCTTCGGCGTGCCGGCCGGGCGTATCGCGGTGTCCGTGCTCATCTCAGCCACCGCCCTGTCGGACGAAGGTGCTGCCCGCGTCCTGGCGGGGCGGGGTGTCCTGCCACTGGCCCGAGTCGAGCGTGCGCGTCTGGTCGCCCGAGACGAAGTTCCACGGCCCGCGGTAGTCGTTGTCGTGCCAGCGGTTGCGCTGCTTCTCGGTGATCGCCTCGGAGACCCGCCTGCCCTTGTACGGCGACCACTTGGGGTAGGTGCCGTAGTTGGAGATGATCGCCATGCGGGCGCAGTCGTCGCCGCAGTCGACGACGGACGGGTCGAGGTCGAAGCGGTTGTCGTGGATGTCCACGCGCTGGGTCTTCCAGCGGCAGTCTGCGTACAGCGGGGCCTTGGTGATGCCCGGACGCTTGCAGCTGTCGGTGTCCTTGACCAGCAGCGTGCAGTAGCCGGTCGAGGTGTTGGCGGGGCTGTTGCAGAACCGGTCGGCGTTCTCCCAGAGGGTGATGCCGTTCCAGTTGTCCTCCAGCACGTTGCGGTAGATCTCGATCTTGTCGGTGCGGGCGTGGATCCGGGGTTCGCCGCCGGACTCGGAGACGTAGATCGTCGCGTACGGGAAGTCGTCCCCGCGGTCGGCGTTCCTGCGGCCCTCGACCCAGTTGTTCTTGCGGAACGTGTTGTTGCGGATGACGGCGTTGTAGCTGGTCTCGTACATGAGCGCGGCGCCGTCGTTGGCTTCGAGGACGTTGCCCTCGATGCGGAAGTCGTTGTTGTTGTTGTCGGCCCACAGCCCGGCGCCGCGGTTGTCGTGGACCCAGTTGCCGCGGATGTCGGCGCCGTCGACGGCCCAGAACTTGATGCCGCCGGTGCAGCCGCAGCCCGGGCGGCGCCGCTCCCAGTTGCCGGTGTTGTTGCCCACGACCTCGTTGCCCTCGACCACCAGGTCCTTGATCGAGTCGCCGGTCTTGTACGCGTTCATTCCGTACTGCCCGTTGTCGCGCAGGCAGTTGTCGCGCACCTGCTGCCGGGCCCCGGCCATCAGGCCCGCGCCGGAGTTGTGCTGGATCTTCGCGTGCTCGATCACCCAGCCGTCGGCCATGTCGTGGTTGACGACGCCCTCGTTGTGCGGCGCGACGAAGCGCTCCACGGTGAGGTGGCTGATGGTGACGTCGGCCGCGGTGCCGCTGAACGCGTACTGGTTCTTCTTGCGGCCGTCGAGCACCGCGCCGGGCGCGCCGATGTAGCGGTTGCCCTTCTTGGTCATGACCTGCGCGTACCGGTCCGATTCGAGCCGGTGCCTTCCCGGCTTGAGCCAGAACGTGGTGTTCGCGGGGTTGCTCTTCGTCTTCTCTGCGAGATCACCGACGACCTCGGGGTCTACCGTCACCGCGCCCGCCGGCGCCTTCTCGGGGCCGGCGGCGGGCTTGGCGCACACCCGTGCCACGGAGGCGGTCGGCGCGGCGGTCGGCTTCGACCGCGCGTCCGACGTGCCGGGCGTGCCCGGCTCATTCGACGAGCTGTCGCAGCCGGTCACCGCCAGCAGGGCGAGTGCCAGCGGCGCCGCCGGCAGCGCCCACTGCCGCCACTTGATCCCCACGCGTCCCCCTAACCCTGGAACCTGAGTACGGAGGTGAACCCCCGCACGCCGTCGGCGGATCCAGTGCCGACCAGCGTGATGGCGGGTTCCTTGCGCCCGAACCCGGCGGAGTACCAGCCGAGCGGGGGGTCGCTCTCGCCGCGGTGCGCCCGCCAGTTCAGGTCGCCGGGCAGTTCGAGCACCGCGGAGCGTTCCTCGCCGTCGCGGGTCCAGGTGAGCGCGGCCCGGTTCCCCTCGAGCTCCGCGGTGACCGCCGGTCCGAGGTGGAACGCCAGGCGCACGGTCCGGTGCGCGCCCTGCACCTCGTCGGTGATCCGCACCTCCTGCTCGTCCGACGCCAGTTCGACGCGGCGGCGGTGTACGGAGGGCTGGTAGCCGTCGTGTTCGGCGCACCAGCGGGCCACGTTCCGGCCGGAGGTGTCGGCGACCAGGACGCGGGTGCGGGCGTGCCGGGTCCACAGGAACGGGCCGCCGGACACGGACTGGTCGGCGTCGTCCAGTTGCAGGGTGTTGTGGCCGAGGGTGGAGCGGAAGTACTGCCGCCATGCGGGCTGCCCGTGGTAGCAGTACGTGCCCGGGTCGGCGAGCACGTCGACCCCGTCGTGCCTGACCTCCACGGACAGCGCGTCGGCGTGGGCGTGCGCGGCGATGGAGAGGAAGCCGTGCGGGCCGCCGTCGCAGCGGCACCAGATCTTCTCCGGGCCGCGCAGGATGGTCATGCCCGCGTCGGCGAAGTGGGCGGGACGGCTCCTCGGGCGGGTCACGCGCCGCGGGCTGTCGTTCTTCGCGTACGGGCGGAGCAGCGCCGCGAGGAGCGGGGTGCGCACGTCGGACTCCGGCACCTCGGGCCACCAGTCGAGCCGGCCGAAGACGGCGTCCCCGGTGGCGAGGAGCGAGGCCCAGCGGTCGGTGCCCGGGCCGTCCACGACGAGTCCGTGCCCGTCGTCCGCGTCGCCCTGGCGGGGCGGCCGCAGCCGGTTGTCGACGACGGCGGCGAGCGCGTCGGTCATGCGCAGCAGCACGAGGCGCACGGTCGTGGGGACGGCGACGCCCGCGGCGTCCGCCTCGGCCACCGCGGCGAGGCCGAGTTCCAGGACGAGTCCGTGGTACTCGCTCGCCAGTTCGCGGTTGAGGCCGGAGGGGAAGGTGTTGCCGCGCAGGTTCCGTTCGAGGGACCGCAGCGCGCCGTCGCGCCAGCGCGCCGAGGCGGGGAACCACGCGAACGCGCAGGACGCGGCGAGCTGCCCGGCGGCCTCGGCGATGACGTGGTTGTTCGCCGAGGAGCCGCGGCTGGGGAAGGCGGCGAGCCAGCGCTGGTGGTGCCAGATCTGGTTGACCGCCACCGGGTTGTTCTCGAACAGGTCGGCCGCGCCCCGCCAGGTGTCGAGCAGCCTGCGGATCCACACCCACGAAAGGAGGCGGATGCCGAGCTCGATGCCGCTGATCCAGTGGACGCCGCGCAGCGGAGCGTTCGCCGCCCACCAGGACCGCAGGTGCTCGGCGACCCGCTCCGCGTACCGCTCGTCCCCGGTGACCGCGTAGGCGGCGGCGAGCACGGTGAGGTACTGGTGCCGGGACGGCTCCCAGATCTGCTTGATGTCCCCGACCGCGTCCTCGTCGCGGTACGGCACGTCGAAGGCGTGGCCCCACGGGGCGCGGCGCCCGGTCTTCGGGTCGAACCACCAGTCCGGGTCCACCAGGTCGTCGCGGACCACGCCGAAGAACTCGACGTGCCCCGCCATCAGCCGGTCCGCCTCGGCGACGAGCCGCTTCGCGGCCTCCGGCTCCACGGCGGCGAGCGCCCCCGCGGGCAGCACGGCGGTGAACCGGGCGTCGGCCGGGCGCGGGCAGGCGGGCGGCGCGGACCGCCAGCGCCGCCTGCGCACGACGTCGCCGACGCGGCCGCCGACCTCCCGCGGCCCCATCCGGGAGAGGCGCCGCAGGTACCAGGTTGGGCTCATGCTCATTCGGCGCCCGCCAGCGTCACCGGCGCGCCGCCGGCCAGACCGGTCTGCACGGCGAGGGTGGCCGCCGTGGTGGCGGCCAAGGACGTCAGCGGCACCGGCATGGCGCCGCCGGTGCGCACGGCCCTGACGAACGCGGCCAGTTCGGCCTCCTGCCCCTTGTCCCGTGCCTTGGGCAGCCGGGAGCTGACCCACCGCTTGCTTCCGTACACGGAGGCGCGGACGAAGTCGTCGAGCCGCAGCGCCTTGCCGTCGGCGACCAGGTCCAGCGTCTCCTTGGGGAGGCTGGCGGGGCCCGAGGTCACGTAGCTGATGGTGGCGGTGGAGCCGTCGGGGTAGCGCAGGACGACCTGGAGGTCGTCGTTGCCGGGGGTGGCGAGCGCGTACACCGATATCGGGTCGGCGTCGAGCAGCCAGCTCACCGTGTCGATGAAGTGCCCGCCCTCACCGGCGAACCGGGTGCCTTCGCTGCCCTGCCGGAGGTACCAGCTACCGTGCTGGAGCCGTCCCGCGTTGACCAGGTAGCGGACGCTGGCCGGTCCCGTCCGGGCGCCGAACCGCTTCTTGGCCTCGCGAAGCAGCGGGGAGAACCGGCGGTTGAAGCCGACCTGGAGGCGGTCGTTGCCGGACTCCTCCACGGCCTTCAGGACGTCGGCGAGTTCGTCCTCGCCGAGGGCCAGGGGCTTCTCGACGAAGACCGCCTTGCCCGCGTGGAGCGCCTTCTTGGTGAGGTCGGCGTGGGAGCTGTGGCGGGTGACGACGAACACCGCGTCGATGGACTTGTCTCCGAGCACGGCGTCGAGGTCGGTGGTCGCCTCGGCGAAGCCGAACTTCCGCTTCGCGTTGGCGGCGGAGAGCGCGGTCGTGGTGACCACGGTCGACAGCTCGACACCGTCGCGCCCGGTCAGGTGCGGCAGCAGCATCGACGTCGCGTAGTTCCCCGCGCCGACGAACGCGAGGCGCACCGGCGACTTGGTGACACGGGCCGGGGCCGACGCCCCGCCGCTCAGCCGCACCGCGGGCACGGTCACCGCCGGAGCGACCGTCTCGCCCTCCTCCCCCTTGTGATCGGGGTAGCGGAACAGCACGGCGACGGCCTTCAGGTCGCCGTCCTTCAGGCTCTGGTACGTCTCCACGGCGGCGTCGAAGTCGGCGATGTGGGAGATCAGGGGCTCCACGTCGACGCTGCCGCGGGCGGCGAGGTCGAGGAAGCACGCCAGGTTGCGGCGCTCGGTCCAGCGCACGTAACCGATCGGGTAGTCGCGGCCCTCCAGTTCGTACGACGGGTCGTAGCGACCGGGGCCGTAGCTGCGGGAGAACCGGACGTCGAGCTCTTTCTCGTAGTACGCGTTCCACGGCAGGTCCAGGCTGCACTTGCCGATGTCGACGACCCGGCCGCGGTCCCGGCTCAGGTGGGCGGCGAGCTCGACGGGCTGGTTGCTGCCGCCGCCCGCGGCCAGATACACCTGGTCGACGCCGTGGCCGCCGGTGAGTTCGGCGACGGCGGCCTCCACGGCGGCGGACGCGGGGTCGCCGCAGGCCGCGGCGCCGAGCCGCTCGGCGAGTGCGCAGCGCGCCGGGTCGGGGTCGGCCCCGACGACGCGGACGCCCGACGCGACGAGGAGCTGCACGACCAGCTGCCCGATCAGGCCGAGGCCGATGACCAGCGCCACCTCGCCGAGCTGCGGCTCGCCCTGGCGGACGCCCTGCATCGCGATCGAGCCGACCGTGCCGAAGGCCGCGTGCCGGGGCGCGAGGCCGTCCGGCACCGGGGTGTAGAGGTTCCTGGGCACCCAGTTCACTTCGGCGTGCAGCGCGTGCTCGTTGCCGGCGCAGGCCACGAGGTCGCCGACGGCCACGTCGTCGATCCCGTCGCCGACCTGCTCGACGACACCGCACAGCGAGTAGCCGAGCGGCGTGTAGGAGTCGAGCTTGCCCATCACCTTGCGGTAGGTGGCGGGCACGCCGTTGGTGGCCACGCTCTGCATGACCTTGGCCACCTGGTCCGGCCGTGAGCGGGCCTTGCCCACCATCGACATGCCGGCCTCGGACACCTTCATGAGCTCGGTTCCGGTGGAGATCAGCGAGAAGGCGCTGCGCACCAGGACACCGCCGGGTTTGCACCCCGGTGCCGGCACGTCGAGCAGCGCCAGTTCGCCGCTCTTGTAGTTCTGCACAACCTGTTTCACCCGAGCTCCTCTTGTTTTACGTGTTTCAGGCCGCCTGGCTCCGGCCGGAGCCGGAGACAGCGCCGCGGTACCAGTACTCGAGGGTCAGCACATGCCAGAGATGCTTGGAGAAGTCCCGCTGCCCGGCGGCGTCCTCGGCGACCATGCGGGCCAGCGCGTCGCGGCGCAGGATCCCGGAGTTGACGAGCACGCCGTCGTTGACGACCTCGCGCACCAGCGGTGCCAGGTCCCGGCTCATCCAGGCCCGCAGCGGCGCGCTGAACAGGCCCTTGGGCCGGTAGACGATCTCCTTGGGCAGGATCGAGGTGGCGGCCTCCTTGAGGACCGCCTTGCCCTGCCGTCCGACGATCTTGCGGTCGCCGGGCACGGTGAACGCCGCCCTGACCACGTCGACGTCCACGTACGGCACGCGCACCTCGGTCGACGCGGCCATGCTGGAGCGGTCCGTGTAGGCGAGGTTGAGGCCCGGCAGGAACATCCGGGCGTCGGTCAGGCACATGCGGTTGACGTGGTCGTCGAGGTCGTTGTCCCGGTAGACGTCCGCGTGCTCGGTCAGCACGTCGTCGACGGTCCCCGCCAGGTCCGGGTCGACGAGGGCGAGCAGTTCGTCCTGGTCGTACATGGTGTAGCTGCGGCGGAACGCGGTCTCCTCCGGCAGTCCCGCGAAGGAGAGGAACCGCTTGGCGAAGCGCACCGAGCGGTAGCCGCGGCGCGCCGTGGCGACGGGCAGCCGGTCCACGATGCCGGACACCCCGCTCCGCAGCGGCCGCGGGACGCGCTGGTAGCGGAGCGCGAGCAGGTTCGCCAGGTGCTTGCGGTACCCGGCGAACAGTTCGTCGGCGCCCATCCCGGAGAGCATCACCTTCACCCCGGCCTCCCGGGCGGCCGAGCAGATCAGGAACGTGTTGATCGCGGCGGGGTCGCCGATCGGCTCGTCCAGGGAGTACGTCATCTGCGGGAGCAGGTCGAGGACGTTCGGGGCGATCTCGATCTCGTGCAGGTCGACTCCGTACCGCTCGGCCACCTGCCGGGCGTAGCGCAGGTCGTCCGGCATCGCCTCGAACTTGGCGTCCGCGGCCCGGAATCCGATCGTGTAGGCGGAGATCCCGGGTTGGTGGCGGGCGGCGAGCGCGGTGAGGTAGCTGGAGTCGAGGCCGCCGGAGAGGAAGGTCGCCACGGGCACGTCGGAGAGCAGGTGCTGCCGGGTCGACTCCTCGACGATGGCGGCCAGGTCGGGGCGTTCGCCGCTGCGGGCCCGCTCCCGGCCCTCGGCGGCGACGTCCCTCAGGTTCCAGTACGTGCCGCGTTCCTCCCGGCCGTCGGGCCGTATCCGCAGCCAGCTGCCCGGCGGCAGCTTCTCCGCCTCGCGGAACGCGCACCGGGAGTCGGGCACCCAGTAGTAGAGGAGCGAGGCCACCAGGGCCGCGTGGTCGACGTCGAGTGATCCGCCGGTCACGGCGGCGAGCGCCTTGAGCTCGGAGGCGAACACCATGCCGCCGCCGCGCCGCAGCAGGAACAGCGGCTTGATGCCGAGCTGGTCGCGGGCGAGCACCAGTTCGCCGGTCCGCTCGTCGAAGACGGCGAACGCGAACATGCCGCGCAGCCGGGGCAGGCAGTCCGTGCCCCAGCGCCGCCAGGCCTCGAGGAGCACCTCGGTGTCGGAGGTGCCGCGGAAGCGCACCCCGGCGCCCGTCAGCTCGGCGCGGAGCTCGGGCGCGTTGTACAACTCGCCGTTGTAGGTGAGGGAGAGGCCGTCCGAGACCATCGGCTGGGCGCCGGTCTCGGACAGGTCGATGATGGCCAGGCGGCGGTGCCCGAGGTGCACCTCGCCGTCACCGGCGGGGTGGCTGTACCTGCCCGACCCGTCGGGGCCGCGGTGGGCGAGGACGTCGGTGAGCCGGTCGGTCACCGCCTTGCCGTCGGGCCATCGGTATGTTCCTGCGATGCCACACATGGTCTACCTGGCCTCCTGGTCGCTGTACGGGACCCGTGCGGCCGGTACCGACGGCCTTTCGGTGCGCGACTGGCCCCCACTGTTCTGCCGGGGCGGCCGCTCCTGAGGGCCCCGCAGCGCGGTGTGCAGTCCGTCCCACAGCGTGCCGTCGGTCCGGTCGCGCGGGTCGGGGTCGATCAGCACCACGCCGATCAACGGGATGCGCTGGTCGGCAAGTTGTCGTGCCACGGTGTGCAGCCACGCGGCGCTGCCGTGTCCGGCCCGTACGACGAGCACGGCCTGGCTGCCCAGGTGCTGGAGGTCGGTCCACGCCGTGCCGGGCGCGACCGAGCCGACGCCGATGCGGCGCACCTGGTGCGACACGGTCGCGGCGCGCTCGCCGCCGACCACGGTCACGTCCGCGGGTATGCGGCGGCTGTCGGCGAGCTCCGAGCCGGGCAGGCCGTCGATGACGACCACGGGCCCCTCCGCCGCGAGTTCCCCCGCGACGTCCAGGGCGATCGCGCTCGTACTGCGCGCACACCCCAACTCCAGCAGCGACACCGGCTCCTTGGAGCCGCGAACGGTGCGGGCCAGGGAGGCGGCGAGCCGTTCGCGTGCCACCCGGGTGCGTTTGAGCTGCCAGCGACCGGCCGGGCGGCGCGGCACGCGGGGCAGCTCCGCGATGACCGAGGCGCCCAGGTTCGCCGCCATCTCGCGGCGCAGCACGGGGCGGTCGGCCACCACCGAGGTGACGGCGGCCAGCGCGAGGCCGAGGACGAGCCCGAGGACGAGCCCGATCGCGGCCTTGGTCGCGGCCGACTTCGGCAGCGACTGCTGTACCGCGCGCGGGGCGTCCACGATCTGCGTACCGGCGATGATCTTGGGTGTGCCCATCTGGGCTTCCTCGGCGCGCTGGTCGTAGTCGGCGATGCGCGAGGTGAGTTCGGCCCGGCGGGAGAAGAGGGACTCGATGCTCGCGGAGTCCTGCGGGTCGGTCTCCGGCGACCGGTCGCCGATCGACGCGTTGACCTCCTTGAGTTCGTCCCGCATGCGGTCTCGCTGGTCGCGCAGCGCCTTGGCCTCGGCCTTCGCGGCCGCCTGCATCCGCCGCACGTGGTCGGCGACGAACGCGTCGGCCAGCGCCTCGGCCCGGGCGACCGCCTCGGCGTCGTCCTTCCCGGTCACGTCGATCTGCATGAGGTTGTTGGTCAGGCCGGTGCCCCGGTAGTCCTGCAGGAAGTCCTCGGGCTTCTCGGAGGACTTGAGGGCCTGCAGGGCCTTGCCCGCGATCCGGGTGGTCCCCAGGATCTCGACGTCGGTGCGGATCAGCGTTCCGGTGTCGTTGGGCTGGTCCTCCTGGTGGGTGACGAGCACCTTGGTCACCGCGCTCGGCGGGGGCGGCATGACGACCGCGAGGGCCGCGCCGATCAGCAGCCCGAGGAGCGCCAGTGAGCACCAGAGGCGGCGGCGCCTGCGCACCGACACCACCAGGGAGTGCAGGTCGAAGAGTGGGGTGGGCGCCGGGGATTCGCCGGTTGTGTTCGTCGTCACGCCGGGCCTCCCGTCGCGTCGCCGCGCACGGCGAGGGCCAGGGTGGCCTTCTCCGGCGGCTGGTCGGCGGAGCGTGCCGGGCGGGCGCGGACCGCGCCCGCGACGACGACGCCGACGACCTCGTGCCTGCCGTCCGCGCACGCCTCGGCGATGCCGGTGAGCTCGGCGGCGGTCCAGTTGCCGGCGCTGAGCACGATCAGGGCACCGGACTCGGCGCCGCTGTCGGGCACCACCGGCCGGCCGATGGGCACCTCCACCACGCGCAGCACGGGGTATCCCCTGCTCGCGGCGTTCGCGGTGGGGTCGCTCGCGCACTCGGCGACGAGCTGCCCGGCGGCCCGGTGGGCGACCTCGTCGCCCTCGGGCACGACGAGGAGCAGCCGCCGGGCGGCGGGCATCTTGTTGCGGAGGCGGGCGCACACACGCCGGTAGCGGATCCGCCGTCCTGCCTCGTCGGCGGAGCGCTGTGGGGCCGGTGTGTCCCAGCGGGTGTCGAGGCCGAGGAACCGGCGGACCGCCGCTCGGGGGCCGACCGGCCGGTGCGCGCGCCCTTCGTCGGGTACGTCGACGGTGCCGAGCAGCTCCGAGCGCAGGGCCGCGGCGATCTCGGGTTCGGTGCGCAGCCTGCGGTTGGTGCGGGCGGCGGCGAGGTGGCCGATGACGGCGGACACCAGGAACAGGAGCGCCCCACCGGCCATGAGCTGGGTGCGCGTCGGCGGTGCCTCGCCGGTCGGCCTGGGCGACTTCCCCATGACGACCATGCCGGCCTTGCTGGACACGGTCTCGGCCTGGTCCAGCTTCTTCATGGCCTCCTCCAGCGAGGCACGCAGCTTCTCCAGGGACGTGCGGGCCTGTACGCCTTCCACGGTCCGTCCCGGGTCCGCCGCGTCGGCAAGGTCGCTGATGCGGCGGTTGGTCGCCTCCACCTTCTTGCGCAGGGCCTCGGGGCCCGTCTCCGTTCCGTTGTCGGTGCTGCCGCCCGAGAGCCGTGCGGAGAAGCCGACGAATTGCTGTGCCATGCCGTCGGCGAGCTCCTGTGCGCGCTCCGGGTTCTCTGCCGTACCCGAGATCTTGATGATGTTCCCGTTCGTGGCCTTGGCGCTGACCTTGTCCTTGAGCCCGGTGGCGGCGTCGCCCTTCAGGCCGAGTTCGGCGGCCGCGCGGTCGACCACCGACGAGCTGGTCGCGACCTGTGCCTGGGTGAGCAGTTCGCGCTCCTCCCACTGCCCCGGCAGGAGTACGGACGCCGATGCCGTGTACCGGGGTGGGAACAGCACCACGGAGGCGCCGTACCCGACGAGGGCGCCCACCAGGGTGAGAACCGCGAGGAGCCGCCACCGGCGGCGGAGTACCTGGCCGATCGTGGCCAGTCGTATCGTTTCGTCGCTCAACGGAGCCGCCTCCTCCCCTTTCGTCCCGGGGCGGCTCTCGGCGCCGCGGTGCGTCCGCGGCAGGCGGCGTCGTAGGCGGCGAGCAGTTGCTTCTGGGAGTGCTGCCAGGAGAGTTGGCCGGTGATCCGTTCCTGGCCGACCGCGCCCATGCGGGCGCGCTTCTCCGGGTCGTCGAGCAGTTCCGTGATGAGCTTCGCGAACTGCGCCTCGTCGTTGGCGGGCGCGTACACGGCGGCGTCGCCGGCGGAGACGCGGGCCTCGCGCAGGTCGAACGAGACGATCGGCTTGCCCATCGCCATGTACTCGAGGACCTTGTTCATGGTCGACACGTCGTTGAGCGGGTTGTGCGGGTCGGGCGAGAGGCAGACGTCGGCGGTGGACAGGTACCGCACCAGGTCCGCGTCGGATATGCGGCCGGTGAACTCCACCTGGTCATCGAGCCCGAGCTGCCGTGACAGCTCCACCATCGCGTCGTACGCGTCGCCCGCGCCGACGAACACGGCGTGCCAGTCGGTCCTGCCGAGCTCGTCGCGGAGTTTCGCGAGGGCCCGCAGGGCGTAGTCGACGCCGTCCTGCGGACCCATGACGCCGAGGTAGCAGAGCAGATGGGGCTTGCCCTTCTTCAACTCCGGCTCGGGCGGCACCGGTTGGAACCGGTCGACCTGGGGCGCGCTGCGCACCACGAAGACGTCCTCGGGCCGCTTGCCGCCGCGGCGCACCGCGACGTCCCGGTAGCTCTCGTTGGTGGCGAGCACGATGTCCGCCGCCCGGTACGTCATGCGTTCCAGCGCGCACACGCCGCGGTAGAGGAGGTCCTCGCCGCGGTCGAAGCGGGAGAGGTACAGCTCCGGCACCAGGTCGTGCTGGTCGAAGACGAATTGTGCGCCGCGCCGTGTCAGCCACCGGACCGGCAGGAACAGCAGATCCGGCGGGTTGCAGGCGTGGACCACGTGGACCGGGCCGACCTCGCGGATCAGCCGCGCCGTGTGCCACAGCGCCGATCCGTACTCCCGGAGATAACCGGCGGGACCGCCGGTGGCGGCGCGCAACGGGTAGCGGTGGATCCGCACCCCGTCGATCTCCGCCTCCGGTTCGGTGTCCCGTTTGGTGCCTTGGGGACAGATGACGTGCACCGCCCACCCCGCGTCGCGGAGCGTCGTGCACTCCTGCCACACCCGCCGGTCGAACGGCACCGACAGGTTCTCCACCAGGATCAGCGCGCGCCGGCGGGGCCGGTCGTCACGTATTGCATTACCAAGCAAGGCCCACGTACCCAGGTTCGGTCCGGCGCGCGTCGGCGTCGGGAAGGTGGATGAGGTCGATGAGCACCGGTCCCTCGCCATGGGGCAGCGCCGAGAGCACGGCCGGGTCCTTGGTCCCGACCAGGCACACGTCGGCGTGCTCCAGTACGTCGTCGACGGAGTCGGCGAGCAGCTGTGCGAGGTGCGGCAACCGGGTCTCGATGTACTCGCGGTTGGCGCCGATCAGCCGCGAGAGGCTGACGTTGGCGTCGTGGATCCGCAGGTCGTACCCCTTGCCGAAGAGTCTCTCCGCGAGTTCGACGAGCGGGCTCTCGCGGAGGTCGTCGGTGCCGGGCTTGAAGGAGAGCCCGAACATGCCCACCCGCCGCTTGCCGGTGCGCTCGACCAGTTCGACCGCGCGCTGCAGGTGGTCGGCGTTGGAGGGCAGGACGTGGGACAGGATGGGCACCGAGACGTCGGCGCGCTGCGCGGCGTGGACCAGGCTGCGCAGATCCTTGGGCAGGCAGGAGCCGCCGAAGGCGAATCCCGGCCGCAGGTAGGCGGGGCTGATGTTCAGCTTGCGGTCGGCCATGAACACGTCCATGACCTGGTGCGAGTCGACGCCGAGCGCCCGGCACACCGCGCCCAGTTCGTTGGCGAAGCCGATCTTGAGGCCGTGGAACGCGTTGTCCGCGTACTTGATCGCCTCGGCCGTCGGGACCGGCACCCGGAACACATCGCCGGGCAGGCCTTCGTAGAGCGCGGCGACCGTGTCGCCGCTCGCCGGGTCGAGCTCGCCGATGACGGTCTTGGGCGGGTCGAAGAAGTCCCGCACGCTCGTGCCCTCGCGCAGGAACTCCGGGTTGACCGCGACGCCGAAGTCCACCCCGGCCGTGCCGATGTGCTTCTCCAGGATGGGCACGAGCAGGTTGAGGCAGGTGCCCGGGAGCATGGTGCTGCGGAAGACGACGGTGTGCCGTCCGCCCCGCTCGGCGAGCGCGACGCCGATCTCCTCGGTGACGCGCTCCAAGTACGTGGTGCACAGGCTGCCGTTGGGTTCCGACGGCGTGCCCACGCAGATCAGCGACACCTCGCTGTTCGTGATCGCCTCGCGGACGTCGGTGGTGGCGCGTAACGCCCCGGTCCGCACGACCTCGGCGGTGAGCTCGCCGATCCGCTCCTCGACCACCGGGGCCTTGCCGTCGTTGACCAGGTCGACCTTCACCTGGTTCACGTCGACGCCGATGACCTCGTGCCCCGTGCCGGCCAGGCACGCGGCCGACACGCAGCCCACGTAGCCGAGCCCGAAAACGCTGACCTTCATGACTGGCAACTCCCCCCGGGCCGGTTCTCCCGGCCCGCTGTACGCGCCCTGTGCGGACGCCGGTCCCCGTGCATCAGTAGGCCCCCTGGCCGTGGATCACCGCGCGCAGCGTCTTCCACAAGATCACTGTGTCGAGGGCGAGCGACCAGTCCTCCACGTACCGCAGGTCGAGGCGGACCGCCTCCTCCCACGGCAGGTCGCTGCGCCCGCTGATCTGCCACAGACCGGTCAGTCCGGGCTTGACCAGCAGCCGCCGCCTGATGTCCGGGCCGTACGCGGCGGACTCCTCGGGCAGCGGAGGCCGCGGCCCGACGAGCGACATCGATCCGGTGAGTACGTTGAACAGCTGCGGGAGCTCGTCGATCGAGTACCGCCGCAGCACCGCCCCCACCCGGGTGACCCGCGGGTCCCTGCGGAGCTTGAAGAGCAGCCCCGCGCCTTCGTTGTGCTCGGCCAGCTGGGCGCGTGCGTTGTGCGCCCCGGTGACCATGGTGCGGAACTTGAAGATGGTGAACTCGCGGCCGTCCTTGCCGACTCTTCGCTGGCGGTAGAGCGCCCCGCCCCGGGTGTCCGAGAGGACGAGCAGCCCGACCATCACCATCAGCGGTGCGAACAGGATCAGCAGGAACGCCGCGCCCAGCCGGTCGACGATGCCCTTGACCACGCGCCGGCCCCCGGTGAAGGTCGGCATGCTCACCCGCAGCAGCGGGATCCCGAGCACCGCGTCGACGTGCAGCCGCGGTCCCGCCACCTCCATCAGGACGGGGGCCACGACCATTTCGGCGTCGCTGCCCTCCAGGTTCCAGGCCAGCCGTTGCAGCCGGTCCGGCGACCAGTGCGGGTCCGGGGTGACCGCGACGACGCGGTAGCCGTCGCGGCGGACGTGGTTCGCGACGTCCGCGAGCCCGCCGACGATCGGCACTCCGTCGAGATGGTCGCCCTCGGGGCCGAGGCCGTCCGCCGTGCACACCGCCTCCACGCGCCAGCCGAGGTGCGGGAACTTGCGGGCCCGGGTGATCAGGTCGCGCACGGTGGCCGGGCTGCCCGCGGCGAGCACCGGCCGCAGACACCGTCCGTCCTGCCGCCGCTTGTGCAGCCGCAGGCGCAGCAGATATCGCGCGGTCATGGTGACGAGCCCGATCGCGGGGATCGCCACGAAGATCCAGAGTTTGATGTTGCGTGAGGTGAGGGCGATTCCGCCGAGCGCGAGGACGACGACCGCGGTGAACAGTGAGCGTCCGAGGCGCCGGAATTCCTCGGCACCCTGTCCGAGTACGGAAGGAGCCCACGCACGGCTGACCGCCAATGCGCCCAGCACCAGGAGTTCGGTGCCGAATGCGAGAATGCCCCACTTTTCATGCCAGTTGGCTGCGTCCCGGGCCCCGAAGAAGATACCGATTCCCGCCACCACAAAGGCGGTGGCCACGGTATCGCTGGTGATCACGGTACGTCGGTACCGCTGCTCCCATTCGGTTGCGGGCTGGCCGATCTCCCCGTTCGCCAGGCGCCCGCGCGCCGGCGGAAACGGGCTGACTAATCCCCCCTGCCGCACAGAACCCCCCAGGTCCCCAGTGGTTCGACGTGTTCGCCCAGCACTGCCCCTCCCCCCGGGAGGCCCCCGCCTCCCGCACTGGTTTCCTCCCCCGGGAGACCCCCGCCTCCCGTGCCGCGCTGTTCCTCCCCGCGAAAAGCGCACGCCCCACGCGCACGGCATTCCGCTCAATTCAGCGCTTGTGAACAACCCACCCCGGCGGCAAAGGACGCACTCGTCCTGCCGGACTCACGAACTGATGCCGAAACCCGTCGGAACCCCGGATGCTCCCCGCACCCGAAGCCCGCCCCGGGCCCCGGAATTGATCACCCCCACGTGCGGCGCCGGGACGCGATCGCTCGCTGTCCGTAACGCCGGACTATTGATCATTTATGGTCGCCTCGCGCCTGAACAGCTGAAGCACGGACAATCTAGAGCATGGGGACGGCTATGGAGAGGGGATGTGTGGAATTTGTGCTCGACCTTTGAGACCGGATCAACCATTCGGTGAACACGGTCGGCTCTGTAACGGTCAGGACACGCACTGTGACCAGCGGTGATGCGAGCACCCGACCGCACCGGCGGTGACAATCCGGAGTCAGCGCCGCCGCGTGGGGGTCTGCATGCCTGACGCAATTTCGACCCCGGATGGGCGGCCGAATGGCCAGTTCCATGGCCATGGGCACGACTTGGGACACGTTCGCACACCTGGTGGTCGCCGAAGCCGCCCACACCGCCCCGGTGACGTTCGGTAGGTGCGGCGCGGGTGCATCCGGCGGGCCTCCGGCGCCCGAAGCGTTCTGTGACCCGTATCGATCAAGTGTCACGGTGGGAGGACGCGCGATGCTCTCGGGACCCGCGGAGGGGACCAGGCAGGACGCCCTGGACGGTGTGAGCGCGTGCGACATCGACGCCGACGTGTCCGGCGCGGTGCGCCGTACGTTGGAGGGCATCCTCCACGGACGGCTGGAGGAGGCCAGAGCCATCGACCCGGCCTTCGCCGGGGACGTCGCGGACCGCGTGGCCCGGTTCACCCTGCGCGGCGGCAAGCGCATCCGATCCCAGTTCCTCTGGTGGGGGCTGCGGGCCTGTGCGGGAGGCGCGGGGCCCGGCCGGGCGGACGCGGCCCTGGGCATCGCCGCGGGGCTCGAACTCATCCAGACGTGCGCCCTGGTCCACGACGACGTCATGGACGGTTCACCGCTGCGCCGCGGCAGGGACGCCGTGCACGTGGATCTCCAGAACCAGTACGGCCCGTACGAGAAGCGGCGCTCCGGGACCGCCGCCGCCCAGGGGCAGGGCTTCGGGACGGCCGCGGCGATCCTCGCCGGTGATCTGGCGCTCAGCTGGGCCGACGACGTGGTCGCCGCGACCGTCCTCGACGCGGTGCGGGCGCCCCGGGTCCGCGGGCTGTGGCGTGCCATGCGGGCGGAGATGGTCGCGGGCCAGTACCTGGACCTCCGGGCGCAGGCGACCGGGGCGCGGTCGATGACCGCGGCCGTACGGACAGCCGTGCTCAAGACCGCCCTGTACTCGGTGGAGCGCCCGCTGGCCCTCGGCGCGGCGCTCGCGGGCGCCGACGACGCGACGACCGGAGCGCTCTGTTCGGCGGGTCGCTGCGCCGGAATCGCCTTCCAGCTGCGGGACGATCTCCTCGGCGCGTTCGGCGACCCCGGGGAGACCGGCAAACCCTCGGGGGACGACATCCGCGACGGCAAGGGCACCTACCTCCTGGCGGTGGCGACCGCCAGGGCCGAGGCCGCCGCGGACCACGACGCGCTCGCACTGCTCGACCGCTGCGTGGGCAGGGCCGATCTGACCGACGACGACGTGCGCGGGGTGCGGGAGGCGTTCGTGACGACCGGCGCCCGCGGAATCGTCGAGGACAAGATCCGCCGACTGGTCCTGCAGGCGCACCGCCACCTCGCCGCCGGTGCCCTGGTCCCCCACGCGGACCGGCGGCTGCACGAACTGTTCTGCCGCGTGGCCGGTGTGCCCGTGTCGTCCGAAGCGACCGCCGTCGCGCACCTTCCCCGGACCGAGAGCGGGAGCCGATGAGGACCATTCCTGGCCGGACCGACCATGTCGTGATCGTGGGCGCCGGGCTCGCGGGCCTGTCCGCCGCCCTGCATCTGCTGGGCTCCGGCCGCGCGGTCACGCTCGTCGAACGGGCCGGCCATCCGGGCGGCCGGGCCGGGCTCATGGAACGCGGGGGCTACCGGATCGACACCGGCCCCACCGTCCTGACCATGCCCGAACTCGTCGAGGACGCCTTCGCCGCGGTCGGCGAGACCCTCCGCGGCCGCCTCGACCTCGTGCCGCTGCACCCCGCCTACCGCGCCCGGTTCGCCGACGGCGCCTCCCTGGACGTGCACACCGCGCCCGAGGCCATGGAAGCCGAGATCGAACGGTTCGCCGGCGCCCGGCAGGCCGTGGGGTACCGGCGGCTGCGCGCCTGGCTCACGCGGCTCTACGAGCTCCAGATGCGCCGCTTCATCGACACCAACTTCGACTCGCCGCTGGAACTCCTGACCCCCGATCTGGCCCGGCTCGCCGCTCTCGGCGGCTTCGGCCGACTGGACGCGCGCATCGCCTCGTTCATCTCCGACGAACGGCTGCGGCGGGTCTTCTCGTTCCAGGCGCTGTACGCGGGCGTGCCGCCGGCCCGCGCCCTCGCCGCCTATGCGGTCATCGCCTACATGGACACCGTCGCCGGGGTCCACTTCCCGCGCGGCGGCATGCACGCCGTGCCGCGCGCCATGGCGGCCGCCGCCGAGGACGCGGGCGCCGACGTCCGGTACGGGCACACGGTCCAGCGCCTTGAGCGGTCGGGGTCCAGGATCACGGCCGTCGTCACCGACCGGGGCCGCATCCCCTGCGACGCGGTGATCCTCACCCCTGACCTTCCCGTCGCGTACGGGCTCCTGGGCCGCGCCCCGCGCCGCCCGAGGCCGCTGCGGCACTCGCCGTCCGCGGTGGTCCTGCACCTCGGCACCGACCGCACCTGGCCCCAGTTGGCCCACCACACGATCTCCTTCGGGTCGGCCTGGAAGCAGACCTTCGACGAACTGACCGGCACCGGGAAGCTCATGTCCGACCCGTCCCTGCTCATCACCCGGCCGACGGCCACCGACCCCTCGCTCGCACCCCACGGCCGCCACCTGCACTACGTCCTCGCCCCCTGCCCGAACACCGACATCGGCCCCGCCGCCCGGGACTGGACCGACCTCGCGCCCCGCTACCGCGACACCCTCCTCGCCGAACTCGAGCGGCGCGGGCTCGCCGGCATCGGGGCGGCGATCGAAGAGGAGTGCATGGTGACCCCCGCGGACTGGACCGCCCACGGACACGCGGCGGGCACCCCGTTCTCCGCCGCCCACACCTTCCCGCAGACCGGCCCCTTCCGGCCCCGCAACCTCGTGCGGGGCACGGACAACGCGGTCCTCGCGGGCTGCGGCACCACGCCCGGTGTGGGCGTGCCCACGGTCCTGATCTCCGGCAAGCTGGCCGCCGCGCGCGTCACGGGGAGGACCCGATGAGCGCCCGCGAGCTGGACGCGGCGGCGATCACCGACCCCGCGCTGCGCGCCGCCTACGGCCACTGCCGACGCCTCAACGCCCGCCACGGCAAGACGTACTTTCTCGCCACCCGGCTGCTGCCGGTCGAACGGCGGCCGGCCGTGCACGCCCTGTACGGCTTCGCGCGGTGGGCCGACGACATCGTCGACGACCTGGAGGTCACCACCGCGCCCGCCGAACGCTCCCTGGCGCTGCGGCGGCTCCAGGCGCAGCTCGACCGAGGGCTGCGGACCGGGGAGAGCGGCGAACCCGTCGTGACGGCACTGGCCGACACCGCCCGCAGGTACGCCATCGACCCGCTGCACTTCAGCGACTTCATGACGTCCATGCGCCAGGACCTGGAGGTGACGGAGTACCCCACGTACGGCGATCTGGAGCGGTACATGCACGGCTCCGCCGCCGTCATCGGCCTGCAGATGCTGCCCGTGCTCGGCACCGTCGTCCCCCGCGCCGAGGCCGCCCCGCACGCCGCCGCCCTCGGGGTCGCCTTCCAGCTCACCAACTTCCTGCGGGACGTGGGCGAGGACCTGGACCGCGGCCGGATCTATCTCCCCCAGGAACTCCTCGGCGCACACGGC
The DNA here is from genome assembly GCF_008642315.1 of Streptomyces venezuelae. Taxonomy (NCBI): domain Bacteria; kingdom Bacillati; phylum Actinomycetota; class Actinomycetes; order Kitasatosporales; family Streptomycetaceae; genus Streptomyces; species Streptomyces venezuelae. Next base: position 7,681,547 of record NZ_CP029192.1, on the reverse strand, counting down.
GTCGACCGTGCGCTGCTGCACTGGAGCCGCACCACGGGGCGCGGGGACCCCAGGATCACCGCGGCGCTGAAGGAGGCCGCCGCCTTCACCCGCGGCGTCTACGCCACCGCGGCCCCGGGCCTCGCCATGCTCGATCCCGTCGCACGCCCCTGCATCCGCACGGCCTTCGTGCTGTACGGGGCGATCCTGGACGCGATCGCCGACGGCGGCTACGCCGTACTGCACCGGCGGGCGGCCGTCTCCCGCCGCCGCCGCGCCGCGGTCGCCTGCGACGGCCTGGTCCGGGTGGCCGCCGCCCGCCTGCGGCACCGGCCGGCCGGAGCTCCCGCGCTGCCGCCGCCCGCCCCGTCCGAAGACCCGGCCCCGCACCACGGCACGTACACCCCGCACTCCAGGAAGGAGCCGGTATGAGCCGCGGTTCGAACCGCTACCCCTTGCGGCTGCGCCGCGGGCCCGTCGCCTGGGAGGACCAGCGTCCGACCTGGCGCGAGGCCCGGCCCGCCGTGATCGCCGCCGCGCTGAAACGTGCCCAGGGCCGCCCGTCCGGCAACTGGTACGTGGTGGGCGCGACGCGGCAGCTCGGGGACGACCGCCCGCTGGGCCGCACGGTGGCGGGGCGGGAGATCGTCCTGTGGCGCGACGCCGAGGGGGCGCTGCGGGCGGGGCCCGGCGCCTGTCCGCATCTGGGCGCCCCGCTCAAGGACAGTCCGGTGCGCTGCGGGACGCTGATCTGTCACTGGCACGGCATGTCGCTGGACGGGACGCCGTTCGCGGGCTGGAGTCCTTACCCGGCCTTCGACGACGGCGTGCTGCTCTGGGTCAGGCTCGACGACATGGGCGGCGAACCGCCGCTGGATCGGCCGGTGTTGCCCTGGCGCCCCGATCCGGCGCGGAGCGTGGCGGCCGTGCTGACGGTGGCGGGGCGCTGCGAACCCGAGGACGTGGTCGCCAACCGGCTCGACCCCTGGCACGGCGCGTGGTTCCACCCGTACTCGTTCGTCGACCTGACGGTGGCCCCCGTCGAGGAGGACGGCACAGATGCCGGGGACGACCCGCAGCGGGACGCGTTCACCGTCGACGTGTCGTTCAAGGTGGCGGGACGCGCGGTCGTGCCGGTGCGGGCGGTCTTCACCGCTCCCGAGCCCCGCACCGTCGTCATGCACATCACGGAAGGCGAGGGCGAGGGTTCCGTGGTGGAGACCCATGCGACGCCCCTGGGCACGGACCGGGCGGGGAATCCTCGTACCGCGGTCGTCGAGGCGGTGATCGCCACGTCCGGGCGGCCCGGTTTCGTCGCCGCCAGGGCCGCCGCGCCCGCGCTGCGGCCGCTCATGAGGGCGGCGGCGGCCCGGCTGTGGCGCGACGACCTGGCGTACGCGGAACGCCGCTGGGCCCTGCGCAGCGCGGGCCGCTTCCCGGGCTGAACCGCACACGGCTCCGGCTCACGTGCCGAGCAGCCGGTTGAGTGCCCGCAGCACCCCCACCCGCCCCCGGTCCGGGACCGACCACAGTGTCTGGCCCCGCAGTCCCCAGCGTTCGAGCAGTGCGTTCGCCGCGAGGAATCCCGTGGTCACGGCACGCTCCATCAGGGCGGCCGGCAGATCGGTCCGTACGAGGTCGCCCGCGACGGTCAGGGCCGGGTCCGCGGTGTGCACGGTGGGCCGGTCCTCGTAGCCGCCCACCGCGAACAGCGGGCAGTCGGCGCGCCATTCGTGCCGCTCGTCCACGATCTTGGCGTCGCGCGTCTCGGGGTAGACGCGTTGCAACTGCACCCGCAGGCGTTCCTGTTCCGCCGTCCGGTCGGCGCCGGGATCCACCGCGTACGCGTGGAGTTCGACGACCGAGCCGCCGGTGCGCGCGACCCAGCGCAGCGCCTCGCCCTCCCACCGTTCGAGCACGCTCACGTTGTCCAACGGCCCGTATCCACTGGTGCCCATGAACCCCGGGCGGTCGGCGGCCACCGGACGGTCGAGCCAGAGACGGGAGACGAGGAAGGGCGGGGCGGTGCGCAGCCGCATGATCCGCTCGCGCCACTGGCGGTCGGCGAGCCGGGGCGAGCGGGCGACGACGTGCTGCAGGCCGGTCGTGTCGAGGGCGAGCACCACGGTGTCGTGCTGTGCGCCGCCGTCCTCGGTGGTGACGCGGAACCCGCCGCCCGGCACCGGCTGCACGCTCTGCACCGCCTGCCCGGTGCGGATGTCGACGCCGTGGCCGGTGAGGTAGGCGGCCAGCGGTTCCCAGAAGGCCGTCGGGAAAGGTTCCTGCGGTACGTCGAAGAGCAGGCCCTCGCTGGAGCCGAGGAAGTAGATGTGGAACATGAGGGCGAGTTCGGCGGCAGACAGCAGTCGCGGATCGGCGAAGAAGCTGCGGGAGAACACCTCGAAGGCCAGGTGGTGGGCGGCTTCGGGGAACCGGATGCGTTCGAGGAGCTCGTGTGCGCTGGTGCCGTCGAGCTGCCGGTAGGTCTCGGGGACGCGTACGTCCATCAGGGGCAGGGCGGCGCGCGGGTTCAGCCGGGCCAGGTCGCGGCCGCCGAACGTGGGGCTCAGCGCGGCGAAGCCGAGGGCGCTCCACGGCGGGGTGCGCGGCACCTTCGCGAAGCTGTCCCGGAACCCCGCGCTGTGCCGCAGCGGATAGTCGGGCAGGCCGGTCAGCGAGGTCAGTCCCGGGTCGACCCGGCGCAGCAGTCCGCGCAGGTTGTAGTACTGGCGGAAGAACGCGTGGAAGCCGCGGGTCATGGTCGCCGTGGAGCCGTCGGCGAGCTCGATGGGCCAGCCCGCGAGGCGGCCCCCGAGCTGGTACTCGCGTTCGTACAGGGTGACGTGGACGCCGCGTTCGGCGAGCGCCGTGGCGGCGGCGAGACCGGCGAGGCCGCCGCCCACGACGGCCGTCGTGCGCGTCTCGCCCGTCGGCACGCGGGCGAGCCCGGCCGGCGCGTGCCACACCCGGGCGCGGCGGTCGCGGCCGCGCCGCGGCGTCGCGTACGGCTGTTCCGTGCCGTTCAGGTTCATCGGGCGGCCCCGTCGGAGCCGTCGGCCGCGGCAAGGACGGTGTGCACGATGCCGGTCTGCCAGCCGGGCATCGGCAGGACGCGTACGCGGCCGAAGCCGGCTTTGCGGGTGCGTGCCGCGAACGCGTCGGCGGTGTCGAAGCCGGACACGCTGCGGAACAGGTGCCGGTAGAGGGCGCCATCACCGGAGAGGGTGCCTGCGGGCTGCACCACCGCCTTGCAGACGGCCGTCCACACCAGACGGTCCGTCAGGCGGCCGCTGAGCGTGTACTCGTGCACGGCGAGACGGCCGTGCGGGGCGAGCAGCGCGCGGACCGCGGCGAGTACGGCGTCCGGGTCGGCGAGGTTGCGGAAGAGGTAGGCGGCGAAGACCGCGTCGAAGGGTCCCTCCACCCCCGCCTGTTCGAGCCGTTCGGCGGGGGCGTGCACAAACGTCACGGAGGGCGGCCAGGGTTTGGCCGCGGCGCGCTCCAGCATGCCCGCCGACGCGTCGACCGCGACGATCTCGGCCAGTGGCGCGGCGCTGCGCAGCGCCGCGGTGGAGGCGCCGGTGCCGCAGCCGAGGTCGAGCAGGCGCAGCCCGGCGCCGCCGTTCGGCAGCCGCAGCCGTCGGGCGGAGCGGCGGAGGTGCGCGTGGTAGCCGGGGTTGGCCGCGACCAGCCGGTCGTAGGTGCGGGCGGCGTGGTCGAACGCGGCGGACAGGGTGTCGTCGCGCAGCACGGTCATCTCAGTTCTCTTTCCGTTCGGCCGGGTGTCCCGGCCGCGGGGTGGGGGTGGGGGTGGAAGAGGGGGCGTGGGCCCGGTGCTTGGGCAGTCGGGGCAGTTCGGCCGCCGTGCGCAGCATGGGGGCGACGGGGGTGTGCAGCCCGATCGTCAGGTCCTCGCGGATGCCGGTGCGGCCGTCGAGGAAGCGGAGCAGCCGCTCCATGGGGATTTCACGGAAGAGGCGGGTGAAGAACGACGCGCCGCTCACCCGGCCGGTGTCCAGGGCCCGCAGCAGTACGGCGTCCATCGCCCGTGACCGCGCCGAGTGCGCGGGCGGCGGCTGCGGGGTGCGGCCGCGGTGGTAGGCGGCGGCGATGGCGCGTGTCTGTCGCTGGACGGCGGCGAAGGTGTACCCGGTCGAGGGGCGGGTCGCGCCGCCCGCGGTGCCGATACGGAAGACGGAGCGGCCCGCGCGTCGCGGGAAGCGCGCGTCGGTCATGGGGATCACGCCGTGCTCCACGCGGACGACCTCGTGGGCGCCGAGGGCCAGTTGGTCCGTCAGGTACCGGGTCAGTGCCCGGTCGTACGCCTGGTCGTCGATGACCTCGCGGGAGAACTCCGTGTACTCGACCAGGGCTTGGTGGGGGCCGGTGGGCAGCACGTAGGCGAAGGACAGGCCGTGCGGGGGCTGGGGGGTGCGGAAGTCCATCAGGTCCGCGACCAGCGGGTCGAAGGCGGGCCGGTCGGTCGTGACGAACCAGCCGCGGAAGTGCTGCAGCAGGGTGGTGCGGCCCGGCGGCAGGACGCCCGGCGGGCGCGAGTCGAACACCCACCGGGCGTGCAGCGACAGGGGGCGACCGCCGGGTGTGCGTGTGCGGACCTCGGCGCCGTCGCCGAGGTCGCGGATCTCCTCGACCGCGGCTTCGAGGCGCGCCACGTTCGACTCGTCGGCGAGGCGGTCACCGACGAGGGTCTCGAAGTCGCCGGAACGCAGCATCTTGTAGCGCAGGGGGGCGGGTGAGGCGGCGACGGCGGTGCCGTCCGGGGCGCGGATACGCAGGGTGTCCCAGACGGCGGTCAGGGCGGCGTCGAACTCGCCGTCCGGCTCCTCCCAGAAGCACCAGGTGCGCTCGGCGGGCTTCAGGGGACCGGCGGGGGCGTCGATCAGGACCACCGACGGCATCGGGTCGCCGGGGCGGTCGACGGCCAGCCGGTAGGCGAGCGACAGGCCCGCCGCGCCGGCCCCCACGATGGCGATGTCCGCGTCCTGCATGAAGCCCCTCGCCGGTCGTCCGCCCATGCCCATGCCCATGCCCATGCCCAGCATTCCGCACGGGGCCGCCACTTGGATGCACCGACCGGGCGCGAATCGCCGCGGACGGGTGGCGCGTCGGCTCTCCTACCCCGGGTGCGGTGTGCTCAGCAGAGCGACGGCGTCGCGGAGGCTGCCGCAGCGGGCGAGCCCGCTGGGCGCGGACCGCCCCCAGCCCGGTCCGGACGGCAGGACGCGGGCGCGCTTGCGGGCGCCCGCGGGCCCCCACTCCATCGCCGCCACGCGGCGCGCGACCGCCTCGCCCGCCGTGGAGCGGGCCTGCGACCACAGCACGACGGCCGAGGGTCCTGTGCGCCGCACGGCGGCGACGAGTGCCTCCAGGGGTACGGCGGCGCCCAGCATGAGGGTGGGGACGCCGTTCTCGCCGAGGGCTGCGTCGAGTGCTTCCAGGGGCAGGGTGTGCTGCTCGTCCGGCATGCAGGCGAGCAGGACCGGGGAGGTGTCGAGGAGCGGTGCGGTGCGCGGGCGGAGCAGCGGGGCGCTGCGCAGGGCGGTCGAGACGTGCCAGGACAGGAGGTGTTCGACCTCCACGTACCGGTCATCGGACAGCTCCCACTTGCGTCCCACCGCTCGCAGGGTGGGCACCATGACCTCTTCCCACACGGGTACGAGGCCGTGCTCGCCGACCAGCGAGTCGAGCCTGCTCCGCATCTCCTGCGCGTCGAGGCGGACCGCGGCGCGGGCGAGGCCCCGGCACTCCTGGCGCACGTCGCCGAGGGGCAGGACGGTGCTGGCGTCGCGGCGTCGGGTGGACGGCGCGTCGGGCTCCCCGGTCGCCGGGTCCGCCCGGGACGCCTCGCCCCGCGACGCGAGGCGCGCCGCCTCACCGGGCGGGACGCCGCTGGCCGTGAGCCTGCACATGTGTTCCAGCACGGCGATGTCCTCGGGCGTCCACCGGCGGTGGCGTCCCCGCGTGCGGGCGGCGGGGCCCAGGCCGTAGCGGCGGTCCCAGCTGCGCAGGGTGGTCGGTGAGACGCCCAGGCGCCGGGCGACGGCTCCCGAGGTCAGCGCGGCCGCTGAATCGTTCATGCCCTCCAAAATACGACGCAGAATCGATGCACGTTGCCCATCCGTCCGACCGCGCGAAGGATCGGCGCCAGGCCGCCCGCCCGCCACGGACCACCCCGGGACGGAAGAAGCGGCCGCCCCGGCAGAAGGAGCAGCCGCACATGATCGCCAGTCGACCGGCCCCGATCACCGAGAGCGTTCCCGTCCCTCAGCCGGGCCGCGCGTCGGGCGGCGACGAGGAGGAGCTGGCCACCGGCTTCGTGGCGGGGGACGAGGCCTGCCTCGCCGTGGTCCACGAGCGGTGGTCGGCGCTGGTGCACTGCGTCGCCCGGCGTTCGCTCGGGGACGCGCGGGAGGCCGAGGACGTGACGCAGCAGGTGTTCATCGCCGCCTGGCGCGGGCGGGCCGGCTACTGCCCCGGGCGCGGCACCCTGGCCGGCTGGCTCATCGGCATCACCCGCCGCAAGGTCGCCGACGCCCTCTCCGCGCGCAGCCGCCGGGCCGCGCTGGTCGACGCGGCGGGCGCGGCGCTCGCGGTGCGCCCCCAGGAGTCGTCCTCCCTGGAGGGCGTGCTCGACCAGGTCCTCGTGGAGCACGAACTGGCCCGGCTGCCACCGCCGCAGCGCAAGGTCCTGCGCCTGGCGTTCTACCACGACCTCACGCAGCCCCAGATCGCCGTCGTGACCGGCTGGCCCCTGGGCACGGTGAAGAGTCACGCCCGCCGCGGCCTGCTCCGCCTGCGCCACGCCTTCGAACACGGCACCGAGCCGGAACCCGGCACCCCACTCGGCCCGTGACGCCGGGGCGCCGAAGGGGGCCGGCCGCCGCACAGTCGAACGGCGCCGACCGCCGCACGGCGGAACGAGCCCCCGCTCAGGCCCCCAGCAGCGGCGCCCGTCCCGCCCTCTGGAGAGGGTGGGCCAGGTCGATCAGGGCCCGTTCCAGGCTGTGCAGGTGGGCCAGGGCGGGCTCCACCACGGCGTGCGGCAGGTCCGCGGCCGCGCCGACCTGCGCCGGTGTGCCGCGCGGCGCCGTCAGCGTCTCGACCGCGGCCTCGACACGCTGGCACGCGGCGGCCAGGCGGGCGTCGTGGGACGCCTCCGGGTCGGCGGCGACGGCGGCGAGTCCCCGTATCTCGCGGGCGCAGTTGTCGAGCAGCGCGACCACCTGGAGAGCGCGTCCCTTGCGGGTCCGCAGCGGGCTGAACGGGTGCACGAGCGGCGCGAGGGACATGCGTACCCGCCCCAGGATCGCCTCCAGCTCGGCGATGCGGCGGGCGGGGTCGGCGGACTCCAGACCGCCGAGCCGGGCGGCCGCTTCCTTCGTGCAGTCGTGCACGCAGTGCAGCGCCTTCTCGATCCACGCCTCGGTCGTGGCGTGCGTCGTGATGGGCAGGACGATCAGCACGGCGAGGACCGCGCCGAGGGCGCCGATGCCGGTCTCGGCGAGCCGCAGCCCGAGCAGGCTCGCGTCCAGGACGCCGAGCAGGCCGTACAGCGATCCGGCGAGCACCGTCACGGAGAGCATCATCCACGTGTACGACACCGCGGCCGTGTAGAAGATACCGAAGACGCCGACCGCCACGAGCAGGGCGCTGGGAACGGGCGCGCCCTCCAGGGGGACGACGAGGACGAGGCCCGCGGCCATCCCGATCAGCGTGCCGAGCACGCGCCGGAAGCTCCGCACGACGGTCTCGCCGCGCGAGGTGGTGTTGACGAAGACCCACCAGGTGGCGCCGACCGCCCAGTACCAGCGCTCACCGGAGAGCAGCTGGCCCGCCGCGAGCGCGAAGGCGCCGCCCGCGGCCGCCTGGACCGCCTGCCGGGTGGTGGCCCTGGCCAGTCCCCTGGCGTCCGGCGGGGCGGGCAGTACGACGCCGGGCGGCACCCCGCGCTCGTAGCACCACGCGCCGAAACGCACGGTCGAGGCGGCGGCGATCGACAGGAGCACCGCGGCGTAGAGCTGGGGCAGCTGGTGCACCTCCGTGTGGAGGAACTGGCTGATGAAGAAGGTCATGAAGGCGAACACGCCGAGCGAGTGCCCGCGCGGTCCCCACCGTCGCGCGTACACGCCGAGGCCCATGACGGCGAGGAAGGCGCAGTCCCGCGCGAGCGGGACGTCGTGGAGCGACGCCGCGAGCGCCAGGACGGGGAAACCGACGACGGGCAGCAGGGCCGTGGTGATCGCCTGCCCGCGGACCGTCGTGTCCGTGACGGTGAAGAGGGCCAGGAGCGCGGCGAGTCCCCCGGTGATCGCCGCGACGAGCGAGTGTCCGGCCAGACCGCACACGACGACCGCCAGGGAGATGCCGAGTACGGCCCGTGAAGCGAAGCGGAGCCGCATCCGTCCCGGATCCGGCGCCACGAACACCCTCTTCAGCAAAGCTTCCCGCCCTTCCGTGCACATCTCGGTCTGTCCGCATGAACTGTTCGCATAAAAAAGGCGCCGCGGAGATCCGCAGCGCCATCGACAGGACCATCAGACCATCCGAGCACCATCTGGCTCAACTCAGCCTCGTACCACTGGACCATTGGCTCACTTTTCGGCAGCGATTCCGGCCACACCCGAAGCCAACGGCTCATGCCGCTGTTGCAGGACGGTGACACTTCGGGCACAACGCCCCGGGCGGGCCGACCGTCTCAACAGATGTCATAACCGACATGTCCTGATGGGAAGGCACCCTCATGATCGTCACCAAGCGGAACTCCCTGCGCATGGCCGCCGTAGGCATCATCGGAGCGGTCGCTCTCGGCACGGCGGGCACCGCCGCCATGGCCGCGACCCCGGCCGCACACCCCGTCTCCGCCACGCAGAAGGCCACCGCCGCACAGAAGACCGCCGCCGCCAAGGCCATCACCGCGAAGCCCTCGGTGAAGTCCGTCAAGGCGTGGCAGCTGTTCCGTGTCACCGGCACCACGACCGGTCTGAAGCCGGGCAGCAAGGTGACCCTGCAGCAGAAGCAGCGTGGCCACTGGGTCTCGCTGCCCGCCTCCGCGCCCATCACCCGGAGCGGCAGCTACTCCCTGGGCGTCAAGCTCGGCATGAAGGGCAAGAACGAGCTGCGCGTCGTCCAGGGTTCGACGGCCTCCGGCGTGTTCACCGTGACCGTGCGCTGACCGACGTCGACGTGCGGGCGGGACGGGACAGCAGGAGCAGACTGTGCGGCTCCAGGGTGACTTCGGCGTTCGCCTTGTGTTCCGTCTCGTCCGCCACCCCGGTGGGATCCGTGGTGTCGATCCGCGTCGTCCAGCGCTCGCCGTACGCCGCATCCGGCAGGTCGAAGACGACCGGTTCCCGGTAGCTGTTGAGCAGGAGCATGAAGGAGTCGTCGACCACCGGCCTGCCGTGGGCGTCGGGCTCCGCGATGGCGTCGCCGTTGAGGAAGACGGCGACGGCGTGCGCGTCGCCGCGCTGCCAGTCCTGGTCCGTCATCTCCAGGGCGTCGGGCCGCAGCCACACCAGGTCGGGGAGCGGCTGCCCCTGGTGCGTGGCCGTGTCGCCGCGGAAGAAGCGGCGCCTGCGCAGCACGGGGTGGCCGAGCCGGAGCGTGATGGCGCGGCGGGTGAAGGCGATGAGGTCGCGCTGCTCGTCGGTGAGGTCCCAGTCGATCCAGGAGAGCTCGCTGTCCTGGCAGTAGGCGTTGTTGTTGCCCTGCTGGGTGCGGCCGAGTTCGTCGCCGTGGGCGAGCATCGGGATGCCCTGCGAGAGCATGAGGGTGGCCAGGAAGTTGCGCTGCCTGCGCGCGCGGAGTTCGAGGATCCCCTCGTCCGCGGTGGGGCCTTCGACGCCGCTGTTCCACGAGCGGTTGGCGTTCTCGCCGTCCTGGTTGTTCTCGCCGTTGGCCTCGTTGTGCTTGTCGTCGTACGAGACCAGGTCGCGCAGCGTGAATCCGTCGTGCGCGGTGACGAAGTTGACGCTGGCGCGCGGGCGGCGGCGGTCGTGCTGGTAGAGGTCGGACGAGCCGGTCAGCCGGGAGGCGAATTCGGCGAGGGTGTGGTCGGCGCCGCGCCAGAAGTCCCGTACGGAGTCCCGGTACTTGCCGTTCCACTCCGACCACAGAGGCGGGAAGTTGCCGACCTGGTATCCCCCGTCGCCGACGTCCCACGGTTCGGCGATGAGTTTGACGCGGCTGACGACGGGGTCCTGCTGGACCAGGTCGAAGAAGGCCGAGACCCGGTCGACGTCGTGGAACTGCCGGGCGAGCGTGGCCGCCAGATCGAAGCGGAACCCGTCGACGTGCATCTCGGTGACCCAGTACCGCAGCGAGTCCATGACCAGTTGCAGGACGTTGGGGTGCCGCATCAGCAGGCTGTTGCCGGTGCCTGTGGTGTCGAAGTAGTGCGCCGGGTCGTCCTCGGCCAGGCGGTAGTACGAGGCGTTGTCGATGCCGCGGAAGGCGAGGGTGGGGCCGTTCTCGTTGCCCTCGGCGGTGTGGTTGTAGACCACGTCGAGGATCACTTCGAGTCCGGCCTGGTGCAGCGCCTTGACCATGGACTTGAACTCGGTGACCTGCTCGCCGCGCGAGCCGTGCGCCGCGTAGGCGTTGTGCGGGGCGAAGAAGCCGATGGACGTGTAGCCCCAGTAGTTGGACAGGCCGCGGTCGCGCAGGAAGCCGTCCTGCACGTACTGGTGGACCGGCATCAGCTCGATCGCGGTCACGCCGAGCGAGGTGAGGTGCTCGATGACCGGCTCGGTGGCGAGGCCCGCGTACGTGCCGCGCAGCGACTCGGGCACTCCGGGGTGCGTCCGCGTCAGTCCGCGGACGTGGGCCTCGTACACCACAGTCTCCGCGTAGGGCCGCCGCGGCGGCCGGTCGCCCTCCCAGGAGAAGGCCGGGTCGGTCACCACGGAGAGCGGGGTGTGTCCGGCGCTGTCGGCACGCCCCGGCCCGTCGGCCGCACGTTCGAAGAGCGCGGCGTCGTTGTCCATCTGGCCCTCGATAGCCCGGGCGTACGGGTCGAGGAGCAGCTTGGCCGGGTTGCAGCGGTGGCCTTCGGCGGGGTTCCAGGGGCCGTGCACCCGGTAGCCGTAGCGCCGCCCGGGGCCGACCCCGGGCAGGTAGCAGTGCCATACGAAGCCGTCGACCTCGGAGAGGGTGACGCTGCGGTGCGTGCCGTCATCGTCGATGAGGATGAGGTCGACGCGCTCGGCGACCTCGCTGAACAGGGCGAAGTTGGTCCCTTCACCGTCGTAGGTGGCGCCGAGGGGGAAGGGGGTGCCGGTCCAGGTGCGCACGCGACTGCCTCCGTACAGGGGGGAATTCGGGATCGGGCCGGGAAAGCGGTGCGCCGGCCGCGGCCACCCGCTCGGGGAAGCCGCGGCCGGTGCGCCGCGCCGCCGTACGAGGCGGGCGTTCACACCACGGGCGTCGCTCGCGGCATCGGTTCCACCATCCTGATCCGGGACGCGTCGGGCCGCAGAACATGGGCGACCGGGTCGGGCACCGCGAGGGTGGCGACCGCGGCCGGGGCCTGGGCGCCCGTGGCCGCCGTCGCCGCCTCGGGTTCCGCCGCCGCGGGGGCCGCGAGCGCGGCGACGGGAATCTCGCGGGGCAGCTTCAGGGCCTCGCGCAGGCTGGGCGCGGGGGCGGCGGGGGCCAGCGGGGCGCGTTCGGGGGCGCGGACCCGGCGGGAGAACCAGATGATCTTGCCGTTGGTCGCGGGGAAGCTGCCCCAGCCGTCGCTCAGCGCGGCGATCTGCGTCAGGCAGCCCTGCGGTCCGTAGTGCCGCTCGGGCAGCTCGCGGTTGGTGTCGGACACGGCGGTGATGAGGTGCTGGCCGTTCCACCACATCTCCACGACGGTGTTCTTGTCGGTTCCGTACTCCTCGATCTCGTGGAGCAGAACCCCGGTGCAACGGCGTACGGGTTCGCTGAGAACCCCCAGCCCCCAATGCCGGAGATGCGCGGTCAGGATGCGGCCGACCTGGTCGATCCTCTCCGGGCTTACCTCGACCTCGAGGTGGTAGTAGCAGGGGATCGCGGATTTCATTGCTCTTGGCTCCTCTCGGCGAAGCTTGTCCGCTCCGCCTCGGCCTGGTCGGCCGAGCCCCGAACACGCAGCGTGAGCACTGATCGCTTCTGAGTCAGTCTCAGGGTGCGAGCGCTACTCCATTCGCGCAACACGAGACACGGGCGAGCACGGCGGCACGACGGTCGCACCGACGCCACACTCGTTGGTTGAATTCCCAACAGGACGCTGGGTGCTCATCCGTGCACGATGGGTCAGACCGATCGACGAACGAAAGGGTGACCAGCGTGAAGCTGCTGCCCGCCAGATCCGAGGTCGCACGGCATCTGCGTCAGTACAGGGCGTGGGAGCGGCTGTTGCTGGCTCACCCCGCCGACCGGTCCGTGCGGATGCGGTTCGAGGACACCGCGTACACGCTGTGCGTCCTGATGGGCGAGTGCAAAGCACGGGAAGCCGCCGACGCGGCCGAGCAGTACCTGCGTCCACGAGAGGCACGACCGTCTCACACAGCACGAGCACCACACGCGGCAACTCGTCGGCCTCAGCTCTCCCCGAGCGCCCGGGCCCGATAGCGACACCCGGCTCCCGCGGGGGCCGCCCGCACGCACGCCCGGCGGAGGAGGGACCGATGACGTCAGCCGCACAGACGCCCTCCGCCCGCACGGTGCCCGTACCGGTCCTCGACGTCCGGCCCGCCGTCGACGGCGGCCGCCGCCCGGCGAAAGCCGTTCCCGGCGAGACGTTCCAGGTCACGGCGACCGTCTTCGCCGAGGGCCACGGAGCGGTCGGCGCCGACGTCGTGCTCCTCTCCCCCGACGGGCGCCGCGGACCGTGGGCCCCGATGCGTGAACTCTCCCCGGGCAGCGACCGATGGGGCGCCGAGGTCACGCCGGACGTCGAGGGGCGGTGGACGTTCCACGTCGAGGCCTGGACGGACCCCGTGAAGGAGTGGCGGCGTGCCGCCGGGGTCAAGGTGCCCGCCGGCATCGACGCCGGGCTGATGCTCGAAGAGGGCGCGCTGCTGTACGAGCGGGCGGCGCGCGGCGCCCCGGAGGACACGGCTCGGAGAACGCTGCTCGCGGCGGCCGCCGCGCTCCAGGACGAGGAGCAGTCGCCGGGCGCCCGCCTGGCGGCAGCGCTCACTCCGGAGGTGGACGCGGTCCTCGCGCGGTACCCGCTGCGCGAGCGGGTCTCCCCATCGCGGGCCATGCCGCTGCTCGTGGAGCGGGAGCGCGCGCTCTACGGATCCTGGTACGAGTTCTTCCCACGCTCGGAGGGCGCCGTCGTCGAGGAGGGGGCGCCGCCCGTGCCCGGCACGTTCCGCACCGCCGCCGAACGGCTGCCCGCCCTCGCGGAGATGGGCTTCGACGTGGTGTATCTGCCGCCGATCCATCCCATCGGCACCACCTTCCGCAAGGGCCCGGACAACGCGCTCTCCGCCGGCCCCGACGACGTGGGGGTGCCGTGGGCGATCGGCTCGCCGGAGGGCGGCCACGACGCGGTCCACCCGGATCTCGGGACGCTGGACGACTTCGACGCGTTCGTGCGCCGCGCCACCGATCTCGGCCTCGAAGTCGCCCTGGACTTCGCGCTCCAGTGCTCTCCCGACCACCCCTGGGTGGAGAAGCACCCCGAGTGGTTCGCCCACCGGCCCGACGGTTCCATCGCGTACGCGGAGAACCCGCCGAAGAAGTACCAGGACATCTACCCGATCGCCTTCGACGAGGATCTGCCGGGTCTCGTCGCGGAGACCGTGCGGCTGCTGCGGTTCTGGATGGGGCACGGTGTACGGGTCTTCCGCGTCGACAATCCGCACACCAAGCCCGTGGCGTTCTGGGACCTGGTGCTCGCCGAGATCAACGCGAGCGACCCGGACGTCGTCTTCCTCGCCGAGGCGTTCACCCGGCCCCCCGTCATGCGCGCGCTGGCGCAGGCCGGTTTCCAGCAGTCCTACACGTATTTCACCTGGCGGAACACCAAACAGGAGCTCACCGACTACCTGACCGAGCTCTCGACGGAGACCGCCGCGTATCTGCGACCGAACCTGTTCGTGAACACGCCGGACATCCTGCCCGGCTACCTCCAGGACGGCGGGCGCGCCGCCTTCGAGGTGCGGGCCGTGCTGGCCGCGACGCTCGCGCCGAGCTGGGGCATGTACGCCGGGTTCGAGCTGTGCGAGAACACCCCGGCCCGTGCGGGCTGCGAGGACTACCTGCACTCGGAGAAGTACCAACTGCGGCCGAGGGACTGGGGGTACGCGGAACGGGCGGGCCACTCGCTCGCGCCGCTGATCACCACCCTCAACCGGTTCCGTCGCGAGCATCCCGCGCTGCGGCAGCTGAGGAACCTCCGTTTCCACGAGGCCGACAACGACGCGGTCATCGTCTACAGCAAGCGCGCCGGACAGGACACGGTCCTGGTGGTCGTCAATCTCGACCCTCACCACACCCAGGAGGCCACGGTCTCGCTGGACATGCCGCAACTCGGCCTCGACTGGCACGAGTCCGTGCCGGTGCGCGACGAGCTCACCGGCGAGACCTACCACTGGGGCAGGGCCAACTACGTGCGCCTGGAACCCGGCCGCGCGCCCGCGCACCTCTTCACGGTCCTGCGACCGTCCTCTCACCGTTGATCGGAGGGTCACCCACACCATGATCGTCAACGAGCCCGTCCAGGACACCTTCGAGGACACACCGGCCAAGGACCGCGACCCCGAATGGTTCAAACGCGCCGTCTTCTACGAAGTCCTCGTCCGCTCCTTCCAGGACAGCAACGGCGACGGCATCGGCGACCTCAAAGGCATCACCGCCAAACTCGACTACCTCCAATGGCTCGGCGTCGACTGCCTCTGGCTGCCCCCCTTCTTCAAATCCCCCCTCCGCGACGGCGGCTACGACGTCTCCGACTACACCGCCGTCCTCCCCGAATTCGGCGACCTCGCCGACTTCGTCGAATTCGTCGACTCCGCCCACCAACGCGGCATGCGCGTCATCATCGACTTCGTCATGAACCACACCAGCGACCAGCACCCGTGGTTCCAGGCCTCGCGCACCGACCCCGAAGGCCCCTACGGCGACTACTACGTCTGGGCCGACGACGACAAGCAGTACCAGGACGCCCGCATCATCTTCGTCGACACCGAAGCCTCCAACTGGACCTTCGACCCCGTCCGCAAGCAGTACTTCTGGCACCGCTTCTTCTCCCACCAACCCGACCTCAACTACGAGAACCCCGCCGTCCAGGAAGAAATCATCTCCGCCCTGCGCTTCTGGCTCGACCTCGGCATCGACGGCTTCCGCCTCGACGCCGTCCCCTACCTCTTCGCCGAAGAAGGCACCAACTGCGAAAACCTGCCCCGTTCGCACGGAATGCTGAAGCATGTGCGTGCGGTCATCGACGCCCATTACCCCGATACGGTTCTTCTTGCCGAGGCCAACCAGTGGCCCGAGGACGTCGTCGACTATTTCGGCGACTTCCAAAAGGGCGGCGACGAATGCCACATGGCGTTCCACTTCCCCGTCATGCCCCGCATCTTCATGGCCGTACGCCGTGAATCCCGCTACCCCGTCTCGGAAATCCTCGCCAAGACCCCCGCCATCCCCTCCGGCTGCCAGTGGGGCATCTTCCTGCGCAACCACGACGAGCTGACCCTGGAAATGGTCACCGACGAAGAACGCGACTACATGTACGCGGAGTACGCCAAGGACCCGCGCATGCGCGCCAACATCGGCATCCGCCGGCGCCTCGCCCCGCTCCTGGACAACGACCGCAACCAGATCGAACTCTTCACCGCACTCCTGCTGTCCCTGCCCGGCTCGCCGATCCTCTACTACGGCGACGAGATCGGCATGGGCGACAACATCTGGCTCGGCGACCGCGACGCCGTGCGCACCCCCATGCAGTGGACCCCCGACCGCAACGCCGGCTTCTCCTCCAGCGACCCCGGACGCCTCTACCTGCCCACGATCATGGACCCCGTCTACGGCTACCAGGTCACCAACGTCGAAGCCTCCATGTCCTCCCCGTCCTCCCTGCTCCACTGGACGCGCCGCATGATCGAGATCCGCAAGCAGAACCCGGCCATGGGCATCGGCTCCTACACCGAGCTCCCGTCGTCCAACCCGGCGGTGCTCGCCTTCCTGCGGGAGTACCAGGACGACCTCGTGCTGTGCGTGCACAACTTCTCGCGCTTCGCCCAGCCCACCGAACTGGATCTCCAGACCTTCGCGGGACGCCATCCCGTCGAGCTCATCGGCGGAGTCCGCTTCCCCGCCATCGGTGAGCTCCCGTACCTCCTGACCCTCGCGGGACACGGCTTCTACTGGTTCCGGCTGTGCAACGACCTCCACCCGCGCCGTCCGGCCGAACCAGCCGTGCGCCTCTGAAGGGACGTGTCGCATGCTCAAGACCGCAACGCAGTCGCGCGAAAGCCTCAGCCCGCCGCTGCTGCTCACGTCGCTGGCCGGGGTGCTGCAGAAGTGGCTGCCGGAACAGCGGTGGTTCGCCGGCAAGGGGCTGCCCGTCACGGAACTCGCCGTGGTGTCGATGACCGAGCTGCACCCGGGCTGCCTGCACCTGCTCATCCGCTCCCGCCACGCCGGATCGCGCGAAGACTGCTACCAGCTGCTCCTCGGCGTGCGCAGGGACCTGCCGCCACGCCTCCACCACGCCGTGATCGGCCGCCCGGCCGAAGGCCCGCTCGCGGGCCTCACCGTGTACGACGCCCTGCACGACCCCCGCTCCGCCGCGCTCCTCCTGGAGCGCCTGCGCACCCCGGGCTCGGCGGGCCCCCTGCGCTTCGAACGCGATGTACAGACCGTGGTGCCCCCGCACCTCACCCCCCGCGTCCTGGACGGCGAACAGTCCAATACCTCGCTCGTGTACGGCGATTCCTTCATCCTCAAGCTCTTCCGCCGCATCCAGTACGGCGTCAATCCCGACCTCGAGGTGCCGTGGGCGCTCGCCGGCCAGGGCTGCGCCCGCGTGCCGTCCCCCGTGGCCTGGTTCTGGACCAGCGAGCCGCGCAAGACGACGCTCGGCGTGCTCCAGCCGTTCCTGCGCGGCGCGACCGACGGCTGGACGCTGGCCCTCAAGTCCCTCGCGGCGGGTAGGGACTTCACCGACGAGTCCTACGAGCTGGGGCGCGCCACCGCCGAGGTGCATCTGGCCCTCGCGCAGGTCTTCGCACCCGACGCCCCGGACCGGCACGGCGGCCGTCACCTCGCCGAGAGGATGACGTCGCGCCTGGACACCACCGCCCGTCAGGTGCCCGCACTCGTTCCGTACGTGGCCCGGCTGCGGGCCGCCTACGACGCGGTCGCGGCGCGCGGCCCGGTGCGGCCGGCCCAGCGGATCCACGGCGATCTGCACCTCGGCCAGGTCCTGCGGGCCGGACAGCGGTGGTTCGTCATCGACTTCGAGGGCGAGCCGGCCCGCCCGATCGCCGAACGGCGGCGGGCGCAGGCGACCGTGCGCGACGTGGCGGGCATGCTCCGCTCCTTCGACTACGCGGCCCACGCCAGGCGCCCCTGGCAGCCCCGGTGGGCCAGGCGCTGCCGGGAGGCGTACTGCGCGGGGTACGCCGCCGAGGCGTCCTGGGATCCGCGGACGGAGGCCGGACTCCTGCGGGCCTACGAGACGGACCGGGCCGTGTACGAGGCCCTGTACGAGGCCAGGCACCGCCCGGACTGGCTGCCCGTGCCCATGGCGGCGATCGCCCGGCTCGCGGAGGGCCGCTGACCTCACCGCCCGCCCCCGAACCCCTTTTGAGGAGACCTGACACCCGTGGTCATCATCGATACGTCCACCGCCGATCCCGCGCCCGCCCTCCGCGCCGCGTTCGCGCCCCTCGACGACGAGAGCCGCGGCCGGCTGCTCGCGGGCACGCACCACGACCCGCACGCGGTGCTCGGCGCCCACGCGGTCGCGGACGGTGTGGCCTTCACGGTGCTGCGCCCGTACGCCGAGGCGGTGCGGGTCGTCGTCGAGGGGCAGGCGGTTCCGCTCCACGACGTGGGTGACGGGCTCTTCTCCGGCCTGCTGCCGCTCGGCTCGATCCCCGCGTACGAGTTGCGGGTGACGTACGACGGCGTGGAGACCGAGCTCCAGGACCCGTACCGCTTCCTGCCCGCGCTCGGCGAGCTCGACCTGCATCTGATCGGCGAGGGCAGGCACGAGCAGCTGTGGCAGGCGCTGGGGGCGCACCTGATGACGCACGAGGGCGTCGTCGGCACCCGGTTCACGGTGTGGGCGCCGAACGCCAGGGGTGTGCGGGTGTCCGGGGACTTCTGCCACTGGGACGGCACCGCCCACCCGATGCGCTCCCTCGGCTCGTCCGGCGTGTGGGAGCTGTTCCTGCCCGGCATCGGCGAGGGCGACCTGTACAAGTTCGACATCACCCGCCCCGACGGCACGCACACCCTCCGCGCGGACCCGATGGCGCGGCAGGCGGAGGTGCCGCCCGCGACCGCGTCCGTCGTCACGCGGTCGGCCCACGTGTGGTCGGACGCCGAGTGGATGGAGCACCGCGCGGACCGGCCCGTGCACCGCTCCCCCTTCTCCGTGTACGAGGTCCATCTGCCGTCCTGGCGGCCCGGGCTGACGTACCGACAGCTCGCCGACGAGCTCACGGCGTACGTCTCGGACGCGGGGTTCACGCACGTGGAGTTCATGCCGGTGGCCGAGCACCCGTTCGGCGGGTCCTGGGGGTACCAGGTCACCGGGCTCTACGCGCCGACGTCCCGGCTGGGCACGCCCGACGACTTCAGGTTCCTCGTCGACGCGCTGCACCGGGCGGGCATCGGCGTGATCGTGGACTGGGTCCCCGCGCACTTCCCGAAGGACGACTGGGCGCTGGCGGCGTTCGACGGGGAGCCGCTGTACGAGCCGGGGGACCACCGGCGCGCCGAGCACCCCGACTGGGGCACGCTCACCTTCGACTACGGCCGCACGGAGGTCCGCAACTTCCTCGTCGCCAACGCCGTCTACTGGTGCGAGGAGTTCCACGTCGACGGTCTGCGCGTGGACGCCGTGGCCTCCATGCTCTACCTCGACTACTCGCGCGAGGACGGCCAGTGGGGGCCCAATGAGCACGGCGGCAGGGAGAACCTGGACGCGGTGGCGTTCCTCCAGGAGATGAACGCGACGGTGTACCGCCGCTGTCCCGGGGTCGTCACCATCGCCGAGGAGTCGACGGCGTGGGACGGTGTCACGCGGGCCACCGACGACACGGGGTACGGGGAGCTGGGCGGGCTCGGCTTCGGCCTGAAGTGGAACATGGGCTGGATGCACGACTCGCTGGAGTACGTCCGGCACGAGCCGGTGCACCGCCAGTACCACCACAACGAGCTGACCTTCTCCATGGTGTACGCGTACAGCGAGAACTACCTCCTGCCGATCTCGCACGACGAAGTCGTCCACGGCAAGCAGGCGCTGGTGTCGAAGATGCCCGGCGACTGGTGGCAGCAGCGCGCGAACCACCGCGCCTACCTGGCCTACATGTGGGCGCACCCCGGCAAGCAACTCCTTTTCATGGGACAGGAGTTCGCGCAGGGCGCCGAATGGTCACCGGACCACGGTCCCGACTGGGGTCTTCTCGACCCGGCGTACCCCGCCGAGCCGGACCACGCCGGGGTGCGGCGGCTGGTACGGGACCTCAACCACCAGTACCGGGACGCGCCCGCCCTGTGGGAGCGGGACACGGTGCCCGACGGGTTCGCCTGGATCGACGCGGACGCCTCCCAGGACAACGTGGTCTCGTTCCTGCGGTTCGCCGCCGACGGGACACCGCTCCTCGCCGTGAGCAACTTCTCCCCGGTCATCCGCCGCGACCACGTGCTCGGCGTGCCGGAGTCGCCCGGCACCTGGCGGGAGACGCTCAACACGGACGCGGCGGACTACGGCGGCGGCGACGTGCGCAACGCGGACCCGCTGCGGACGGAGCCGGAGCCCGCGGGCGCCTTCCCCGCCCGCCTGCGCGTCACCCTTCCCCCACTGGCCACGCTCTGGCTCAGGCCCGCGTGACGCTCAGGGACGCCAGCGCTGCGCGTACCCCTCCCGCAGGGGCCCGCCGAACAGGCGGAGCACGTCCTCGACGGCGGCCATGAGCGGTACCGGATCGGCACGCTCGGCCACGGCCAGGTGGCCGTCCAGCAGGGCCTTTCCGCGCGCCGGGTCCGCGGCGAGCAGCCTGCGGGGCAGCCACTTGCCGATGCCGGTCCAGGCGTTGTGGTGGGCGGTGAGGAGGTGCGCCGCCTTGCCGAGGGCGAGGTCGGCGAGGGCGAGCTGTTCGTAGCGCCGGCCCGGTGAGGTGTCGGCCGCGGTGTCGGCCAGGTCGTCCAT
This sequence comes from Streptomyces venezuelae, assembly GCF_008642315.1. NCBI lineage: Bacteria > Bacillati > Actinomycetota > Actinomycetes > Kitasatosporales > Streptomycetaceae > Streptomyces > Streptomyces venezuelae. The sequence continues at coordinate 7,661,182 of NZ_CP029192.1, read as the reverse complement.
GAAGCAGGTGAGGGCGTAGCGGTCGCGTTCCGCTTCGTCGGGGGTGAGGGGCGGCGGCCCGGCGGCGAGCACGGCGCGGGCCTGCGCGCGGGTGCGGGCGACATGGCCGTGGGGGTCGAGCAGCGGCAGGCCTTCTGCGTGGATGAAGAGGACCGTGCCGCGTCGGCGGGCCCTGTCCCACGCGAAGAACTCCGGCACGTCCGCGAGCGTGGTGAGGAACAACTCGACGGGACGTTCCTCGTGGCGTATCACTTCGCGGCGGCTGAGGTCGGAGTCGGGCAGGAGGACGGCCACGTCGAGGTCGCTCGTCGCGGCGGCGCGCCCCTGCGCGGCCGAGCCGCCGAGGACAGCGCCGAGCGCGTCGGGGAAGAGCTCGGCGACGAGGCGCGAGGCCTGGGCGGTGGGGCTCGTGTGACGGTTCATGGGCGGCCATCGTGCCAGCGTGCACCTTCTCCCGGTAAAGGGACCGTGCTGGTCCGGCCTTGCCCGGCACTGGTCCGTACCAAGAACCGGAAAAACAACTTCTAGGTACAACCAACTGGCCTGAATGGATTCCACATCGCGGACGGAGCAAGAGGACTCTGAGCTCGTTCGTGGAAACACGCAGGCCGGAGGTGACCGCTCCGGCAAGCCGGTCCCCGAGGGGAGTCCGAGGAATGGGACGTGCCAGGGCGAAGGCGGAGCGTATCGCGGCGGATGCCGCAGAACGCCTTTTCGCCGCGGGACAGTTGCTGCAGAGGGCGCCGACCACGCCCGACAGCAGGGCGGTGTTCCGCACCGATCAGGGAGTCAACGACAGCCCGTACCGCGACCGTTGGGCGCACGACAAGGTGGTGCGCTCCACCCACGGCGTGAACTGCACCGGCTCGTGTTCCTGGCAGGTGTACGTCAAGGACGGCCTCATCACGTGGGAGACACAGGCGACCGACTACCCCTCGGCGGGAGCCGACCGCCCGGACTACGAGCCGCGGGGGTGCCCGCGCGGCGCGTCGTTCTCCTGGTACACGTACTCCCCGACGCGCGTCCGCTACCCGCACGCCCGCGGCGTCCTCGTGGAGATGTTCCGCGCCGCCAAGCGACGCCTCGGCGGCGACGCGGTCGCGGCCTGGGGGGAGGTCACCGGCGATCCGGATCAGCGGCGCCGCTACCAATCGGCGCGCGGCAAGGGCGGCCTGGTGCGGATCGGCTGGGACGAGGCGCTGGAGATCGCGGCCGCCGCGCACGTCCACACGCTCAAGGAGTACGGGCCCGACCGCATCGCCGGGTTCTCGCCGATCCCCGCGATGTCGATGGCCTCGCACGCCGTCGGGGCCCGCTTCCACTCCCTCATCGGCGCCCCGATGCTCTCCTTCTACGACTGGTACGCGGACCTGCCGATCGCCTCCCCGCAGGTCTTCGGCGACCAGACCGACGTTCCGGAGTCGGGTGACTGGTGGGACGCCGCGTACCTGATGCTGTGGGGCTCCAACGTCCCCGTCACCCGTACGCCCGACGCCCACTGGATGGCCGAGGCGCGCTACCGGGGGCAGAAGGTCGTCGTGGTGTCGCCGGACTACGCGGACGCGACGAAGTTCGCCGACGAGTGGCTGCACCCGCACCCGGGCACCGACGGCGCACTGGCCATGGCGATGGGGCACGTCATCCTGCGGGAGTGCTTCGTGGAGCGGCAGGTGCCGTACTTCACGGACTACGTCAAACGCTTCACCGACCTGCCGTTCCTCATCGCGCTCGACGAGCCGGGGAGCGAGGCGCACGGCACCGGCGCCCGCGTTCCCGGCGCGTTCGTCACCGCCAGGGACCTCGACCTGGCCAAGGACGCCAAGGCCGAGTCGCGGCGCTGGATGCCCGTCGTCCACGACGCGGCCACCGGCCGTCCCGCCGTCCCCAACGGCACCCTGGGCGACCGCTGGGGCAAGGACGGAGAGGGGCGCTGGAACCTCGACCTGGGGGACATCGACCCGCTCCTGACCCTGCTCGGGCACCCCGGCACGGAGACCGCCGAGGTGGTGCTGCCCCGCTTCGACGAGGAGGGCGCCACCGTGCGGCGCACGGTGCCCGCGCTGCGCGTCGACGGGTATCTGGTGACCACCGTCTTCGACCTGATGCTCGCTCAGTACAGCGTGGGACGCGCCGGGTTGGGTGCCACGACGGCCGAGGAGGCGGCCGTGTCGTACGAGGACGCGACCACGCCCTGCACCCCGGCCTGGCAGGAGGCGGTCACGTCGGTGCCCGCGCAGGCCGTGGTGCGCGCGGCGCGGGAGTTCGCCCGTACCGCGGAGCAGACGCGGGGGCGCTGCATGATCGTGATGGGGGCCGGCACCAACCACTGGTTCCACTCGGACACCATCTACCGGTCGTTCCTCTCGCTGCTGCTGCTCACCGGCTGCCAGGGCGTGAACGGCGGCGGCTGGGCGCACTACGTGGGGCAGGAGAAGGTGCGGCCGTACGCGGGCTGGCAGCAGGTCGCCACGGCGTCGGACTGGGTGCGGCCCTCGCGGCAGATGGCCGGGACGCCGTACTGGTACCTGAACACCGACCAGTGGCGGTACGAGAAGTTCACCGCGGACGCCCTGGCGGCGCCCACCGCGCCGGGCGCCCTCTCCGGCCTGCACACCGCCGACCTTGTGGCCCGTTCCGTCCGGCAGGGCTGGATGCCCTCCTACCCGACGTTCGGCGCCAACCCCCTGGACCTGGGGCGGCGGCTGCACGAGTCGGGGGCCGACCCGGCGGGCTGGGTGGCGGCCGAACGCGACGCGGGGCGCCTCGCGTACGCCTGCGAGGATCCGGACGATCCGGCCAACTGGCCTCGCGTGCTCACCGTTTGGCGTGCCAACCTCATCGGCTCCTCCGCCAAGGGCAACGAGTACTTCCTGCGGCACCTGCTCGGCGCGTCCGACAACGCGAGCGCCGAGGAGGCGCCGCCCGACGGGCGGCCGCGCGAGGTGACGTGGCGGGACGACGCTCCGCGCGGGAAGGTCGACCTGCTGCTCGCGCTGGACTTCCGCATGACGTCGACCACGCTCTTCGCCGACCTCGTGCTGCCCGCGGCCACGTGGTACGAGAAGCACGACCTGTCCAGCACGGACATGCACCCCTACGTGCACGCCTTCTCCCCCGCCATCGACCCGCCGTGGCAGGCCCGCACCGACTTCGAGATCTTCCACGGCCTGGCCCGCGAGGTCGGCCGCCTCGCCGAGGGCCGTCTGGACGTGGCCCACGACCTGGTCGCCACTCCCTTGCAGCACGACACGCCCGGCGAGGCACCGCCCGACGGACCCACGGGCCCCCGATTCACCCTCGTGGAGCGCGACTACACCGCCATCGGCGACAAGATGGCCGCGCTCGGACCGCTCACCGGCGAGGAGGGCATCACGGTCAAGGGGGTGACCGTGCGGCCGCTGCCGGAGATCGAGTGGCTCGGCACCCGCTGCGGCACGGCGACGCGCGGGCCGGCGCGCACACGTCCCCTCCTCGACACGGACGTCAAGATGTGCGAGGCGATCCTCGCCCTGTCCGGCACCACGAACGGGCGGCTCGCCGCCGAGGGCTTCGACCGGCTCGCCGAGCGCTGCGGCGCCGACACGGGCCTCGGCGAGCTCGCGGCCTCCGTGGCCGAGCGGCGCGTGACGTTCTCCGACACGCAGGCGCGGCCGGTGCAGGTCGGCGCGAGCTTCGAGTGGTCGGGCAAGGAGGGCCCCGAGCGCCGCTACTCCCCCTTCACGATCAACACGGAGCACTTCAAGCCCTGGCACACCCTCACCGGCCGCCAGCACTTCTACCTCGACCATCCGTGGATCGCCGAGTACGGCGAACAACTCCCGATCTACCGGCCGCCGTTGAACCTGTCCGGTCTCGGCGAGCAGCCGACGGCCGACCCCGATGGCGGACGTTCCGTGACGGTGCGCTATCTGACGCCCCACTCCAAGTGGTCGATCCACTCCGAGTACCAGGAGAACCTGCTGATGCAGACGCTGGCCCGCGGCGGCCCCGTCATCTGGATCGGCGTCGACGACGCCGCGTCGATCGGCGTGGCCGACAACGACTGGATCGAGGCGCACAACGCCAACGGCGTGGTCGTGGCCCGCGCGGTCGTCTCCCACCGCATGCCGCCCGGCACGGTGTTCATGTACCACGTCCAGGAACGCATGGTGAACGTGCCCAAGTCCGAGGCGACCGGGCGGCGCGGCGGCGTCCACAACGCGCTCACCAAGCTCCTGATCAAGCCGACGCACCTGATCGGCGGCCACGCGCAGCTCAGCTTCGCGCCCAACTACTACGGCCCCACCGGCAACCAGCGCGACGCGGTCACCGTCATCCGGCGCCGCGCCCAGGAGGTGCAGTACTGATGCCCCGTGACGGAGTCACTGTCGGGCGGGTCATGGCGCAGGTGGCCATGGTGATGAACCTCGACAAGTGCATCGGCTGCCACACCTGCTCGGTCACCTGCAAACAGACCTGGACCAACCGGGCCGGCACCGAGTACGTGTGGTTCAACAACGTCGAGACGCGCCCCGGCCAGGGCTACCCGCGCGGCTACGAGGACCAGGAGAAGTGGCGGGGCGGCTGGCAGCTCAAACGCGGCCGGCTCGTCCCCCGGGGCGGCGGCCGCGCCCGGCGCCTGGCCCGGCTCTTCGCCAACCCCGAACTCCCCGCGCTCGACGACTACTACGAGCCGTGGACGTACGACTACGAGACCCTCACCACCGCCCCCCTCGGCGACGACGTGCCCACCGCACGGCCGCGTTCCCTGGTCGACGGCGAGCCCACCGCGGTGACCTGGGGGCCGAACTGGGACGACGACCTGGGCGGTGGACCCGAACACCTCGCCGGTGACCCGGTGTTGAAGAAGATGAACGACCAGGTGCGTCTGGAGTACGAGCAGGCGTTCATGTTCTACCTGCCGCGGATCTGCGAGCACTGCCTCAACCCGTCGTGCGTCGCGGTGTGCCCGTCGGGTGCCCTCTACAAGCGCATCGAGGACGGCATCGTCCTCGTCGACCAGGACCGCTGCCGCGGCTGGCGCATGTGCGTGAGCGGCTGCCCGTACAAGAAGGTGTACTTCAACCACCGCAGCGGCAAGGCCGAGAAGTGCACGATGTGCTACCCGCGCATCGAAGCCGGCCTGCCGACCGTGTGCTCCGAGACGTGCGTGGGCCGCCTGCGCTATCTCGGCGTCATCCTGTACGACGCCGACAAGGTCGGCGAGGCCGCGGCGACGGACGACGAACAGGGCCTCTACCAGGCCCAGTTGGACTGCTTCCTCGACCCCGACGACCCCGAGGTGGCGCGCGCCGCCGAGGCGTCCGGCATCCCCCACGACTGGGTGACCGCCGCCCGACGCTCTCCGGTGCACGCACTCATCAGCCGCCACAGGGTGGCGCTGCCACTGCATCCCGAGTACCGCACCATGCCGATGGTCTGGTACGTCCCGCCGCTGTCGCCCGTCGTCGAGTCGCTGACCGCCACCGGACACGACGGCGAGGACCCGGCCAAACTCTTCGCCGCCATCGACTCGCTGCGCATCCCCGTCGGCTACCTCGCGGAACTGTTCACCGCGGGCGACCCGGCACCCGTGGAGGCGGCGCTGTGCCGGCTCGCGGCGATGCGCTCCCACATGCGGCGTGTCAATCTCGGCGAGGAGCAGGACCCCGCCATCGCCCGTGCCGTCGGCATGGACGCCGACGAGATCGAGGCGATGTACCGGCTGCTCGCCCTCGCCAAGTACGACGAGCGGTACGTGGTCCCCACCAGCTACACCGCGCCGGTCCCCGGCTCCGACGACCTCGACGCCGGGTGCGGCCTGGACGGCCAGGACGGGCCCGGCATGTACGACCCGGACGCCTTCCACATCCCCCTGGGCGCACCGGCATCGGGCCCGCCGGCGTCCGGCAGGGAACCGGAGCACGCGGGGACCTCGCTGCGCAACCGGGTCAACCTCCTGAACTGGGACGGCAGCGGCCGCCCCGAAGGGCTCTTCCCGAGCGCGGAGGGCGACGCCCGGTGAACCGAGCCGTCGTTCATCAGGCCGCTTCCCTGCTGCTCGGCTACCCGGACCGGGACTGGCCCGGGCGCCTCGACACCGTGCGCTCGGCACTCGAACCCGTGCCGGGCGCCGACATCCGGCTGCTGCGGCAGTTCTGCGCCCGCGTCGACGGCACGGCGCCGCTCGAACTCGCCGCCCGGTACGTCGCCACGTTCGACCGCAGCCGCCGACGCTGCCTGTACCTGACGTACTACACCGACGGGGACACCCGCAGGCGCGGCACCACCATGGCCGGGCTCAAGTCGCTCTACCGCGACCACGGCTGGCGCCCGCCCGCGGACGAACTCCCCGACTTCCTGCCCCTGATGCTGGAGTTCGCCGCCCGCTCCCCGGAAGCCGGGGAGCGGCTGCTCGCCGAACACCGGCCCGCACTCGAACTCCTCCGCTTCGGCCTCACGGCCTACGAGAGCCCCTACGCCGACATCGTCGAGGCGGTCTGCCGCACCCTGCCCGGCCCCGGACCCGCAACCCGCGAGGCGGCCCTGCGCCTCGCCCGCACGGGCCCGCCCGCCGAGTCGGTCGGCCTCCTTCCCTTCCCCCGGCTCCGGCCGGTACCCGACGCCCCGCACGCCGAGGAGACCTCCCGGTGAACCATCTGCGCATCGCCCTGTGGGGCGTACTGCCCTATCTCGTCCTCGTCGTCATGGTCACCGGCACGGCCTGGCGCTACCGGTACGACCGGTTCGGTTTCACCACGCGCTCCAGTCAGCTGCACGAGCACCGGCTGCTGAGCATCGGCGGCCCGCTGTTCCACTACGGGCTGCTGTTCGTGGTGGCCGGGCACGCCATCGGGCTGCTGATCCCCGAGTCGCTCACCGAACGCGCCCACGTCCACGAGTGGATGTACCACCTCAACGCCCTGTTCGTGGGCGGCACGGCGGGCCTCGCCACCCTCGCGGGCCTCGCGATCCTCATCCACCGACGGCTGCGTGTGCCCGCCGTGCGCGGGGCGACCAGCCGCAGCGACCGCGTCGTCCTGCCGGTCCTGCTCTGCGTGATCCTGGCCGGGCTCGTCGCCACGGCCACCACACTGCGGCCCCACTCCTACGACTACCGCCTCGGGGTGTCGGTGTGGTTCCGCTCGCTGTTCGCCCTCGACCCCGACGTCTCCGCCATGGCGGGCGCCCCGCTCGCCTACCAGGTCCACGCCCTGCTCGGCATGGCCCTGTTCACCCTGTGGCCGTTCAGCCGCCTGGTGCACGCCTTCACGGCACCGGTCGGCTACCTGGCCCGCCCCTACGTCGTCTACCGGTCGCGCGGGGTGCCGGCGGGGCGCCGGGAGGGAGCTGCCCCTAGCCGTTGGGGAGGATGACCGCCCTGCCGTGCACACGGCCCGCGTGGAGGAGTTCGTACGCCGTCGGGGCGTCGTCCAGGGCGTACGTCTCCACGTGGACGTCGAGGACGCCGGACCTGGCCAGGTCCAGGACCTCGACCAGCTCCGACCTGCTGCCCCAGTAGGGGGCGCGGAAGGCGGCGTCGAAGGGGGTCGTGCCGAAGCCGACGGGCGCGGTGCCGCCGCCGATGCCGACGAGGGTGACGTCCGCCTCCACCGCGGCGCACGCGGCGGCGGTCGCGGTGGTGGGCGGCGCGCCGACGAAGTCGAACACGGCCTGGGCGCCCAGCCCGCCGGTCAGTTCGCGGACCCGGGCCGCGGCCGCCGCGTCCGACAGGACCGTCTCGTGGGCGCCGACCTCACGGGCGAGCGCCAGCTTCTCCTCGGTGACATCGAGGGCGATCACCCGTGCCGGGGTCAGCGCGCGCAGCAGCTGGATGGCGACGTGTCCGAGGCCGCCGGAGCCGATGACCACGGCGGTGCTGCCGGGCGTCAGCTTGGGCAGTGACGTCTTGACGGCGTGGTACGGGGTGAGGCCCGCGTCGGTGAGCGGGACCGCCGTCACCGGGTCGAGGCCGTCCAGCGGCACGAGGTGGCGCGGATCGTCCACGATCATGTACTCGGCGATGGCGCCGGGCGCCCCGAGCCCCGGCGGGCGGATGCCGAGCTCGGCGGCGCGCGTGCAGTAGTTCTCCTTGCCCTGCGCGCACATGAGGCAGGTGCCGCAGCCCCACGGCCCGTACACGGCCACGGAGTCGCCGAGCGCGAGCCCGGTGACGCCGTCGCCGAGCGCGGCGACGGTCCCCGCGCCCTCGTGGCCGAGGGTGAGCGGCAGCGGGAAGCCCAGGGCTTCGGCGGGCCGGCTCATCACGGCGATGTCGGAGTGGCAGACGCCCGCCGCGGTGACCTTCAGGAGCACTTGGCCCGGCCCCGGTTCGGGGCGCGGGACCGTGACCACCTCGGGGGCGGCGCCGACGGTGCGGTACTGGACGGCTTTCATCGTCTCAACGGGCCGCATAGCCGCCGTCCACCAGGTGGTAGCTGCCGTTGATGAACGACGCGTGGTCCGAGAGCAGGAACAGGGTGAGGTCGGCGACCTCCTCGGCGGTGCCGAGACGGCCCTGGGGGTGGAGGGCGACGAGCCGGCTGCGCTGTTCCTCGTCGCCCTTGAGCAGCGGGGTGTCGATGAAGCCGGGGGCGACGGCGTTGACGCGGACGCCGCGGGCCGCGTACTCGACGGCGGCGGTCTTGGTCAGGCCGACGACCGCGTGCTTGGCCGCGGAGTACGCGGCGGAGCCGGCGAAGCCGTTCGTGCCGAGGATCGACGACATGTTGACGACGGCGCCGCCGCCCGCGGCGACGAGGTGCGGCAGCTCGTGGCGGAGCGAGTAGAAGACGCCGTTGAGGTTGGTGTCGATGACGCGCTGCCAGTCCTCGATCCCGTACTCGCCGGTGGGGGCGGAGGCGCCGGCGATCCCGGCGTTGTTGACGGCGAGGTGCAGGCCGCCGAAGGTCTCGACGGTGAAGTCGACGGCGTGGCGCACCGATTCGGGGTCGGTGACGTCGACGCGTACGGCCGCGGCGCGTGCGCCGTCCTCGGTGAGCGCGCGGGCGACGTCGTGGGCGCCCTGTTCGTTGAAGTCGGCGACGACGACCGCCGCTCCCGCCGCGGCGAGACGGCGGGCGACCTCCAGGCCGATGCCGGATGCGGCGCCGGTGACCAGGGCGGTCTTCCCGGTGAACTGCTCGGTGGTGGTGCTGGTGTGCGTGGTGGTGCTCGTGCTCATGGTGGTGCCTGGTTTCACGTGGTGGTTGTGGTGATGCGGGGCGCGGGCTCATCGGCCAGGGCCGCGAACGCCGCGTCGATGAGCGGCGGAAGGCCGCCGTTGTCGCCCGGGGCGATCCAGAACCGCACGGCGGTGCCGAAGGCTCCGACCGCCAGGGAGACGGCGAGCGCCGGGCGCAGGTCGCGCTCGGCGTCGAGTCCGAGCCGGTCGGCGACGATCGCCACCGACGCGGCCTTCGCCTCGTCCTGCACCCGCAGGTAGGCGGGCAGCAGCGACGGCTCCTCGTGGAGCAGCCGCAGCAGGTCGGCGGAGCGGGGCAGGCGGTGCCAGGCGGTCGGTTCGTCGTCCAGCCAGTTCCGGAGTGCCCGGTGGTAGGCCGTGAGGGGGCTCTCCCCCTCGGGGCGGGCGGCGAGCGCCGCGTTGACGCGTGCGTAGTCGACGCGGAGAGCGTCGACCACGGCGTCCTCCTTCCCCGTGAAGTACCGGGAGAAGGTGCGGCGCGAGACGTCGGCGCGGTCGCTGATCGTCTCGACGGTGACCTGGTCGAGGCCGTGGGCGAGGGCCAGGTCCACGGCGGCGTTCGCCATGGCGGCCCGGCTCTCCTGGACCTTGCGGGTCCGGCGGCCCTGTGTGCTGCTCATGCTTCGACTGTACGCCTCGAAGTGTCCCAGTGGGACATCTGTCCCGGGGGGACATGGGGTGAGACGCGCCACTGAGGCTTTCGGCGGCGCATTCGCGCTCTGCTCGCGGGCGCGCACTCGTGCCATCGTGAGGACGGACCGCCGATTGGTACGGACCAGTCGACGGTCGACACCGACGTCCCGAGGAGCGTGCACATGCGCGGCACTACGGTCCTGCCCGGCGAGGGGAACAACGGAGAGCCGGGCGAGGACGGCATGCCCATGCACCGGCTGCAGGTGCCGATGCCCAACGCGCTGCCCTTCGCCATCGGCACGTTCGACAGCATCGGACCCATGTCGCGCGCCTCGTTCCCGCACCGGCACACCTTCCACGAGATCGTCCACGTCACCGGGGGCACCGGCCGGCACGTCGTCGACCTGGGCCGTTTCCCGCTGTGCCCGCCGAACCTGTGCGTCATCGCCCCCGGGCAGGTCCACCACTGGGAGGACGTGACCGGCCTCGAAGGCAGGGTCATCCTCTTCACCGACGACTTCCTCGTGGACCACCCCACCGACCGGCACGTCCTGCGCACCCTCTCCCGGCGCTCCTGGCTTGACCTGCCCGGGGAGGCGGCGGAGGAGACCGCGCGCCTGGTCGCCGAGCTGGACGGCGAGTACCGGTCCGGGGCCACCGGATTCCACAGCGTCCTGCGGGCGCTGCTGCACGTGCTCGTGGTCCGGGCGGCCCGGCTCCCCGCACCCCGCTCATCCGCCGAACCGCCCGCGCCGCCACCCCTGCCCGAGGGACCGTCCCACTCGCGCCCGGGCTCGGTGGCCGCCGACTTCGTGACCCTGATGGGCACTCCCGAGGGGGCCCTGCAGTCGGTGCGGTCCTGCGCCGACCGCCTGGGCGTCTCGGTGAGCTACCTCAGCGAGGTGGTGAAGGCGGAGACCGGCAGGACACCCGGTGAACTGATCCGGCAGACCCGGGTGCACGAGGCCAAACGGCTGCTGCTGCGCACCGAGTTGACGGTCCGCCAGGTCGCGGGACGGGTCGGCTTCAAGGACCCGGCGTACTTCTGCCGCTTCTTCCGCCGCGAGACCGGCGCGAGCCCCGGGGACTTCCGGCGCGGCGGTGGCGATATTCACCACGACCACCGGCTCGAGTCCATCGCCGGGCCCTCCTCCCCCGCATAGCTTCATAGCCGATCCGGAACCACCGACCCCCACAGGCTCAGGAGGAGCGATGGACCACGAGACCGGCAGCCCCGGAGGCGGCATACCAGGCGCGGGCGGCGACCCCGCCGCCGACGGCGTGAACGGCAACAAGGGCCCCAGCCGCAAGACCGTCCTGCGGGCCGCGGCCGCGCTGGGCATGGCCGTGCCGGTGTCCCTCATGGGCGTACCCGCACTGGCCAGGACCGCCGCCGAGCGGGGCGAGGCACCCGAGCTCACCCCCGACTGCGACGACGGGGACGACCCGACCATCCCGCAGATGGAGGGGCCGTACTTCAAGCCCAACTCCCCGCAGCGCACCTCGCTCGTCCAGCCCGGCACCCCCGGCGTGCGCCTCACCGTCACCGGCTACGTCTTCGGGCGTGCCTGCAAGCCGATCTCGCGGGCCCTGCTGGACTTCTGGCAGGCCGACACGTACGGGACGTACGACAACGCCGGATACCGCTTCCGCGGGCACCAGTTCACGGACGCCAACGGCGCGTTCAAGCTCACCACGATCGTGCCCGGCCTCTACCCCGGCCGCACCCGGCACCTGCACGTCAAGGTGCAGGCCCCCGGGCGTCCGATCCTGACGACGCAGCTGTACTTCCCGGGCGAGCCCCGCAACAACACGGACACCATCTTCGATCCCCGCCTCCTCATGAACGTCCGCAGCGTGGGCAACACGAAGGAGGCGGACTTCGACTTCGTCCTGAACGTGCCGCAGTGACCCCGCGTACCGCCGCCGGGCCGCGTACAACCTCGGGCGCCCTCCACCGGTCAACTGATCGGTCGTGACCGTCCGAGGGAAAGAGGAAGTCGAATGTCGCTCGCACACCGCGGAGTCCTGCGCACCATGCCCCTGATCGCCGCGTCGCTGTTGGTGGGCAGCGGCCTTGCGGCCCTGACACTGGGGCAGGGCAGTGCCCGCGCGGACTCCGCCGTGCGGGCGACGGACGACTTCGACGGCGACGGGTTCGCGGACCTCGTCGTCGGCGCGCCCGGCGGCACCGTCTCGGGCAGGGCGAACGCCGGGTACGTGGTGGTGACGTACGGCTCCGAGGACGGCCTCGACCCGGCCCGCAGGAAGGTGGTCAGCCGCGCCACGGCCGGCGTGCCCGGGTCGGCGACGGCGAAGCAGGAGTTCGGGCGGACCTTCACCAAGGGCGACCTGGACCACGACGGGTACACGGACCTGGTCGTCGGCACCGAGGGCCAGGGTTCGGGGTCGGGCGCGGTGGTGTTGTGGGGCTCCGCGTCCGGCCTGACCGGCGGCACCGCGATCGCCACGTACGGGTTCGCGCCGCAGGCCGGGGACTTCGACGGCGACGGCACCACCGACCTCGCGCTGTTCGGCAGGGCGGGCTCGCACGGCGACGACCCGGTCGCCCAGGGCGCCCGCCTCTGGAAGGGCCCCGTAGCGCGCACCGGCACGCCGGCCGCGACCCTCGACTTCATGGACCCGTCGCAGTGGTGGAGCTACGAGACCGACGAGCGGCCCGACCCGTCCTGCCGCGAGCGGCCCGAGGTCTGCGTCGACGGTCCGCTGTCCGTGAAGGGTCCGGTGGTGCCGCAGGGCGTCGGCGACGTCAACGGCGACGGCCGGGCCGACATCGTCATGAACGACTACTCCGGCGACGGCCAGTGGGGCAACAGCGTGCTGTACGGCGGCGCGACCGGGTTCGTGCGGGGGGACGCGCCGGGATCCGGCGACGCGCTGGGCGTCGGTGACGTCAATGGCGACCACTACGCCGACGTGGTCGCGGGCGACAGCGACGAGGACGGCAAGGCGATGGTCTCCTACGGCTCGGCGGACGGCCTCAAGGGCGACGTGCAGAAGTTCGACCAGGACCTGCCGGGCGTGCCGGGCGCGGAGGAGAACGGGGACCGGTTCGGCAGCTCGATCGCGGTCGGTGACGTGACGGGCGACGGGTACGCGGACATCGCGCTCGGCGTACCCGGTGAGGACGTCAAGGACGTCACGGACGCGGGTGCGGTCGTCCTGGTGCACGGCAGCCCCACCGGCGTGACGGGTGCGGGCGCCCAGGCCTTCCATCAGGACACGGCGGGCGTCCCCGGTGTCGCCGAGAAGAACGACCTGTTCGGCGCGGCGGTGTCGCTGCTCGATGTGACGGGCGACGGACACGGCGACCTCGCGGCCTCGTCCGTGGAGGAGAACGCCCGCGCGGGCGCCCTGTGGTCACTGCGCGGCACCGCTGCGGGCACGACCGCCACGGGTTCGGTGGCGTTCGGCCCGAAGGACGTCGACGCGCCGAACACGGCGGCGCTCTTCGGCAGCACGCTGCGGTAGCCGGGGCGCTCAGGCGGCCGGGCGGATCAGCTCCCAGGTGTCGACGGCGTGGTCGAGAGTCATGCCGTGCCGTTCGTAGAGGGCGAGTGCGCCGCTGCTGTTGTCGGTGTCGACGCCGAGGCCGATCCGGTCGCGGCCCAGCGCGGCGTAGTGCCCGAAGGCGTGGCGCAGCAGATGGCTGCCGATGCCGCGCCCGCGGGCCTCGGCCAGGACGCCGAGGTTGCCTATCCAGCCCATCGACGGGCGGTTGTCGTGGGTGCGCAGCACGGCGGCGTCGCCGAGCCCTTCGACGTGGGCGACCCAGATGAGCGACCAGTCCACGTTCGGGGCGTCGATGTCGTCGAGCCACTGCGCGTAGGTGCGCGGCTGGTGGTCGAAGTGCTCGGTGAAGCTCTCCTGGAGCAGGGCGTGGGCGCGCCTGCGGTCCTCCTCGGCGAGGCAGGGGCGCAGGACCACACCGGGCGGCGCCTTCGGCAGCGGATCCGTGTCCGCGCCGATCCGGCGTGCCAGCACGTTGTAGCGCCGCACGGTCCGCCAGCCTCGCGCACGGAGGTCCCGCGGGTCCGTGGTGGGCTCGGTGTTGAGGTGCAGATGCACCACGGCCCGCGCCGCACCGTTGGCCGCCGCGCGCTCGGCGGCGCGGGCCTCCAGCAGGTCGAGGAGGTGCAGGGCGCCCTGCGGCCGGCCGGGCAGGACGTAGTGGTCGACGTCGATGCGCTCGCCGCCGGATTCGTCCCACGCCAACGCGTACCCGACGAGCAGGTCACCGTCGAAGAGCAGCCAGGAGTCCCGCTCCAGGTCCACCTCGGGGTGGACGAAATCGGCCCGCACCTCGGCTGTTTCGGTGTCGGCGCGGCCGATCTCCAGGACGTCGACCTCGTTGAGCAGCGCGCACACGGCCGCCGCGTCGTCGAGCGTCGCCGGGCGCACGGTGAGCCCCTGGGGCGGTGTGGGAGACGTCGTCATGGGTCCACTGTCCGGGGGCGGGATCCGCACGCGCAACGGACTTTTCGCGTTGCCGAGGGCGCCGATGTCCCGAAGTCGAGGGCCCCGAGAGCGGCCGCGCGAGCCGGGTCCTGCCGAGCGCGGCCGGTTCCCACCGTAGGACGAGTCCGGTGTCCGCCCGTCCGCCGGGGCCCGACCGGCGCGCAAGTGGTCCCGTCGCAGTACGCGGCGCCCGGGGCTTTCGCGTAGGCCGACCGGTACCGCGACGTTCCCGGAACGCGGAGGGTCAGGCCAGCACCGCCCGTACCGTCTTGCCCCCGCGGTGCGCCCCCACGACCTCGAGCCGGTGGGTCAGCAGCCGGACCATCGCCAGGCCGCGTCCGCTCTCCCTCTCCGTGTTGTCCATGCCGTGTTTCTGGAACCGTGGATGCTCGGGGCTGGCGTCGGTGACCTCCACGGTCACCCGCGCCCCCGACACCTCGACGCGCAGCCGGCAGCCGCCTCGTCCGTGCCGCAGCGCGTTGGACACGAGCTCGGAGACGATCAGCGCGGCGTCGTCCATCCGCTCGGCGTCCACCTCGGTCTTGCGGCGCCGTGACCCGGCGAGGAACGCGGAGGCCAGTCTCCGCGCGCGGCCCGCCGAAGCGGGCTCCTGCGGCAGCGCGTACTCCACCCGTTCCGTGGGCCGACGGGCGCGCTGGTGCGCACGCATGGCAGCTCACTCCCCTCCCTGTAGCAGGCCGGCGTCCACCCGCGAACCATGTCGCCACCGGGGTCGCCGCCCATCCGGCGCGACCTGTCCTGCCTCACGGTGATGCCCTCGCGTACAGATCACCAATCCGCGCGCGGCCACTTCCGTGAACACGGCCTCGAACGACGCTCATTGACCTTGACATCGACTTCGAACCAGACTGAGCGGCCGTCCGATCCTCCGTACCGGGAAGGCCGCCCATGCATCCGACGCCCCGCCCCTTCAAGGACTACCAGGACGAGATCTACCTCGACGGTCTGCGCGGCGTCGTTCCCGAGTACCCGATGAAGTACGCGGAGTGGGAGGCGCGCGCCCATGCCGCGATGCCGCCTTCGGTCGTCTCGTACGTCGCGGGCGGCGCCGGCGACGAGCGCACACAGGACGCCAACGTCACCGCGTTCGAGCGGTGGGGGCTGATACCGCGCATGTTCGTGGGGGCCGCGGAGCGCGACCTGTCCGTGGACCTGTTCGGCATGACGCTGCCCTCTCCCCTGTTCATGGCGCCCATCGGGGTCCTCGGCATCTGTACGCAGGACGGGCACGGCGATCTCGCGACCGCGCGGGCGGCCGCGCGGACCGGGGTCCCGATGGTCGCCTCGACCCTGTCCGCCGACCCGATGGAGGAGGTCGCCGCCGAGTTCGGCGATACGCCCGGCTTCTTCCAGCTGTACACGCCGACGGACCGCGCTCTCGCCGAGAGCCTGGTCCGCCGGGCGGAGAAGTCCGGGTTCAAGGGCATCGTCGTCACCCTGGACACCTGGATCACCGGCTGGCGCCCGCGCGACCTGGGCGCCTCCAACTTCCCGCAGCTGCGCGGCCACTGCCTGGCCAACTACACGAGCGACCCGGTGTTCCGCGCGCAGCTGCCCGCCGACCCCGAGCACGACATGCAGTCCGCGGTGCTCAAGTGGGTGCAGGTCTTCGGGAATCCGCTCACGTGGGACGACCTGCCGTGGCTGCGCTCCCTGACCTCGCTGCCGCTGATCATCAAGGGCCTCTGTCATCCCGAGGACGTGCGCCGGGCCAGGGACGGCGGGGTGGACGGCATCTACTGCTCCAACCACGGCGGCCGTCAGGCCAACGGCGGGCTTCCCGCGCTCGACGTGCTGCCCGCGGTCGTCGAGGCCGCCGAGGGGCTGCCCGTCCTCTTCGATTCGGGGGTGCGCAGCGGCGCGGACATCGTCAAGGCCGTCGCGCTCGGCGCCACCGCGGTGGGTGTGGGCCGCCCGTACGCGTACGGGCTCGGCATGGGCGGGGCCGACGGCGTGACGCACGTGCTGCGCTCGCTGCTCGCCGAGGCGGACCTGCTGATGGCAGTCGACGGCTATCCGACGCTCGCGGACCTCACCGCGGAGGCGCTCCAGCGCGTGCGGTGACGCGTACCCGGCCCGCCGCCGTGGCTCAGCCGACACCTCATTAGACACCTACACGTTTCCTGTGAGACATTGGTGTCTCATTCGAAACTGAGGTGTTACTCCACATGACCCCGCAGCGTGATCCTCGGCGCTGGGCCGTCCTCGCGATCCTCTCCGGCAGCCTCCTGCTGATCGCCATGGACACCACGATCCTGAACGTCGCCTTCCCCTCCCTGGTCGCCGATCTGCGGCCCAGCTCCGTACAGCAGCTGTGGATCATCGACATCTACGCCCTCGTGCTGTCCGGCCTCCTCGTCACCGCCGGCGCGCTCGGCGACCGGTGGGGCCGCAAGCGGCTGCTCCTGATCGGCTTCGGCGTCTTCGCCCTCGCCTCGCTCCTCGCCGTCTTCGCGACCGCCGCGTGGCAGGTCATCGCCGCCCGCGCGCTGCTCGGCGCCGGTGGCGCGACGATCATGCCGGCCACCCTGTCGATCCTGCGGAAGGTCTTCACCGACGCCCGCGAGCGCGCCCTCGCCTACGCGGTGTGGTCGGCCGTCTTCGGCGGCGGCATGGCGCTCGGTCCGGTCGTCGGCGGTCTGCTCGTCGAGCACGACGGCTGGCAGTCGGCGTTCCTGATCAACATCCCCGTCGCACTGGTGATCATCGCGCTCGGCCTGTGGATCCTGCCCGAGTCCCGTCAGCCCCGCGAGGGCCGCTGGGACTGGTGGGGCGTGGGCCAGTCCGTCGTCGGCATGCTCGCCCTCGCGGGCGGCATCAAGCAGCTCGGCAAGGGCGGCCCCGCCGACCCCGTCGCCTGGGCGCTGCTCGCCGTCGCCGCGGTGACCCTCACGGTCTTCGTACGCCGCCAGCTGCGCCTGGCCCACCCACTGCTGCAGGTGCGCCTCTTCGCGTCCCGGCCCTTCGCCATCGCCGCCGCCTCGATCTTCCTCGGCATGATCGCGCTCGGCTCGGCGCTGTTCCTGATCACCCAGTGGTTCCAGTACGGCGAGGGCTACAGCCCCCTGGAGGCCGGCATCCGGATGCTGCCCGCACCGCTCGGCCTGGTCCTGACCTCGCTGGTCACCCCGGCGCTGATGCACCGCCTGCCGATCCGCCACGTCATGGGCGGCGGCCTGCTCCTGATGACGGCGGGGCTCTCCCTGCCGTGGCTGCTCCAGCTGTCGGGCCCGCTCGGCTACGGCGAGGTCGCCGTGGCGCTCGGCGTGCTCGGCTGCGGCGTCGGCATCGCGACGACCGCCGCGTCCGTGACGCTGATGGCGGCCACCCCGGCCGAGGACGTCAGCGGCGCGGCGGCGGTCGAGGAGACCTGCTACGAGCTCGGCGCCGCGATGGGCGTGGCCGTGCTCGGCAGCATCGCCACCGCGCTGTACCGCGTGAACCTGCCCGACCTCGGTCTCACGGCGGACACCGCGGCGTCCGTGAGCGACTCGATCGGCGAGGCGGCCCGGGTGGCGTCCGGCCTCACGGGCCCGGCCGGTGCCGAGCTGCTTTCGCGGGCCGCCGACGCGTTCACCTCCGGGATGACGCCGACGTTCCTGATGGCGGCCGCGCTGCCGCTGGCCGCCGCGGCGCTCACCTGGGCGAAGATCCCGAAGAACCTGCGCCCGACGGAGGACGCGCACTGACCGGATGGACCGTGCGGCACAACTGGCAACAGCCGTCCCTCAGTTCACCCCTATCATCTGTTCGGCAGTGACTCGACAGTGTGAGAGGACAACGGGGAATTGAGTTCCATACGCAAGCGCGGCGCACGCAAGCGCCGCATGGCGATGGCCGGCGTGGGCGCCGCGGCGGCCGTCGTGGCGGGGGTCCAGTTGTCGCCCGCCGCCTTCGGCACCGGCGGCGACGACGAGCCGGCCGCGGCGCACCCGGCCGCCGAGGCGGCGGACTTCGGCGCCACCCGCTCCGACGGCACGTCCTTCGAGGACGGCGTGATGTCCCTGAAGTCGACGCCCGTGGCCCGCTCCGCGGCGCCGTCGGGCGCGTCCGGGCGTGCCGCCGCGGCCGCCCCGCACGGCACGGGCTGGCAGTCGGGCGGCGCGTCGAAGTACCTCGCCTCCGGCTACACCATCAAGTTCTACGACAAGAAGTCCGCGGACTGGCTGGCCCCATACGTGAAGAAGTCCGCCGCCGACCTCCAGCGCGTCACGACGCTCCCGGTGAAGGTCGACACACAACCGGTCGGCTGGGACTACGTACGGCCCAAGGGCGAGATCATCGTCGGTGTGCTGCACCGGCCGTGCGTACCGCCGGCCGACGGAGGCTCACAGGGCTGGAAGGTCGTCCGTGACGGCTCCGGCAGCAAGAGCCTGAGCTGCGGCTTCTACTCCTCGTCCGTCGCCGACACGGTGACCAGCGGGCACGCGTACATCGACGACGAGTTCCTCACCGCGGCCGGCAAGCCCGCCCCGTCCATGGGCGAAACGTATTTCCGCAACCACATCAGCCACGAGCTCGGGCACACGATGGGGCTGGCGCACGCCAACCGCAGCGCGACCCGCGGCGACTGCGTCAAGGGGTCGGACTCCGGCCAGTTCCCCGTGATGTGCACGCCCACCACCGCGTACCAGGACAAGCGCGCGGGCACCTACGTCCAGCAGTACGACATGCAGGGCCTGCGCCACCTGGCGCGCGGCGGCGGCGCGGCGCTGCCCCCGCAGGGCAAGGTGACCGGTATCGGCCGCAAGTGCCTCGACGCCAAGGGCGGCAAGGCGGCCAACGGCACGCAGATCCAGATCTACACCTGCAACAGCGGCCCCGGGCAGTCCTGGATCCCGCAGCAGGACGGCACGATCCGCGCGCTCGGCAAGTGCCTGGACAACTACCGCAACGCGAGCACCAACGGCAACAAGATCTCCCTGTACGACTGCAACGGCGGTGCGTCCCAGCGCTGGAAGGTCAACGCCAAGGGTCAGGTCGTGCACGTCGCGTCCGGCAAGGTCCTCGACGTGAAGGGCGGCTCCACCGCCAACAGCACCAAGGTCCAGCTGTACGCGGCGAACACGTACAAGCGGCAGATCTGGGTCATGCCCAAGTAGCGCACCAGTAGCGCACCCCGGTGGGCGGGCGCGTCCGCAGGCACGGCCCGAGCGGCTACAGTCACCTGCGATCACCCCCGCCCACCTGGGAGAACCTCCGACCATGGCCGTCGACGAACTCGACACCCGCATCCTCCGGCTGCTGCTCGAACAGCCCCGCACCAGCCTGCGCGAGTACGCCCGCGTCCTCGGCATCGCGCGCGGCACCCTCCAGGCCAGGCTCGACCGCATGGAGCGGGACGGCGTGATCACCGGCACCGGCCCGTTCCTCTCGCCCGCCGCGCTCGGCCACCCCGTGCTCGCCTTCGTCCACATCGAGGTCACGCAGGGGCACCTGGACGAGGTGGGGGACGCGCTGGCCGCCGTGCCGGAGATCATCGAGGCGCACTCGATCACGGGCGGCGGCGATCTCCTGACCCGGGTCGCGGCGCGCGACAACGGGCACCTGGAGGACGTCGTGCAGCAGCTGATCAACCTGCCGGGTGTGGTGCGCACGCGGACGGAGATGGCGCTGCGGGAGCGGGTGCCGCACCGGCTGCTGCCCCTGGTCGAGTCGGTCGGCAGGTCGGTCGCCGGACAGGGATGACCAGGCGGTTTGGCATGCTGGAGGTCATGAGCACCTTCGGCAGGACCGCGGTCGTCTTCGACCTGGACGGCACTCTCGTGGACAGCGAGCCCAACTACTACGAAGCCTCGCGGGCCCTGCTCGCCGACTTCACGGGCCGGGAGTACACCTGGGCCGACAACGAGCAGTACGTCGGCATCAGCTCCCACGAGACGCTCGCGCTGTGGCGGCGGGAGTACGGGATGGCGGCGTCCGTGGCCGAGCTGCTCGCCGACCTCGACCGCCGCTACCTGGCGCTCGCCCGTGCCCGGACCCCCGTCTACCCGGAGATGCGCAAGCTCGTCGAGCGGCTGTACGACGCGGGCGTGCCGATGGCGGTGGCGTCCGGCTCCTCCCGGGCCGCCATCGAGGCGATCCTCGCGGGCACGGGCCTGGACGCCCATCTGACGACGTTCGTCTCCGCCGAGGAGGTGGAGCGCGGCAAGCCCGCGCCGGACGTGTTCCTCGCGGCGGCCGCGCTGCTCGGCGCGGAGCCCGCGGACTGCGTGGTCTTCGAGGACGCGGCGCCGGGCGCCGCGGCCGCGCACGCGGCGGGCATGCGCTGCGTCGCGGTCCCCTACGTCGCCGCCCACGCGGACGACCCGGCCTTCGCCGGTGCGGAGCTGCTGTTCCGGGGCGGCCAGCAGGAGTTCACGGCCCAGGCGGCCCTCGACGTACTGGCGGCCGGCCGGGGCCTGTGAGGGCAGTCCGGCCGCGGTCGGCGGGACCGCCTCAGACCAGCTCGGGCTGCGGCTTCGGTTCGGCGGGCGCGACCTTCGGCTCCCACAGCCGGGTCGTCCACACGTAGCCCTGGACCACCGAGGCCATCGCGAGGATGAGCAGCGGCCCCGCCACCCACGGGTACTCGGCCATCTGCACCGGCAGATAGCGGTACGCCACCAGGAGCGCGACGAAGACGCCGGTGCCGTAGGCGACGAGCCGGACGGCCGACCGGTCCCAGCCGCGGTCGAACGAGCGCATCGCGGCGTCGATGGTGAACGCGAACACGACTCCCGCGATGAGGTCGGCGCCGTAGTGGTAGCCGAAGCCCAGGGTGGCGCCGAGCGTCGCGATCAGCCAGAACGTGCCCGCGTACCGGAGCCAGCGCGGTCCCTTGCGGGAGTGGATGAAGATCGCGGTGGCCCATGCCGTGTGCAGGCTGGGCATGCAGTTGCGCGGGGTGAACCCGTCGTACGGCATCGCGTGCGGGGCGGTGAGCGGCGGCGCCGTGTGCGGCCACAGCTCGGCGAGCGCCCACTGGCTGCCGCCGGTGCCGAAGGCCCCCTCCCCGTACGCGAAGATCGGTCCGACCACCGGGAAGACCATGTAGACGGCGGGTCCGACCATGCCGATGACCAGGAAGGTGCGCACCAGGTAGTGGCCGGGGAAGCGGCCCTCGGTGGCGACGTTGCGCAGCTGGTACAGCGAGACGCAGACCGCGGCCACCGCGAGCTGGATGTAGACCCAGTCCAGGACGGTGGAGCCGACCGGCCCGGTCGCCTCGACCATGCGGCCCACCAGCCACGACGGGTTGCCCAGCGCGTGGTCGGCGACGGCGACGTACGGATCGAGGACCGTCGGGCGGGTCTTCGAGGTGATGAGCAGCCAGGCGTCACCGGTCTTGCGGCCCGCGACGAGCAGCAGACCGAGGCCGACGCCCTTGAGGAGCAGGACCCGTTCCGGCCCGGTGCGGCGGGTGACGGCGATGACGCCGACGCCCAGGATCACCCACAGCGCGCCGTTGCCGAACATCATGTCGGCGCCGACCGCGAGGCGTGCCAGGAAGAAGACGACGTCGATGGCGACGGCGACGCCGAAGGCGATGAACCGCTGGCGCCAGGTGAGCACGACCATCATCAGCGCCATGCTCGCGTACAGCAGCGGCCCCGACTTCGGCGCGAAGATCACCTCGCTCGCCTGGGCGGCGATCGGCCCCGGCAGGCCGTAGTGCCGCGAGGCGATCTCCAGCGCGATGAGGAACCCGAGGGTCACCACACCCGCCGCCGTCCACAGCATCACCCGCGGGCGGCGCAGGGCCGGGATCAGCTGTGTGCGGTCTTTGCGCGGAGATATCCGCGGTGCTTTAGATATCAATGGTCTGGCCGTTTGTTAGGTGCGTGGGCTGAAATAGTCCACTCTCGCCGGGGCCGGATCATGCTATCCGAGCACGGCTCCGGTCAGGCGGCCCCGGCCACCCGCTCCGGGGTGAGCAGCTCCGCGAGGCGCTCCGCGGGCAACAGCCCCTTCTCGAGAACCAGTTCGGCGACGCCCCGGCCCGTGCTCAGGGCCTCCTGCGCGATCTCGGTGGCCGCGGTGTACCCGATGTGCGGGTTGAGCGCGGTGACCAGGCCGATGGAGGTCTCCACCGAGGCGCGCAGCACCTCCGTGTTGGCGGTGATGCCGGTCACGCAGCGCTCGGCGAGCGTCAGGCAGGCGGCGCGCAGCGAGGTGATGCTCTTGGCCAGGGAGTGCAGGATGACCGGCTCGAACGCGTTGAGCTGGAGCTGTCCCGCCTCTGCGGCCATCGTGATCGTGACGTCGTTGCCGATCACCTCGAAGGCGACCTGGTTGACGACCTCGGGGATGACCGGGTTGACCTTGCCAGGCATGATGCTCGACCCGGCCTGCACCGGCGGCAGATTGATCTCGTTGAGTCCCGCGCGCGGGCCGGACGAGAGGAGCCGCAGGTCGTTGCAGCTCTTGGAGAGCTTGACCGCGATGCGCTTCAGGACACCGGACAGGTGCACGAAGGCGCCGCAGTCCTGCGTCGCCTCGACCAGGTTGGCGGCGGTCACCAGCGGCATGCCGGTGATCTCGGCGAGGTGGCGGCGGGCGGTCTCCGCGTATCCGGCGGGGGCGTTGAGGCCCGTGCCGATGGCGGTGGCGCCGAGGTTGATCTCATGGATGAGCTCGACGGCCTCGGCGAGCCGGGCGCGGTCCTCGTCGATCATCACTGCGTACGCGGAGAACTCCTGGCCGAGCGTCATCGGCACGGCGTCCTGCAACTGGGTGCGCCCCATCTTCAGGACGTCACGGAACTCCAGGGCCTTCGCGGCGAACGCGTCCTGCACCACCGACATCGCGCGCAGCAGCCCGTGCACGGCACTGACGGTCGCGACCTTCACGGCGGTCGGATACACGTCATTGGTGGACTGGCTGAGGTTGACGTCCTCGTTGGGGTGCAGATGTTCGTACGCGCCCTTGGGGTGCCCGAGGAGCTCCAGCGCCCGGTTGGCGACGACCTCGTTGGCGTTCATGTTGGTGGAAGTGCCGGCGCCGCCCTGGATGACGTCGACGACGAACTGGTCGTGCAGCCGTCCCGCACGAATCTCCCGGCACGCGGCCGCGATGGCATCGGCCTTCACCTTCGGAAGCAGCCCCAGCTCCTCGTTGGCCCGGGCCGCGGCCTCCTTGACGGCGGCGAGCGCGTCGATGAGCTGCGGATACACGGAGATCGGGATGCCCGTGATGGGGAAGTTCTCCGTGGCACGGAGGGAGTGGATGCCCCAGTAGGCATCGGCGGGCACATCACGATCCCCGAGCAGGTCGTGCTCGCGACGGAGGGCGGGGACGGGGATGGGGGCGGGGACGGTGCTCATGATGCAGTACGTGTTTCTCTTCCAGGCGCGGGGGCGCCGCTTCGTTCTGTACGGGGGGGTGGGCGCCGTGCACTCTCTTCGCGGGCGGGACAAGGCACAGTCCAGGGGCGCGGGGAACTGCGCGACCAGCCACATCCGGCCCGCAGACGAAAACACTCAGGCAGCCGCAGCCTCATCCAGGGCCACCGAACCGACGACGTGGCGCAGCGCAGCGCCCCGCTCCCCCGGCCCGGAGGCCGAGAGGAGAGCCGCAAGCACCGCACTCCGCCCCTGCCCCGCCCGCAACGTCCCCGTGAGCACCGCTCCGGCCGCCGCGAGATCGACCGCCCCGCCGTGCGTATAGATCTCGGTGACGGGCCCGCCCTGGACACGGGTGGTGAGGGCGACCAGAACGCCCCGCTCGATCGCCGCGGTGACGGCGCCGACGAACTCGGGCGTCGCGTTGCCCGCCCCCGTGGCGACGAGCACGATGCCCTGCGCGCCCGCCTCGACGGCCGTCTCCACGAACAGCGGGTCGGCGTCGACGTGGTGCATGACCATGTCTATGCGCGGCAGGGTCGCGTCAGCCGGGGGCAGCGGCAGCGGGGCGGGCCGCAGCGGACGGTGCAGTATCGAGATCTTGCCGAAACCGACCTTGCCGACGGGCGGCCCCGACGGATCGGCGAACGCGTCGGCGGCGAGGGTCTGCGTCTTCACCGTGCCGCGGGCCGCGTGCACCTTGCCGTCGAAGACGACGAGGACACCGAGGTCGCGCACGGTCGCGGCGGTGAGCAGCGCGTCGTACAGGTTGCCGGGCCCGTCGCCGTCCTCGGCGCCCAACGGCTTCTGCGCACCGGTGAAGACGACCGGCCGGGGGTCGTCGTGGTAGAGGTCGAGGAGGAAGGCGGACTCCTCCAGCGTGTCCGTGCCGTGCGTGACGACGATGCCGTCGACTCCGGGGTCGGCGAGGACCTCGTGCACGGTGCGCAGGAGGGTGAGCTGCTGGGCGGAGGTCAGACGCGGGCTGTTCACGTTGAAGAGGTCGATGACCTCGGAGGTGATGTCCTGGGGTATCGCGGCCGTGGCGAGCACCTCGCGGCCGGGGGCGTCGGCGGCGAAGCCGGTCCCCTGCCAACGGCTCGCGATCGTCCCGCCGGTGCTGATGACGACGATCCGTCGCGCCTGTGCTTCCACGTCCGTATACCTCCCAGGGAACCTGAGGACCATCAGCCCCCTGAGTGGTGGGCAGCCTCGCCGCAAGGATAGATCGAACATTGCGCAATGTGTTTGCCAAAATCGAAGACTTGTGCAACATACGTGGTGGATAATTGCGCCATGGACGAGATCGACCGCAGCATCTTGCGTGAGCTTCAGAACGACGGCCGACTGACCAATCAGGAGCTGGCCGCGCGGGTCGGCCTCAGCGCGTCCCCCTGCATGCGCCGGGTGCGCCAGCTGGAGCTGGACGGGGTCATCCGGGGATACCGCGCGGTGGTCGCCCCGGAAGCGGTCGGCCGGGGGTTCGAGGTGCTGGTCTCCATCGAGGTGCGCCGCGACCGCGAGACCGTCGAGGCGTTCGAGGCGGCACTCCAGGACATTCCGGATGTCATCGAGGCGTACCGCCTGTTCGGGAGCCCCGGCTGCCTCCTGCGCATCGCGGTCGCGGACCTCGCCGCGTACGAGCGGCTGTGGATCGAGCGGCTCACCACGCTGGCCGGGGTCACCGAGGTCAACTCGCAGATCATCATGAAGCGGATCAAGGAACCGCAGGGCCTGCCGGTGGACGACTGAGCGCGACCCCTCTTTGGTACAGACCTATTGACGCCTGGTCCAGACCTGCCTAGCGTGACGCCTCGCACCACGCACGTCTCCTCCCCCCTCCCCCCAAGGAGTCCAGCGTGTTCGGTCGGACGTTACGCCTGCTGGGGTCGGCGCTCGCGCTGGCCTGTGTCGCCCAACTACCGGCCGCCGCGGCGGCCCCCGCCGCACCCCGTGCCGCCGACACCTGCGCGGTCAAGCCGAAGCCCGCGGGCAAGGTGCTCCAGGGGTACTGGGAGAACTGGGACGGCGCCTCCAACGGCGTGCACCCGCCGTTCGGCTGGACCCCCATCACCGACAGCCGCATCAAACAGCACGGCTACAACGTCATCAACGCGGCCTTCCCCGTCATCCGCTCCGACGGCACCGTCCTGTGGGAGGACGGCATGGACGCGACGGTGAAGGTCGCGACGCCCGCCGAGATGTGCCAGGCGAAGGCGGACGGCGCGACCATCCTGATGTCCATCGGCGGCGCGACGGCGGGCATCGACCTGAACTCCACCGCCGTCGCCGACCGCTTCGTCGAGACGATCGTGCCGATCCTGAAGAAGTACAACTTCGACGGCATCGACATCGACATCGAGACGGGCCTCGTGGGCAGCGGCAACATCAACCAGCTGTCGGCCTCGCAGTCCAACCTCATCCGCATCATCGACGGCGTGCTCGCCCGCATGCCCGCGGGCTTCGGCCTCACGATGGCCCCCGAGACGGCGTACGTCACCGGCGGCAGCGTCGTCTACGGCTCGATCTGGGGCGCGTACCTGCCGATCATCAAGAAGTACGCGGACAACGGCCGCCTGTGGTGGCTGAACATGCAGTACTACAACGGCAGCATGTACGGCTGCTCCGGCGACTCCTACTCCGCGGGCACCGTGCAGGGCTTCACCGCCCAGACCGACTGCCTCAACAAGGGCCTGAACATCCAGGGCACCACCATCAAGGTCCCCTACGACAAACAGGTCCCGGGCCTCCCCGCCCAACCGGGCGCCGGCGGCGGCTACATGTCCCCGAGCCTCGTCACCCAGGCCTGGAACCGCTACAACGGCGCCCTCAAGGGCCTGATGACGTGGTCGATCAACTGGGACGGGTCAAAGGGCTGGACGTTCGGCGACAACTTCAAGCGGATCAGCTGACCCGCCCCTGATCCCGCCCCTCGGCACCGGCACCGGCACCGGCCGCCAACACGGTCTCGCGGAACGCGGCGACGACCGGGCGCAGGTCGATCCGGTGCCATACGGCCCACAGTCGGACGGACCGCCGGAACCACGGGAGTTCGCGGACGGTCACCCCCTCGGTGCGGCCCCGCACCATGCTCTGCTGCACGAACGCGAGGCCGAGCCCGGAGGCCACCAGGCCCAGCGCGGTCAGGGGCTCCGGGGCCTCGAAGCGGATGTCGGGGGCGAACCCCGCGGCGGCGCACGCGGCGACGAAGTCGTCCCGCCAGACGTGGTCCTGGCCGTCCTCGACGGCGATCCAGGGCAGGCCGTCGAGGTCCGCGGGCCGCACCTCGTCGGCGTCGGCCAGTGGGTGGCCGCTGGGCACGGCCAGGAGCAGCGGGTCCGCCAGCAGGAGCGCGCCGCGCAGGTCGGGGTCCTCCGCGGGCGGCGCCTCCGGGACCAGGGCGATGTCCAGGCTGCGCTGGCGCAGGCCCTCGAACTGCTCGGGGGCGGTCAGGTCGTAGAGGGCCACGTGGATGCCGGGGCGGTCCTCGTTGAGGGTGCGCAGGGCGCCGGGGAGCAGACCGGTGTGCATGGCGTCGCTCACGTACCCCACGCACAGGCCGCCCTCGTCGCCGCGGCCGAGGCGCCGGCCGAGGTTCTCCAGCCGGTCCGCGTGCCGCAGCAGGGCGGTGGCCTCGGCGAGGAAGACGCGGCCGTCGGAGGTGAGCCGCAGGCGCTGCTGGCTGCGTTCGAACAGCGTCAGACCCAGGTTCTTCTCCAGCTGGGCGATCTGCCGGCTGAGCGGGGACTGCGAGATGTTCAGGCGCTCGGCGGCCCGTCCGACATGCTCCTCCTCGGCCACGGTCACGAAATAGCGCAGTTGTCGCAGGTCAAGCATGTAAGACCTCGGGGGACTCAAGTATGACCAAGTAAGTCTTGGACAGTCTGACCCGTCGATCCTAGCCTGGACGGAGCAAGAGACGCGGACAGGGGTAAATGCCCTCGTATCCGCACATAACCCTCGTCGACGCAAGGATCTTCTCCATGGGCATCAAGTCCCTCCTCCCCGGCCGTCTCGGCTTCGGCACCGCCCCGCTCGGCAACATGTTCCGCGCCATCCCCGACGACGAGGCGCGCGCCACCGTCGAGGCCGCCTGGGACCACGGCATCCGTTACTACGACACCGCACCCTTCTACGGCGCCGGACTCGCGGAGAGCCGCCTCGGCGAGGTGCTCGCCGGGAAGCCCCGCGACTCCTACGTCCTGTCCACCAAGGTCGGACGCGTCATCCTGGACGAGCACGAGACCGCCACGCCCGACTTCGGCGAGAAGGGCGGCCTGTTCGAGCACGGCAACCCGAACAAGATCGTGCACGAGTGGACGGCCGACGCCACCGAACGCTCCATAGAGGACAGCCTCAAGCGTCTGGGGACCGACCGCCTCGACATCGTCTGGGTCCACGACATCGCCCAGGACTTCCACGGCGACCAGTGGCTGCAGAAGTTCGAGGAGGCCCGCACCGGCGCCTTCCGCGTCCTGTCCCGGCTCCGCGACGAAGGCGTGATCAAGGCGTGGGGCCTCGGTGTCAACAAGACCGAGCCCATCGAGCTGACCCTCGACCTCGACGAGCCGCGCCCCGACGGCTTCCTCCTCGCGGGCCGCTACACCCTCCTCGACCACGACCACGCCCTCCAGCGGCTGCTGCCCGCGGCCCGCGAGCAGGGCGTCGACATGGTCGTCGGCGGCCCCTACAGCTCCGGCATCCTCGCGGGCGGCACCCACTTCGAGTACCAGGAGGCGCCCGCCGAGATCGTCGAGCGCGTCGGCCGCCTGAAGGCACTCGCCCAGAAGCACGGCGTGAGCATCAAGGCCGCGGCCCTGCAGTTCTCGCTCGCCCACCCGGCGACCGCCGCCGTCATCCCCGGCGCCACCCGCCCCAGCCGCATCGCCGAGGACACGGCCGCACTGAACGAGGACGTCCCCCAGGCCTTCTGGACGGAGCTGCGCGCCGCGGAGCTGGTCAGCCCGTCCGCCCCGCTCCCGAACGACGCCTGAGCGCCTCCCCGTCGGGAATCACCGCACAAGGGACCTTCGCCCCTGTCGTCCCCCACCGTGGCCGCCTACGGTGGGGGGCACTTCCGTCCGGTACGGATACAGGCACGAGCACAGGCACATGGAGAGGAGGCGGGAACCGTGGACCACAGTCCGAGTCCGAGTCGCGATCGACTCCTCAGCACCCTTCACCCGCCTTTTCTTCGCGGCACGCACTGACGTCTTCGGCGTCGCCTGCCGCCCCGGTCCATCCGGAGGTGCGCCATGACCTTCCTCGTCTTCGCCCACAAGCCCGCCGTCCGCTTCACCCGTCATGTCGCCCTGGTCTGGAGGCGGTTGGCCGACGCCCCGCTCGACAACACGGTGTGCGCCCTGCGCTCAGCCTCGCCGGAACACGGCGACCGTTCGCGCGGGAACGGTAAAGGTGCCCGAACTCCGCGCGTACGCCGCTGACTTGACGGTGGGGTCGGCGCCGGACGCCTGGATCGGGTGCAGGTCATAGCGGGCGCCCCGTACGGCGTCGACGCGCTGCCGTCGCGTCTGTGGGCTCGCGTTGAGGACGACCACCAGGTCGCCGAGTTTCATGGTGATGACGCCCGGTGTTTCGTCGGCGGTACCGGACAGCGGGAAGGACAGCGCCGACTGGACCTTCCCGGCCGTGGCCAGGGAGAAGGCCGATTCGGTCGTCCGGATGCGCAGCAGGTCCCGGTACGCGGCCGACGTGCTGTTGATCTCCTCGCAGCCCGGGGTCAGCGCCGCCGCGGACGACAACAAGGGCTTCGCGTAAGGCCACTTGTCCTTGTTGTCGGCGGCGGGCGGCAGGCCCCGGCCGAAGCCGTTGCCCGCGCGGCAGTCCCAGTTGATCGTGTTGAACCAGTCGCCGCTGTCGTAGGAGTTGCGGTCGAGGGACTTGGAGCGCAGCAGGTCCGTGCCGGCCTGGGAGAGCGCCGGGCCCTGGGAGAGGGCGGCGGTCGCCATGGCGAGGACCTGCATGCGGGCCCGGTCACCCGCTGACGTGTCCTTCGGCAGCTTGAAGGCGAGCGCGTCGTACAGCGATTCGTTGTCGTGCGCGTCGGCGTAGGAGAGCGCGTCGCCGGGCCGCGCCGCGTACCCGGCGGGGGCCCCGTTGTAGTCGACGTCCGCGCCCTTGACCCTGCGTCCGGCCGAGTCCGTGAAGGTGTAGCCGGCGAGGTTCCCGGTCAGGCCGACCTTGATGAGGTCCTGGTAGTGCAGGAGGCGGGCCTTCTGTTGGGCCGGAGTGCCGTTCGACTCGGACGAGTTGGGGTCCGTGTACAGGCCGCTGGCGAAGCCCTGCACGCCCGGGTCCCCGTCGAACGGGCCGCCGCCGCGCAGCGCGTCGCGCGAGCGGTCGGAGAACGTCGCGATGCCGGTGCCCGCCATGTTCTTCTGGGTGGCCTGCACGAACCGGGCGTCGTCGGCGACCTCGCCGAAGTTCCACCCCTCCCCGTACAGGACGATGCTCTTGCCGTCGACGCCGTCCTTCGCCGGGGTCAGCGCGTCGAGCGCCTTGCGGACGGCGAGGATGTTGGCCTTCGGGTGGTGTCCCATCAGGTCGAAGCGGAAGCCGTCGACCTTGTACTCCCGCGCCCACGTGACGATCGAGTCGACGACGAGCTTGCCCATCATCGCGTTCTCGGGCGCCGTGTCGGCGCAGCAGGTGGAGGTGGTGACCGCACCGTCCGCGTCCAGGCGCTGGTAGTAGCCCGGCACGATCCTGTCCAGCACGGACTTGTCGGCCTGGCCGCTCGCGACGGTGTGGTTGTAGACGACGTCCATCACCGTGCGCAGCCCCGAGCCGTTCAGGCCCCGCACCATCTCGCGGAACTCCACGGTGCGGCGGGTGCCGTCGGGGTCGCTCGCGTACGAGCCCTCCGGGACCGTGTAGTGCAGCGGGTCGTATCCCCAGTTGTACGCGTCCTGGCCCGCGCTCCTGGTGACGCAGGCCTGCTGCTCCTCCGAGTCGGGGGCGTACGCGGGCAGGTCGCAGTCGGGGGTGGCCCGGTCGGCGGCGCGCTCGGGGACGGTGCCGATGTCGAAGACCGGCAGCAGGTGCACGTACGACGTGCCGGCGCGGGCCAGGCGTCGCAGGTGCTGCATGCCGTCGGACGTCTTGTCCGTGAACGCCAGGTACTGGCCGGGGTGGTCCGACGTGGGGTCGGCGGCGGAGAAGTCCCGGACGTGCAGCTCCTGGATCTGCGCGTCGCGCAGCGGGGTCGCCTTCGGCTTGCGCAGCCCGGCCCACCCCTCGGGGGCGAGCTCCGGGTCGGCCAGGTCGACGGCGAGGCTGCGCTCCGAGTCGGCGGTGAGCGCGGTGGAGTAGGGGTCGGTGACCTTGTTGGTGACGACCTCGCGGACGCTCGGCGCCCACACCTCGACGACGTACCGGTAGGCCTTGCCCGACCAGCTGCCGGGCCCGGTCGCCGACCAGACCCCGGAGGCGCGGTCCCGGTGCATCGTCACCGTACGGCCGCCGATGTCGAGGGAGACCCGCTGGGCGGTGGGAGCCCAGACGGCGAGGGTGACGCGGCCGTGCGCGAAGCGGGGGCCGAGGGTGGCCTTGGTGGCGGCGGCGCCGTACAGGTCGTCGAGGACGCCCTGCGTCTGCACGCCGGTGGCGGAGCGCAGGGTGCCGTCGGCGGTGCGGGCCGTGGCGACGAGCTGGCCGGTGAGGGCGGCGCGCACCAGGCGGCGGTCGCGGGGGTCGACGGTGAAGGCCGCGTACTCCTTGAGGTGCGGGAACCTGGCCTTCTGGGCGTCGGTGAGGCCGCCGCCTTCGGCGGGAGTGAGGCGCAGGCGGTGGACCGCCGCTCCCCCGATGTCGCCGCCCGCGACCGTGAGGCCGCCGTGGGGTGCGTACAGGAGCTCGTGACGGCTCCCC
The DNA here is from genome assembly GCF_008642315.1 of Streptomyces venezuelae. Lineage (NCBI taxonomy): Bacteria > Bacillati > Actinomycetota > Actinomycetes > Kitasatosporales > Streptomycetaceae > Streptomyces > Streptomyces venezuelae. Next base: position 7,629,652 of record NZ_CP029192.1, on the reverse strand, counting down.
GGGCTCGCGTCCCAGGCCAGGGTGTTCCTGTCGATCCACTGGGCCCTCGACTTCGACAGGTCGAGTGGATCGGCCTGCCCTGTCTGCTCGGCCGCGGCGGATGCGGCGGACGCGGGCGACGGAACCAGCGGCACCGCGCCCGCCGTCGCGGTCAGGGGCACGGTGGCGGCGAGCAGGGCGAGGGCCACGGTCACGGCGGCGCGGCGCGGGGAGCCGGTCACAGCGGTTTCTCCTTGAGAGGTGGGCTTGAGGGAGAGGTGGGCTTGAGGGGCGGGGAGGAAAGGTGCGGCCGCCCGGCAGCGGGGACACGGATGGGCCGGGCGGCCGGCCTATGGGCGGTGGGCTCGGGGCCGGTCAGCAGTTCTTGGACCCGGCGTGCAGCGCGAGGGCCGTGTTCGGGGCGACGGACGCCGTGAACCGCCCCGAGCCGTCCACGCCGACGCTCCTGCCGCTCTGCACGTCGCAGTACGTGCCCGCCGCCAGGGAGGTCTGGAAGGTGCGGTTGACGGTGGCACCCTCGTGGTTGATGACGACGTACGCCTTGTCGCCGCGGCCGAAGGCGATCGTGTCGTTGCCGTTGTCCCACCAGTCGGTGACGGACGCGCCGCGCGCGGCGTTGCGGAACTTGACCATGCCGCGGATCTCCGGCCAGGCGTGCTGGCACTTCCACCCGTCGCTGTAACAGGCCTTCACCTGGCCGCCGTTGGGCGGCCCGGCGTCCGTGCTGCTGAACTCGTAGCCGGAGTGGACGTCGGGCGAGCCGTAGGGCCAGGCCAGCATGAAGACGTGCGCCAGCGTGTGGTCGGCGCCGTCCTTGTAGCTGAGGGTCTGGCCATGGCGCTCGGTGTCGTGGTTGGTGACGAACACCGCGCTGGTGCCGCTCGGCATGTAGCCCCAGCCCTCGCCGTAGTTCTTCAGGTAGGCGAGCTTCTCGTCCTTGAAGACGCGCTTGAGGTCCCAGGCGTAGCGGAACTCCTGCGGGTCGCCGGTCGCGGTGTACTCGCTCGGAGATACGGCCTCGCCGGCCCCGTACAGCGTCTCCTGCTTCCAGTGGACATTCGGGTTGCTCAGCCGCGACTTGATGTTCTTCAGGTCGTCGACGGGCATGTGCTTGGCCGCGTCGATGCGGAAGCCGTCCACGCCGAGCGAGAGGAGGTCGTTGAGGTACGTGGCGATGCGGCCGCGCACGTGGTTCTCGCCGGTGTCGAGGTCGGCGAGGCCGCCGAGCTCGCAGTGCTGGACGTTCCAGCGGTCCTGGTAGTTGTTGATGGCGGACTTGCAGTCGTCCATGTCGGCGGACGAGTACGTGCCCGGGTAGTCGTACTTGGTGAAGCCGGAGCCCGCCGAGCCGGTGCCGGACGCGTTCGTCATGTGGTTGATCACCGCGTCGGCGACGACCTTCACCCCGGCCGCGTGGCAGGTGTCGACCATGCTCTTGAACGCGGCGCGGTCGCCGAGCCGGGAGCCGATCTTGTAGCTGACCGGCTGGTACGCGGTCCACCAGGCGTCGCCCTGGATGCGCTCCTGGGGCGGCGACACCTGCACGTATCCGTAGCCGTCCGGGCCGAGCCGGTCCGTGCAGGCCTTCGCGACGGACTTGAAGTTCCACTCGAACAGGACGGCGGTGACGTCCTTCGCGCCGGGCGGGGCGGCCTGGGACGCGGGGGCCCCGGCGACGACACTGCCCGCGACACCCACCATCAGGGCGAGCGTGGTCGCGGTGGCTCTGCGGCTCTGCGTGGTCCGGGCGGTCATGGGGAACCTCCTGCGCGTGGGGAGAACCAACCTTCAGCGAGTGCTTCCTTCGACAAGCCAGCCCTCAGCAAGTACTTGCAGCAAGTCAGCACAAGTTGTTGCGGGTTGGACCGTAGGACGCCCCCCGCACGGGGTCAACCCTCTGGGCACACCCCGGTGGACCCGCGCACGACGAGCTCCGGCTGGAACACGAACTCCGTGCGCTGCACGGGATTTCCGTCGATCTCCTCCAGGAGCGCGCCCACCGCGGCGGTCGCCATCGCCTGCACCGGCTGGCGCACGGTGGTCAGCGGCGGATCGGTGAAGGCGATGAGCTGGGAGTCGTCGAAGCCGACCACGGAGACGTCGCCGGGCACGGTGAGGCCGCGTTCGCGCACGGTCCTGACGGCGCCGAGCGCCATCAGGTCGCTGCCGCACACCATCGCCGTGCACCCGAGGTCGAGGAGGGCACCGGCGGCGGCCTGCCCGCCCTCGACCGTGAACAGCGTGCGCTGCACGAGGCGTTCGGCCTCCGCCCGCGGCAGACCGAGCATGCCGTGCAGGGCCGCGACGAACCCCTCCGCCTTGCGGCGCGAGGGCACGTACCGGGTCGGTCCGACGGCCAGGCCGATCCGCTCGTGACCCAGGTCGACGAGGTGGCGTACGGCCATGCGCACCGCGGAGCGGTCGTCGGGCGAGACGAAGGAGACCGGGATGTCCTCGTTGTATCCGTTGATGAGGACGAACGGCACTTTGCGGTGCGCCAGTTCGCGGTAGCGCGCGGTGTCGGCCGTCATGTCGGCGTGCAGGCCCGACAGGAAGATGATGCCGCTGACACCGCGGTCCTCCAACTGCTCGACGAGCTCGTCCTCGGTGGCACCGCCGGGCATCTGCGTACAGAGCATCGGGGTGTAGCCGTGCCCGGCGAGGACCTGCTCGATGACCTGCGCGAAGGCGGGGAATATCGGGTTGGTCAGCTCGGGGATGACCAGACCGACGAGTCCGGCGCTGCGTCGTTTCAGCCGGGTGGGCCGTTCGTAGCCGAGGACGTCCAGGGCGGCGAGGACCCGGCGTCTCGTGCCGGTCGCGACCCCCGCCCTGCCGTTCAGGACCCGGCTCGCCGTGGCCTCGCTGACGCCGGCCTGCGCCGCGATGTCCAGGAGCCGCGGGGCGCCCCGGTGGGCGTCCCGCGGCGCGGAGGGCAGCGTCACACTGCCCACCAGACGGTGGTGTCGGCGGGCAGGTGCACGACCCCGTCCGCGATCTCCGCCTCCTCGCTGCCGAGCAGGACACGGCCGGGAGCCGGGACACCGACTGTCTCAGCGGTGGTGTTCACGGTGCACACGAAGCCGTCGCGGGCGAAGACGAGCACGCCCTCTGGGGCGTCGCGCCACTCGACGGCGCCGCCCGCGCCGAGCCCCGGCTCCGCGCGGCGCACGGCGAGGGCGCTGCGGTACAGCTCCAGGGTCGAGCCGGGGTCGCCCGTCTGCGCCTGCACGCTCAGCTCGCCCCACCCCACGGGCTGCGGCAGCCAGCTGCCGCCCGAACCGAAGCCGTACGAAGAGCCGTCCTTGGTCCACGGGATGGGCACCCGGCAGCCGTCCCGGAAGCCGTCCTGCCCCTCGGCGCGGATGAACGACGGGTCCTGGCGCACCTCGTCGGGCAGGTCGGTGACGTCGGGCAGGCCGAGCTCCTCACCCTGGTACAGGTACGCGGAGCCGGGCAGCGCCAGCATCAGCAGGGTCGCCGCGCGGGCGCGGCGCAGACCCAGCTCGCGGTCGCCCGCGGTGCGCAGCTGGGTGCCGAGGCCCGGCGGGTTGGCGAGGCGGGTGGCGTGCCGGGTCACGTCGTGGTTCGAGAGCACCCAGGTGGCGGGGGCGCCCACGGGTTCCATCGCGGCCAGCGACGCGTCGATGACCTCGCGCAGTTCGGCCGCTTCCCAAGAGGTGCCCAGGTACTGGAAGTTGAAGGCCTGGTGCATCTCGTCGGGCCGCACGTAATGAGCGGAGCGTTCGACGGTCGGCGTCCACGCCTCGGCGACGAGGATGCGCTCGCCCGCGTACTCCTCCAGCACCGTGCGCCAGCTGCGGTAGATCGCGTGCACGCCGTCCTGGTCGAAGAACGGCATGGTGTCGTTGCCGAGCAGCTTGAGCTGGTCGTGGTGACCGATGTCGGGGAGGCCGGCCTCCTTGACCAGGCCGTGGGCCACGTCGACGCGGAAGCCGTCGACCCCCATGTCGAGCCAGAAGCGCAGGATCGAGCGGAACTCGTCCTGGACGGCGGGGTGTTCCCAGTTGAAGTCGGGCTGTTCGGGCGCGAAGAGGTGGAGGTACCACTCGCCGTCGGGCACCCGAGTCCAGGCGGGGCCGCCGAAGATGGACTCCCAGTCGTTGGGCGGGAGTTCGCCGTCGGCGCCCTTGCCGGGGCGGAAGTGGTAGCGCTCGCGGAGCGGCGATCCCCGACCCTCGTCCAGCGCGCGGCGGAACCAGTCGTGCCGGTCGGAGGAGTGGTTCGGAACCAGGTCCACGATGATGCGCAGGCCCAGCTCGTGGGCGTCGCGGATGACCGCGTCGGCGTCGAGGAGGCTGCCGAACATCGGGTCGATGGCGCGGTAGTCGGCGACGTCGTAACCGGCGTCGGCCTGCGGCGAGGCGTAGAAGGGGCTGAGCCAGACGGCGTCGACGCCGAGGTCCCTGAGGTACGGCAGCCGGCTGCGGATGCCCTCCAGGTCTCCCATGCCGTCGCCGTTGCCGTCGGCGAAGCTGCGCGGATAGACCTGGTAGATCACCGCGTCGCGCCACCAGTCCGTGCGCGTCTCGGTGGTGGGGGCGGCAGGGGCAGCGAGATGCTGGGTCATGTCTTCCCTGGGGATCGAGTGTGGTGGAGCGGCGGGACGCCGTGGAGCGGGACGCCTCGGAACAGGACGCCTCAGGACTTCGTCGCGCCCGCCGTCAGACCGGAGACCAGGTGGCGCTGGGCGAAGCCGAAGATCACCGCGGCGGGCACCGCGACGATCACCGCGGACGCGGTCAGCGAGCCCCAGTCGCTGGTGTACTGGTTGACGAAGGTCTGCAGGCCGCCGGCGAGCGTGAGGTTCTCCTCGCCGGTCATGAAGGCGGACGCGTAGGCGACCTCGGCCCAGCCGGTGATGAAGCTGTAGAACCCGGTGACGGCGAGGCCCGGCTTGGCGAGCGGCACGATGAGCCGCCAGAAGGTGCCGAACGGGTTGAGTCCGTCCACCCGTCCCGCCTCGTCGATCTCGACCGGGATGGTGTCGAAGTACCCCTTCATCATCCAGGCGCAGAACGGCACGGCGATCGTCAGATACGTGACGACGAGCCCGACGGGCTGGTTGAGCAGTCCGAGACTGGCGAGCAGGTTGTACAGCGGCACGATGAGCACCGCGACCGGGAACATCTGGGTGATGAGGAGGAGCCACATCAGGGGCCGCATGCCGGGGAACTTGAAGCGGCTCACCGCGTACCCGGTCGTCGCCGAGATGAAGACGCCGATCACCGTGGTCAGGCCCACCACGAAGAGGGAGTTGAGGAGCCAGTTCGGGAACTCGGTGTCGTTGAGGACGTGGTCGTAGTTGCCGAACGTGAAGTCCTTCACCAGGTCGGTGGAGAACGCTTCGCTCTGCGGCTTGAACGACGTGACCAGGAGCCACAGGGGCGGCAGGACCGCGACGGCACTGGCGAGCAGCAGGGTGACGTGCAGGGCGACCGAGGCGAGCGGGCCGCGCTCCTCCCGCCCTCTGGGCCTGCGCTTCTTCGCCGACGCGGGCTCCGCCGGGGTGGTCTCCTTCGTTTCCACGGTGGTCACCACACCTCTCCTTGCTTGCGGAGCGCGCGGCGGTAGGCCACCGCGATGATCGACAGGAGGGCGAGGATGAGGACGCCCCAGGCCGCGGAGCCCGCGAAGTCGCGTGGGCTGACGACGAACGAGAGCCGGTAGGCGTACGTCACCAGGATCTCGGTGGCGTCTCCCGGGCCTCCCCTGGTGAGCAGGAAGATCACCGGGAACATGTTGAAGGTCCAGATGCCGCTGATCAGGATCACCGTGCTGGCCACGGTGCGCAGCCCCGGCAGGGTGATGTGGCGGAAGCGCTGCCAGGCGTTGGCGCCGTCCATCTCGGCCGCCTCGTACAGCTCGCCCGGTATGGACTGGAGCCCGCCGAGCATGGCGACCAGCATGAACGGCACGCCCAGCCAGACGTTGACGGTGATCACGGAGATCTTCGCCCAGGTCGGGTCGTTGAGCCACGGGACCGCGTCGATGCCGCCGCCCGCGAGAAGCTTGTTCAGCAGGCCCTTCTTCTCGTTGAAGAGCAGGCGCCAGGTGAAGACGGAGACGAAGGCCGGCACGGCCCACGGCAGGATCAGCGCCATCCGGTAGAAGGAGCGCCCCGCCAGCTTGCGGTTGAGCATGGTGGCGAGCGCGAGACCGAGCGCGAAGGACAGCGCGACGCAGGAGACGGTCCACACCACGGTCCAGGTGAGGCGGTCCCAGAAGACGCCGTCGGAGAGGATCGCCCGATAGTTGTCGAGCCCGACGGACTCGTACGTGGCGGGGATGTCATTGACGCCGATGTGCCGCTCGACGTTCGCCTCGTTGGCGTTGGTCGTCGACAGATACATGCCGCGCACCAGCGGGTAGCCGACGATCACGCCGATCACGGTCACCACGGGGGCGACCATGGCCCACGCGTACCAGTGAGTCGCGAACGTCCTGCGCAGCCGCCCCGGTTTCTTGCCGGGCCGGTGGCCGCGGCCGCGGATGCCCTCGGCATCCGCGGCCTTCGCCACCGACCGGCCGGTCTCGACAGCCATGGGTCGGTCAGCCCTCCCTGTTCCTACTTGTAGTCCTTGAGGAGCTTGCGGTAGGCGTCACCGATGCCCTTGGCGCCCTTCTCGGGCGAGGACTTGCCGCTGAGCACCTTCTCCAGTTGCAGACGGATCGGCTCGAAGAGCGCGTTGGCCTCCGGGATCCACGGCCGCTGCACGGACTTGGCGACGGCGGGCTTGAAGAACTGCACCATCTGGTTGTCCTTGACGGACTTCACGTCGTAGACGGAGGTGCGGGTCGGCAGCAGGCTGAGCTGCTCGGTGGTCTGCTGCTGCACTTTGGCGGAGCTCATGTACTTGATGAACTCGTACGACGCGTCGAGGTTGCCGGAGCCGGCGTAGGCGGCGAGGTTCCAGCCGCCTTGCGGGGCGCCCTGGCGCGCGCTGCCCGCCGGGGCGGGTGCGACACCGAGGTTGCCCTTGTCGGACTTGAACTCCTTGCCCTGCAAAGCTCCTTGGATGGACCACGGGCCGTCGAGCGCCATGGCGACGTCGCCGTCCTTGAAGGCGTTGAGCTGGTTGTTGTAGCCGTCGCTCGCGTCGGTGACCGCCGCCTTGGAGTCGACGAGGTCCTTCATCACCGAGAAGGCCTCGGCGCCCTCGGGCTCGTCGACCGTGACCTTCTTGTTCTTGGTGTCCAGGAGGTCGCCGCCCTCTCCGTAGAGGTACGGGAGGTAGTAGTACGGGTCGTCGCCGCGCAGGTAGAGGCCGGTCTTGCCGGACTTCGACCTGATCTTCTTCGCGGCGGACTTGACCTCGTCGAAGGAGGTCGGCACCTCGACGCCGGCGTCCTTGAGCATCTTCTTGTTGTAGAAGAGCGCCAGGGTGTCGATGGTCTGCGGGGCGGCGTACGTCTTGCCCTTGAACTTCGTGCTCGCGGCGGCCTGCGGGAGGTAGTCGTCCGCCTTGTCGAGCGCGACGGTGCCGTCGAGCGGGGCGAGGTAGCCGAGCGAGGCGAAGTCCTGGGTCCAGGCGACCTCGGTGCGCATCACGTCGGGTGCGCCGGAGTTGCCGCCCGCGGCGTTCTTGAACTTGGCGTTGGCCTCGCCGAACGGGACGTTCACATAGTCGACCTCGACGTCCGGGTGCAGCTTCTCGAAGCCCTTGGCGATCTTTTCGTACGCGCCCTTCTCGGCGTCGTTCGAGGTGTCCCAGAAGGTGACGGTGCCGGAGAGCTTCCCGCCCTTGCTGCCGCCGCTGCCCTCGTCGTCGCCCCCGCACGCTGCCGCTGTCAGGGCCAGGGCCGCGATCAGCCCGGTGGCCGCAATGCCACGCCGCATGTGAACTCCTTCAACTGATCCCGGAATCAAGGGAGACGAAGAGGTGCCTCCTGCTGGCCGCTCTGGACGGCGGCGCCGGGTTGCCAGGAACGTAACAGCGTTGGAATCTTGCCGAAAGACCTTGCGGAAAATTTCTGCAAGGGCCAGCGATCGTTACATCTGCGTGTCCTTACCGTGGCCCGACTCGCGCTTGACAGGGCCGCTGAGCGGCTGACATCGGCGCTTGAGTGGAGAGCGCGGGGACATCGGAGGCGATGAAGGCGACTGCAAGGCTCTTGCAAGACAGCTCTTTCCGCAAGCTTCCACAAGAACTGACAGACAGTGGGCAATCACCTCGATGACAGGTACAGTCCAGTGCCATGACCGCACGGCTTGTCGACATCGCAGCCCACGCGGGGGTCAGTGAAGCCACCGTGAGCCGCGTCCTCAACGGCAAGCCCGGGGTGGCCGTCGGCACCCGCGAGGCGGTGCTCGCCGCCCTCGACGTGCTCGGGTACGAACGCCCGGTACGGCTGCGCCGGCGCAGCGCGGGGCTCATCGGCCTCATCACGCCCGAGCTGGACAACCCGATCTTCCCCGCGTTCGCGCAGGTCATCGCGCAGGCTCTGACCCGCCAGGGGTACACGCCGGTCCTCGCGACGCAGACTCCCGGCGGCTCCACCGAGGACGAGCTCACCGAGATGCTCGTCGATCGCGGTGTCAGCGGCATCATCTTCGTCTCGGGCCTGCACGCCGACACCACCGCCGACACGGAGCGGTACGAGGTGCTGCGTGCCCAGGGTGTTCCCTATGTCCTCGTCAACGGCTTCTCGCCGGACGTGGCGGCCCCCTTCGTCTCCACCGACGACCGCGCCGCCGTGCGCCTCGCCGTCACGCACCTGACGTCGCTCGGCCACACGCGCATCGGCCTCGCGGTGGGTCCCAAGCGGTTCGTCCCTGTCGTGCGCAAGATCGAGGGCTTCCGGCTCGGCCTGCTGGAGCGCCTGGGCCTGGACGACGAGGCGTCGGAGGAGCTGATCCAGCACTCCCTCTACACCCTGGAGGGCGGCCAGGCCGCGGCCACCACCCTCATCAACCGCGGCTGCACCGCCATCGTGTGCGCCAGCGACATGATGGCTCTCGGTGCGATCCGCGCCGCCCGCGACCTGGGCCTGAGCGTGCCGCGGGACGTCTCGGTCGTCGGCTTCGACGACTCGCCGCTCATCGCGTTCACCGACCCGCCGCTGACCACGATCCGCCAGCCCGTACAGGCCATGGGCCAGGCGGCGGTCCGCGCGCTGCTCGAGGAGATCGGCGGGACGCCCGCGCCGCACGGCGAGTTCGTCTTCATGCCGGAACTGGTGGTGCGGGGCTCCACGGGGTCCGGACGCAAGGAGTAGGCCGCGTGCGCGCGGCACGCGGCCCGGCCTCGGCGGTGCCGCTACGCGCCGGAGATCTCGTCGAGCCGCAACGTATCCATGCGGTCCCAGCCGCGCGCCGCGATCCGGTCACGCAGGTCCAGTCCCGGGGTGGCGCGCACCACCAGGCACTGCGGGGGCTGGAGATGGACGGCGAAGGCGACCAGGGTCTCCAGGCCGCTGTTGGCCAGGTAGTGGACGCCGGTGAGGTCGATGAGGATCTCGTCCGCCTGCGTACGGCCCCGGCCGTTGCTCTGGGTCTGGTCGGTCAGCGCGAGAGCCAGCGGCCCGCGATGTGTGCTCACGACCTCGCCGGAAAGCCGCACGCCGGGGCTGTGGGCGGTGGGCATGATGAGCAGGAGGTCGTCCGCGAAGTAGTCGCGCATGGCAGGTCCAATGCCTTGGTGCGCCGGTTCGAAGGACAGGCGGCGGCGGACGCGGAGTCCGGATCCGCCGCGCGGCCCTTCGTGCGGTGCTACGGGACGGAAGCAGAGTTCCACTGAAAGCAGCCGCTGGCGTGGGGGCCCACTCCGGGCCCGAGAGGTCGCCGGAAGGTCATCGCAGCGCTAACGGCAACAACAGATCACGGGCTGTTACTCAGCGTACCCTCTCAACTCCGCTACCGATAGGGACCCTTCCGGGCGAGCGCCGCTTCGCGGCAACTCGGTGCAAACGGACCACAGGAGGCCGCGGTCGAAGGGTCGGTCCCCAGAACGGCGCGCCTCGCCGCAGCGGCCAGCACGCGTCGGTCGGTGCCCCACAGCGCAGTGCTCGCCGTGACCCGTACGCTCAGGCCGCGGGCGCCCGCCACCCTGCGCAGCGACGCGGTGAAGTCCTCCTCGCCGAGGAAGGCGGCGGCCGTGCTCGGCCCACCGCCCTGGCGGTACTCGACCGTCACCGGACGGACGGGCGCGCCCGCGTCGACCGCCGCCTGGAAGGCCGCCCGCCGGAACCGGCCACCCGTCACCGAGCACCACGTCGTCGCCTGGGGAAAGACGAGCACCGACGTGCCGGCGCGCAGGGCGTCGGCCAACTCCGCGACGAGGCAGGGCAGTCCGCGCGGGCTGCCGTCCCGGTCGATGAACCGCGTGCCCGCACGCCGGGCCAGCGCGCCGACCACCGGCCACCGGCCGACCTCGCGCTTGGCGAGGACGCTCACCGGCTCGACGGCGAGCAGGGCGACGACGTCGAGCCAGGAGATGTGGTTGGCGACGACGAGGGTGCCCACCCCGTCCGCCCGCACACTGAACGGCACACGCTCAGCACTCGGCGACCCCTCCACGCGCTCCACGCCCACCCCGAGCGCGCCGAGTACCGCGCGCGCCTCGGTCCGGAGGACCTCGGGTTCGGCGAGCCGGTCGCCGCGGGCCACGGCCCGTGTCAGGGCGTACGTCAACGTGGCGTACCGGCGCGCTAGTTCACCGAGCGGCACGCGCGGGTCCGGTTCGGTGGCACAGGACGCCGGACAGCCGCGGTCGACCGTCCACGCGCTCATCACGCGTCCTCGCCGAGGAAGTAGCGGCGGTGGCGTGCGCTGAGGCGTTCCGTGTCGAGGAGGACGAAGAAGTCCGCGACGTCGAACTCCGGGTCGTGGGCGGGGGCCCCGCACACCCACGCGCCGAGCCGGAGGTAGCCGCGCAGCAGGGGCGGCAGGTCGGCGTAGGTCGGGCGTTCCGGTGCCGGGCCGCCGGGGGTCCAGGGGCGCCGGGGGTGGACGCGCAGCTCGGGCGGTGCCGCGTGCTTGGCCGTGCCGAGCAGCCAGGCGGCGGTCGCGGCGCGCCCGCCGTCCGCGAGCGGGACGGAGGCGCAGCCTGCCAGGTAGCGGTGGCCGGAGAGCAGGACGTAGCGGGCGAGCGCGGACCACATCAGGTTGATCACGGCGCCGGAGCGGTGGTCGGGGTGGACGCAGGACCGGCCTGCCTCGACGGTGGACGACCGCAGCGCGTTGAGGGCGACGAGCTCGAACTCGCCGTCCGAGTAGGAGTGCTCGGCCCGTCCCGGCGGGATCATCCGGTACGTGCCGACGACGTCGCCGGTCGAGGTGTCGGTGACTATCAGGTGGTCGGCGAGGTCGTCGAACGTGTCGATGTCGTGGCCGGGCAGGGGCGTGTCGAGGGCGGCGCCGAGCTCTTCGGCGAAGACGCGGTGGCGCAGCCGCTGGGCCGCCCTGATCTGTTCGGTGGTGTCCGCGATGGAGGTGACGTACGAAGTGGTGGGGGTCGCGACGAGCGGCGTCGAGGGCATGACGGTTCCGTTTCTCGGTTCGGTGGGGACGACGACGGAGACGGGGAGTCGACGGTCGGTGCCGCTGCGGCTCCGCGCCGGCACCTCATCAGCACGGTGACGGCGCCGCCTGAACTGCGTGCTGCATGCGTGCGTCGGCCCGTCGTCGGGCTCGCGTCCGAATCGCACCGCAGGCCGGGGCGCCGGGCGACGGCGACGGGACGTACCGTCGCCGTCGTGCGTCCGCTCAGAAACCCGTGGCGGATCCCGCCCCTGCCCCCGTGCCGCCCGCGCCCATGACCTGCGTGCCGTCCAGGCGGCGCGTGCGGTAGCTGTCCGCGTCGAGGGTGACGACCTCCGCGTGGTGGGCCAGCCGGTCCACCGTCGCGGACGCCGTCGCGCTGTCGCCGAACGCCTCGTCCCAGCGGCCGAGCGGCCGGTTGCCGGTGACGATCAGCGAGCCCCGCTCGTAGCGGTGCGAGACGAGCTGGAAGAGGAGGTGGGCGACGTCGGTCTCGAAGGGCACGTAGCCGACCTCGTCCATGACGAGCACCGGGTACGCGTCGAGGCCGGCCAGTTCCTCGCGCAGCCGTCCCGCGGCCTTCGCGTCGGCGAGCCGGGCGCCCCACTCGGCGGCGGTCGCGAACAGCACCCGGTGGCCGGCCTGGCAGGCGCGTACGCCGAGGGCGACCGCCAGGTGCGTCTTGCCGGTGCCGGGCCCGCCGAGCAGCACCACGTTCGCCTTGCGGGTGACGAAGTCGACCTTGCCGAGGCGGGTGATCACCTGTGGTTCGGGCGACCGCAGATGCCCCTCGTCGAACATCTCAAGGACCTTCCTCGACGGGAACCCGGCGGCCTCGATGCGCTCCTCCGCGCCGGTCGAGAGCTCGGCCGCCGCACCGCCGTCACCGCCTCCACCGTCGGCCCCGCCGTCCCGCTGCGCGGGGATGACGGCGGCCCGCCCGGCGTCCTTCACGGCACGCGCCCTGGCCTCGTGGGCCGCCATGGGCCCGGACATGTAGGCGAGGATCGCCGCGGAGGCGATGAACGCCATGTGGATGACCGTTCCCCACAGCAGGTCGTGCCGGGGTGTGTGGTGCACGTCGACGAACATCTGGAGCAGATGCACCGACGAGATGCCCACGATGGCGGTGGCGAGCTTGACCTTCAGGACGTTGGAATTGACGTGCGAGAGCCACTCGGGCTGGTCCCGGTGGCCCTGGAGTCCGATGCGCGAGACGAACGTCTCGTACCCTCCGACGATCACCATGATGAGCAGATTGGCGATCATCACCACATCGACGAGCTTGAGGACGGCGAGCATGACGTGCGTCTCGTCGGCATGCCCGCTGATGACGTGATGGATGAGGTGCCACAACTCGTTGAAGAACTTGTAGACGTACACCCCCTGCGCGGCCACCAGGCCGAAGTACAGGGGTGCTTGGAGCCACCGGGTCGCGAAGAGAGCACACCCCAGCGTGGTCATCTTCGGCGGGGACGAGGTGGAGCGGGACACGAGACCTCCAACGGCCGTGAGGTTGGTCATTCTTGTGGTCCGCCGCCGACAATCTGAATTCGAGCCACCCGTTGGGATTAATAGAAATCCAGTCGGACAGGAACGTCGCATGCCGCCTCCCCCTCGCCTGCCCCTCGCCGGTGTCACCGTCGTCAGTCTCGAACAGGCCGTCGCCGCGCCCTTCGCCACCCGGCAGCTCGCCGATCTGGGCGCCAGGGTCATCAAGGTCGAGCGGCCCGGCGGCGGCGACTTCGCACGGCGGTACGACACCACCGTGCGGGGGCAGGCCAGCTACTTCGTCTGGCTCAACCGGTCCAAGGAGTCGATCACCCTCGACCTGAAGTCGGAACCGGGCCTGGCGATCCTCGCGGAGCTCGTCGCGGGCGCCGACGTGTTCGTGCAGAACCTCGCGCCGGGCGCGGCCGAGCGGCTCGGGTTCGGCGCGGCGGAGCTGCGGGAGCGCCACCCGTCCCTGATCACGTGCACCGTCAGCGGTTACGGCACGGACGGGCCGTGGGCCGACCGCAAGGCGTACGACCTGCTCCTGCAGTGCCAGACCGGGCTGCTCCAGCTCACCGGCACCCCGGACGAGGCGGCGCGCGCGGGGATCTCCGTCGCGGACATCGCCGGGGGGATGTACGCGTACAGCGGCATCCTGTCGGCGCTGTACACACGGGCGACGACGGGGCGTGCCCCGGCCGTCGAGGTGTCCCTCTTCGACGCGCTCGCCGAGTGGATGGGGCAGCCCGCCTACTACACGCGGTACGGCGGCACCCAGCCGCCCCGGGTCGGCGCCCGGCACGCGACGGTCGCGCCGTACGGCCCGTTCACGGCCGCCGACGGCAAGGACGTCCTCCTCTCGGTGCAGAACGAGCGCGAATGGGTCGCCCTGTGCCGCGAGTTCCTCGGGCGGCCCGAGCTGGCCGACGACCCTCGCTTCGTCACCGGTTCCGACCGCGTGGAGCACCGCGACGCACTCGACGCGATCATCTCCGAGCGGTTCGCGGAGCTCGGCAGCGACGCGGCGATGGAGCTGCTCGACCGTACGGGCATCGCCAACGCCGGGGTCAACTCGGTGCACGAGTTCCTGGCCCATCCGGTGCTCACCGAGCGCGGACGCTGGCAGGACATCCGCGTGCCGGGCACGTCCGAGCCCGTACAGGCCCTGCTGCCCCCGGCCATCCTCTCCGGGGTCGCCCCGCGCATGGACCCGGTGCCGGAGGCGGGCGAGCACACCGCCGCGATCCTCGCCGAGCTGGGCCACGGCCCGGACGACGTCGCGCGGCTGCGCGCGGAAGGGGTCTGCCGGTAGGCGCTCATCGAGGGCATGAAGGAACCGGGCGGCTTCGGCCTCGCGCCGAGCCGCTCTTCCGGGCGTTCAGTAGGAGCCCGCGTGCGCCGGCGGCACCGAGACCGACATGGTCATCTCGACCGGTTCGGCGCCCTTGTTGTGGTAGCCGTGCGGCGCGTTGGCCTCGAAGGTGGCGCCGGTCCCGGCGGGGACGGTGTGCTCCGTGCCGTCCACGACGAGCGTCAGTTCGCCGCGCGTGACGTGCAGCAGCTCGATGGTGCCCGGCGGGTGGGCGTCGGAGTCGCTGCCCTCGCCCGGCATCAGGCGCCACGACCACAGCTCGAACGGCCCGCGCGCCTCGGCCCCCACGACGAGCGTCGTGCTGCTGCCGGCCTCCGTGGACCACATGCGGACCGCCTGCTCCGGGGGCACGAGCCGGACATGTGAGCCCTGTTCGTAGTCGAGGAGGGTGGTGATGCTGACGCCCAGCGCGTCCGCGAGCTTCACCGTGATGCCCACGCTCGGGTTGGTCCTGGCCTGCTCGATCTGGATGATCATGCCGCGGCTCACGCCCGCGCGGGCGGCGAGCGCGTCGAGCGTGAAGCCCCGCTCGTTGCGCCAGCGCTTGAGGTTACGGGCGAGCGACTGGGTCAGCTGGTCGAGGTCCGACACATTCCGTCCAATATTTTGTATGACAGGGTTCAGGATACTGAACTACGGTGTGGTGCACCCGAAGCTCCCGGATGGTTCAACACACTGTACTGCGAGGCTCCCTGATGACCGCACTGTTCGCCCTGGCCACCAGTCTGCTGTGGGGCCTCGCCGACTTCGGCGGTGGAATGCTGACGCGGCGCGTCCCCGCCCTCACCGTGGTGGTCGTCTCGCAGACCATCGCGGTGGCGGTGCTCGGAGCCGTGGTGATCGCGACCGGCGGGTGGACCGAGTGGGGGCCGCGGCTGTGGTTCGCGGTGGCCGCCGGCCTCGTCGGGCCCGTCGCCATGCTCGCCTTCTACAAGGCCCTGGCCCTCGGCCCGATGGGCGTCGTCTCGCCGCTCGGGTCGCTCGGCGTCGCCGTACCCGTCGGTGTCGGTCTCGTGCTGGGCGAACGGCCGGGCCTCGCCCAGTTCGCGGGCATCGCCGTCGCGGTCTCGGGCATCGTGCTCGCGGGCGGGCCCGAAGTGCGGGGCGCTCCCGTGCAGCGGCGGGCCGTCCTGCTCACCCTCCTCGCCGCGTTCGGGTTCGGCGGCGTGATGGCGCTGATCGCCGAGGCGTCGAGCAGCCTGACCGGGCTGTTCCTCGCGCTGTTCGTGCAGCGGGTGACGAACGTGGCGGCGGGCGGCGCGGCGCTGTTCGTCTCCGTGCGGCGGGGCGGGAGGGCGCTTCCCGAGGCCCCAGACGCGGAAGGACCCGCGACCGAGGGTTCCGAGGACTCCGAAGGTGTCACGGGTTCCGGGGGCAAGCGGTACGGCATGGGCGTCGTGCGGGCGGCACTCCCCGCTCTCGCCTTCGTCGGCCTCGCGGACGTCGCCGCCAACGGCACGTACTCGATGGCCGCGCAGAGCGGCCCCGTCACCGTCGCCGCGGTCCTCTCCTCCGTCTACCCGGTGGTGACGGCGCTGGCGGCGCGTGCGGTCCTGAAGGAACGTCTGCGCGGGGTGCAGGCGGCGGGCGCGGGGCTCGCCCTGGTCGGCACGGTCCTGCTGGCGAGCTGAGGCAGAGGCGGCTGTCCGGCGCTCCGCCTCAGACCTCGTCCAGCTTCCCCAACTCCCCCAACTCGCCCAACCGCCCCATCTCCCCCAGTTCGCCGAGCGCGACGAGCTGTTCCGGTGTGACGCCGTCAGGAATCGGCACCGGCGCGGGCGTCCGCAGCGGCGGCTGCCATCCCTGCTCGGCGTCCCAGGTGCGGACGACCCTCGCGGGCGCCCCCGCCACCACGGCGTGGTCGGGCACCTCCCCCCGGACCACCGCCCCCGCGGCGACCACCACGTTCCGCCCGATCCGCGCCCCCGGCAGGATCACCGCACCGGTGCCCACCCAGCACCCGGGCCCGATCTCCACCGGGTCCATCCGCGGCCACTGCTTGCCGATGGGCGTGTGCGGGTCGTCGTAGGAGTGGTTGGTGGAGGTCACGTACACGTAGGGACCGAAGTAGCAGTCGTCGCCGATGGATACCGTCGTGTCCGCGATGACGTGACTGCCCCGGCCGAGCACGACGCCGTTGCCGATGCGGAGGATCGGGTCGGGTCCGAGGTCGAGGTCGGGCATCATGCCCGCGGTGAGCGTGACGTGCTGGCCGACGATGCAGTGGTCGCCGATCCTGATCCACGGCTCCCCGAAGACCGTGCCCTGCGGGAACGCGAGCTTCGTGCCCTCGCCGAGCGCACCGAACCGCAGCCGCCCCGGATGCGCGGCGGTCACCGCGCCCGTGCGCTGCACCCAGCCCCAGCCCGCGTGGACGGCGCGCTGCGCGATCCTGCGGGGCGCGGCGGCAAGAGATGAGAACGTGTTCCTGTTCTTCGGCACGCGCTCACGTTACTCAGTGCCTCCACCCCCCGCAGGCCCCCGGCCTGTGATCTTCACCCCACGCGGCCGCACCCGCTCCCCCGTCCCGTACCGTGCCGTCAGGCGCGACGGCACACAGACGTACGGAAAAAGGGAGCGGACCGATGGGCCACGAGGCACTCATCACCGGCATCGGCGGCAAGGACCCGAAGATCGATCAGGACGCGTTCACCGCGCCGACGTCCGTCGTCATCGGTGAGGTGACCCTCCAGGCCGGGGCGAGCACCTGGTACGGCGCGGTGCTGCGCGCCGACTGCGGGCCCATCGTCGTGGGTGCCGACAGCAACATCCAGGACAACTGCAGCCTCCACGTCGACCCCGGCTTCCCCATCACGATCGGGGAGCGCGTCTCGGTCGGCCACAACGCCGTCCTGCACGGCTGCACCGTCGAGGACGACGCGTTGATCGGCATGGGCGCCACCGTCCTGAACGGCGCGGTGATCGGCGCGGGTTCGCTGGTGGCCGCCCAGGCCCTGGTGCCGCAGGGCATGCGGGTGCCCCCGGGCTCACTCGTCGCGGGCGTGCCCGCCAAGGTGCGCAGGCCGCTCACCGACGAGGAGCGCGAGGGCATCTCGCTCAACGGCACGTTGTACGTGGAACTGGCCAAGGCCCACCGCGACGCGCACGCGGCGGGCTGACCGGAGACGGAGCTCTCAGTCGGCGGCGGTGACGGGCTGCGGCTCGGCCACCGGGACCCCCGTCACCGGGGTCCCTGCCGCGGCCGCTTCCGCCTCGGCCTCCGCAGCGGCCTTCTTCGCACGGCGCTTGACGAACAGCATCGAGCCGACGCCGATGAGGACGGCGATGCCGAGTCCCACGTACGAGAACCGCTTCAGCCAGTCCTCGGCGACCACGCCGATGTAGTAGATGACGGCGGTGGTGCCGCCCGCCCAGACGATGCCGCCGAGGACGTTGGCGATCAGGAACTTCCAGTACGGCATGCGCAGGACACCCGCGAGCGGGCCCGCGAAGATGCGCAGGAGGGCGATGAAACGGCCGAAGAAGACGGCCCACATGCCCCACTTCTGGAACGACCGCTCGGCGGTCGCCACGTTCGCGGCGCCGAAGTGCTTGGGGAACTTGCGTTCCAGCCAGGCGAGGAGCGGCCGTCCGCCCTTGCGTCCGATGGCGTACCCGATGGAGTCGCCGACGATGGCACCCGCGGTGGCGCACGCCCCGAGGATCACCGGGTTGATGTCACCGTGCTGGGAGGAGAGGAGCGCCGCCGAGACGAGGACGATCTCGCCGGGCAGCGGGATGCCCAGACTCTCGAGGCCGATGACGAGACCCACCAGCGCGTAGATGCTGACGGCTGGTACCTGCTCCAGCCACTCCTGGACGTGCAACGCCGGTTCCTCCCGTGTCAGTGTGTGTGCCCGGCGTGCGCGCCTGCTCGGCCGCGCACGCACGCCGGGCAGCCTACCCGGACGGGGTCACCCGGCCGGAACGGTGTCCCAGAGGTCGCACCGGTGCGCGTCGTGCACCGTGGTGCTGATCCCGGTGCCGCCCTCGGACGCGGTGCGCAGGGAGAGCACCTGCCCGGGGCGGGTGCGCTGGTCGGGGGCGCCGGGCCCGCCGTCGGCGCGCGGCACACCGGTGCGGACGAACGATCCCCAGTACTGCTCCATCTGCCGGGCGAGCGCCCGCTGTTCCTTGTCGAGCGGCGATGCGAGACCGAAGTGCTTGAAGAGGTACTGGACTTCGTTGACGTGGGTCGCGCCGAAGTCGAAGTCGGTGTCCAGCTCGCGCAGCGACGCGAAGGGCGGCGAGGTGCGGTCGGCGAACTCGTAGGCGTAGACGGGTCCGCGGTGCGCCAGGGCCGTGTTCATGCGCAGGGCCGTGCAGGCGAACATCCGGTCACCGGTCGCCGCGCCGAACGCGTGCGTGGGCGAGGCGTGTTCCGTGAGCGGGTACGCCTTCAGGACACGGCCGCCCAGATCGGGGCCGTACGCCTCGGTGACCGCGCCGGGGTACCGCTCGGCGGTGAGCGGGGCGCCCGCGCCGTCGAACCGGGCGAAGGCGAAGAGGTTGCCCTCGTCGCTGTTGGCGCCGTTGAGCACGGGCACGCGGGCGGCGGCGCCGTTCTCGTACGCCTCCTTCGGCTGCACGGGCAGGAAGGCGCCACCGGTGACCGGCCCCCAGTCGAACCCGGCCTGCGCGGCGAGGATGTCCTTCGCGGGCTTCCTCCGCAGGCAGGCGAGCGCGGTCGCCGGGTCGGGGCAGCCCGCCTTCTTCGCGAAGGCGGCGCCGTCGCGGACCGCGGGCCCGCGCTCGCGGGCCGCGCAGTCGCCGTACGCCCCGCTCTCCACGATGCCCGCGCCGTACAGGCCGCGGGCGGTGGGCGAGGCGAGCAGGGTGCAGACGGAGCGGCCGCCTGCGGACTCGCCCGCGATGGTGACGCGGTGCGCGTCGCCGCCGAACCGGCCGATGTTGGCGCGCACCCAGCGCAGGGCGGCCTGCTGGTCGAGCAGTCCGTAGTTGCCGGAGACGCCGTCGGACGCCTCGCCGTCGAGGCCCGCGGCGGCGAGGAACCCCATGGCTCCGAGGCGGTAGTTGACGGTCACGACGACGGTTCCGGTCCGGCGGGCGAAGGTGTCGGGCACGATGTCCTCGCCCGCGCCCGCGGTGAGCCCGCCGCCGTGCAGCCACACCATCACGGGCCGCGGTCCCGCCGTGCGGCCCGCGGGCGCGTACACGTTCAGGTCGAGGCAGTCCTCGGTGTGGCTGGGGTTCTCGTACCCGGGGTCCCAACTGGCGCTCTGCACACAGCGGTTGCCGAATGACGCAGCCCCGCGCACGCCGCCCCAGGGCTTCACGGGGCGGGGTTCCTTCCAGCGCAGGTCGCCGACGGGCTGCCGCGCGTAGGGGATGCCGAGGAACTGCCTTCCCTCGTCCGTGGTTTCACCCCGCACCCAGCCCGCGTCAGTGCGCACCAGCGTGGAGTCCGCGGCCCGGGCCGGGAGCGGGACGAGTGAGGACGCGGCGGCCGCCGCCAGGACGGCGACGGCGGACGCGGCGCGACGTATCGCGATTCTCATGAACCGGCTCCCTTGACGACGGTGTGCGCGGAGAGGACCGACTCGCCTGCCGACACACCCACTTGGATGGCGCGCCGACCGGTCCCGAGGACCCAGCCGTGGCGTTCGGCGTCCCAGGCCGACAGGGTCCTGCGGTCGACATGGACGGTGACGCGCCGCCGCTGCCCGGCGCGCAGCGCGACCCGTTCGAAGCCGCCGAGCACCCGCTCGGCCTGCTCCATCGCGAGGTCCGGCGAAGGACCGACGTACACCTGGGCGACGGTGACGCCGTCCCGCCTCCCGGTGTTGCGCACGGTGAAGGTCACGTCCAGCCCCCGGCCCACCCTGCGCACCGACAGATCCCGGTAGTCGAAGGTGGTGTACGAGAGCCCGTGCCCGAAGGGGAAGAGCGGCCGCACCCCTTCGGCGTCGTACCAGCGGTAGCCGACGAGGACGCCCTCCGAGTACTCCTCCACACCGCCCACCCCGGGATAGCGCAGCGGATTGCCCGCCATCGAGTGGTGGTCGTCGTCCACCGGGAAGGACTGGGTGAGCCGGCCGCCGGGGTCGCAGTCGCCGAACAGGACGGCGGCGGTGGCGGCCGCGCCCTCCTGCCCGGGGTAGTACATCTGGAGCACGGCGGCGGTCCGCTCCAGCCACGGCATGGAGGTGGCCGACGACGTGTTGAGGACCACGGTGGTCCGGGGATTGGCGGCGGTCACCGCCCTGATCAGGTCCTCCTGGTGGCCGGGGAGCGCGACGGTCGTGCGGTCCTGGCCCTCGGTCGCGTCCTCGTACGCGAAGAGGACGACGCTGTGCGCGCCCCGTGCCGCCCGCACCGCCGCGGCGACGTCCGCGGCACGGGTTGCGCCGGTGATCCTGCGCAACCGGAACGTCTGGCCGCGGTCGCCGCCCTCGGCCCTGATCCGCAGCCGGTGCCCGGCGGAGGTGAGGGGCAGCGTCGCGCGCCGGACGTTCAGCCCGTCGGGCGCGGAGGAGACGAGGCCGCCGGAGAAGAACTCGCCGACGCCGGGCTGCTTCGGATAGAGCTCGACGCCGTCGAGCTCGACCTTCGGCCGCTCGCCCGAGTAGTGGATGACGAGCGTCCACTCGTCCGACTCGGCCGGGGTCAGCGTCCCGTCGTACGTCCACTCCTTGCCCGCGGCGACCCGCTGGCCCTCGGCGTCGAGACCGGGGCTGAGTTCGCGCCGCGGGATCGCCTTGCCGTAGAGGTCCTCGCCCAGCGCGTACGTGACGTCGGCGCCGCGTCCGGCACGTGCCCTGATGGCGTGGAGGGGGCTGTCCGCCCGGTCGGGGACCACGTGGGCGCTGCCGCCGCCGCTGACGAACGGGTGGCGTCCGGTGGGCCCGATGACGGCGATGTCGCGGGCGGCCCGGCCCTTCAGCGGCAGGGTCCCGTGGGCGTTGCGCAGCAGGGTGGCGCCCGCCTTCGCGACGTCGAGCGCGACCGCCGCCCCCGCCTTCGGATCACGTGCCGGACGGGGCGGGGCGCTCTTGTCGAGCAGGCCGAACCGTTCCATGACGCCGAGGACACGGCGGACGGAGCGGTCGACGTGCGGTTCGGGAACGGTGCCGTTCCTGACGGCCTTCTTGAGGGCGGCGCCGAAGTAGACGCCCTCGGGCATCTCCATGTCGAGGCCCGCGGCGAGGGCGGCGGCCGTGCTGTGCTGGGCGGTCCAGTCGGTCATCACCCACCCCTCGAAGCCCCAGCGCTCGCGCAGGATGTCGCTCAGCAGCGTCCTGTTCTCGCAGGCGAAAGTGCCGTTGACCTTGTTGTACGCACCCATGACGGCGCCGGTGCCCGCGGCGACGGCCGCCTCGAACCCGCGCAGCTCCGTCTCGTGCATGGTGCGCTCGTCGACCCGCACGTCGATGGACATGCGGTCCTTCTCCTGGTTGTTCAGGGCGAAGTGCTTGACGGTGGCGATGAGGCCCTCGCCCTGGATTCCCTTGATCTCCGCGGACACCATGTCGGCGGCGAGCAGCGGGTCCTCGCCGAAGGTCTCGAAGTTGCGTCCCGCGTACGGGGTGCGGATCAGGTTGACCATCGGGGACAGCAGGACGTCCTGTTTCAGGGCGCGCCCTTCGCGGCCGATGACCTGGCCGTACCTGCGGGCGAGGGCCGGGTCGAAGGCGGCGGCGAGCATGACGGGGGCGGGCAGCGCGGTGGCGCGGGCCGCGACGCGCACGCCCGCGGGCCCGTCGGCGAGCCGCAGCGGCGGGATGCCGAGCCGCGGCACGCCGGGAACGTAACCCGCCTGCCCGAGGGCCTCGGGGTCGGTGGCGCCGTGCAGCAGGGAGATCTTCTCGTCGAGGGTGAGCCTGCCGACGAGGGACTCGACGCGGGGGCCCGCGCCGGGGCCCTGTCTTGTGCGGGCGGCCGCGTGCGAGGGCACCGCCACTCCGGCGGTGGCCGCGGCGGCCACGGCGATCGCACCGCCGGCCAGCCCGAGGGCCGACCGCCGGGACACGGAACGGGACATGAGCCGTCACTTCCTTCTGTGCCTGGTGCGCGAACACGACTGTGCGAAACGAAGCGTGTACACGTGCCAATGGCGGGTCGTCGTTCGCCCTTTGAACGCACTATGCGACAGAAGGACTTGACACGCCGTTAGACACCACGAGGGGCGGCGGGAAAACTATGTCCGTGGATGACTCGTGTCAATGAGTTGAACAAGGCCCGTGGTTGCGTCCGGGGGACACAACCACGGGCCTGTGCGCATCTGTTCGAGTGAGCGGGGCGCTCAGCTGGGATTGTTGGGCCGCAGCGTCCACACCACCGTCATCTCGCCGGTGACGGCGCCGTCCTCGCGGCGGATCTCGATCGTGACCGGGAACTCGGGGCGCTCGCCCGCGTCGAGTTCGGCGATCACGTCGGTGGCCGGGCGGCCGAGGGTGGCGGTCGCCGTCACGGGGCCCATGGCCAGCTTCTTGTACGCGATCTCGGCGCTGACGGCCAGCGGGACCGCCCGCGACAGCTCCGCGCCGAACGCGGCGAGGACGATGGCCCCGCTCGCGGACTCGCCCAGCGTGAACATGGCGCCGGCGTGGGGTCCGCCGACGTGGTTGTGGTAGTCGCTCTGGTCGGGCAGGGCCACCACGGCCCTGTCCGGAGAGGTCTCCCGGAACTCGAGGTTCAGGGTCCGGGCCATCGGAACCGTGGCGGCGAGCATCTCGCCGATCGACATCTGGTCTGCGCTCATGGCCGCGATGTTACCCACGGGTAGCGATCCTTGGCCAGGACCTGCGCGCACGTGGATCACCGTCACCTAAGGTTGACGCCCATGTGGCATGGAGAGCAGCCGCCCGGGGGCGAGCAGGGACAGCACCGGCAGGGCCGGGACCAGCAGGAGCAGAACCCGTACCGGCAGCCGGGGTACCAGCAGCCCACCCCCTACGGGCAGCAGGCCCCGTGGAACGCCCCGACGATGCCCGGGGGCCCGCGGGGAGCGGCGCCCGAGCCTCCCGGCGGCGGCAGGGGCGGCGGCGACCGCACGAAGCTGATCGCCCTGGTCGCGGCCGGCGTCGTCGTCGTCGCCTCGGGCGTCACCGGCGCCCTGCTCCTGGGCGGCGACAAGGACGACTCCGCGAAGCCCGGCCCTGCGAAGTCCAGCGCCTCGCCGGACCCCACCGCCACGGCCACCGCCACCGCCAATCCGCGCACCGGGGACGGCATGCCCGAGCCGACCGTTCCCGGCTGGAAAGTCGTCGTCAATCCCAAGCTCGGCATCGCGTTCGACGTGCCCGCCGACTGGTCCCTGGAATCGCGGGACTGGGCCGGCGGAGTCGTGGAGGACAAGGACGCCGAGGACGACACGGCGCCGTTCCTCGCCGCCTACGCCGCTCCCGCCTACTTCAAGGAGAAGTGGTGTGTGAGCGACGACGACAAGGACGGCATCAAGGAGGACACGGCACTGGCGGCCGCGGGCACGCGCGGCGGGCGCGGGGTGAAGAGCACCGAGGAGGCCGCGCGGCACGACGCGGTCAACTGGGTCTACGGCGTCTACACGCAGCCGGACCGGAAGAAGGTGACGATGGGGCCGACCGAGACGTACACCACGGAATCCGGCCTCAAGGGCACGCTGGTGAGGGCGAGTTCGGCGGGCGCGAAGAAGCGGGGCACGTGCGGCTCGGACGGCAAGGCCACGGTGTTCGCCTTCAAGAACTCCGACGGCCGGTTCGCCTCCTGGTCCTTCCACGGCGCGACCGGGGTCAAGGGCGAACTGCCGGACGAGACGGTACGGGAGATCACCGCGACGGTGCGTCTGTACGAGCCCGTCCAGGACTGATCCCCGGGGAGTCCGGCGTGCATCCGGGGCCGTTGTGATCTTGTATGACCGGTCCCCGTATCGTGTCCGGCCATGTGGTCAGGACAGCAGCCGCCCGGGGGCGAGCAGAACCCGCAGGAACAGGGTCAGAACCCGAGTCAGAACCCGTACCAGCAGCCGGGGTACCAGCAGCCGAACCCCTACCAGCAGCCGGGCTATCAGGCGCCGAACCCCTACCAGCAGCCCAACGCGGCGCAGGCGGGCCAGTGGAGCGCTCCGACCGCGCCCATGGGGGTCCCGCAGGCGAGCGGCAGCGGTGGCGGCGGCGACCGCGGCGGACGCAACAAGGTCAAGATCGTCTCGATGGTGACGGCGGCCGCCGTCGTCGTCGCCGCGGGCGTCACCGGATACCTGGTGCTGAGCGGCGGGGACGACAAGGACACCAAGGCCGACTCCCCCGCGTCCGGCTCCCGGCAGCCGAGCCCCACGACCGGCGAAGGCTCCGACAGCGGGCGCGGCACGGACGACGGTCCGAAGCCGACCATCAAGGGCTGGCACGTCGTGGTGAACCCGAAATGGGGCACCGCTTTCGACGTGCCGCCGGAGTGGGAGGTGCAGAACCCCGGCTCGGCGATCGCCTTCGAGGACAACGAGACCGGCAAGCCGCTGATGACCATGTCGGCGCCCGCGTACCTCAAGTCCAAGTGGTGCGTCACGGACGACGACAAGGACGGCAGGACCGAGGACCACGAACTCGCCGCCGTGGGCACGAAGGGCGCCAACGGCGCGAAGAACACCGACGAGGTCGCGGTCAACCAGGTCGGCTGGTGGATATTCGCCGGCTACACCCAGCCGGACAAGAAGAGCTTCACGTCCGACGAGAAGGCACAGCCGTACACCACCAAGTCCGGCATCAAGGGCAGCATCGCCCGCGCCCGGTCGACGGACACCCCGATGAAGGGCAAGTGCGCGACGGACGGCAAGGCGATCACCTTCGGGTTCAAGAACGCGGCGGGCGAGTACGTCGCCTGGAGCCTCTACGGCGCCAGGGGCGTGAAGGACGAGATCCCCGAGGAGACGGTGATGAAGATCCTCAGCACGGTGCGCACCCACGGGGACCCGACGGAATCCTGACGCATTCCCCCCTTGCGCTCCGGTTCCTCCACGTTCTGCACGGGTTCTCCCCGTGTCGCCCGGCAGAGGCCCGTCCCACCGGGGCCGCGCATGGCACCAGGTCCCCCGCCCCTCTATGGTTACTGGCCATGTGGCCAGAAAATCAGCCGCCCGGGGGCGAGCAGAACCCGCAGGACCAGAGTCCGAACCCGTACCAGCAGCCGGGGTACCAGCAGCCGAACCCGTATCAGCAGCCGGGATACCAGCAGTCCGCGGGTGGCTACCAGCAGCAGGCGGGGGGCTACCAGCAGCCTGCGGGCGGCCAGCAGCCGCAACCGGGCGCGTACTCGCAGCCCGAGCAGTCGCACTGGGCGGTCCCGACGCCGCCGCCGGTGCCGCAGCAGCAGCCCGTCGGCGGGCCGGGCGGGGGCGGCGGGAACAAGACGAAGGTCACCGCCATCGTGGCGGCGCTCGCCGTGGTGGTGGCGGCGGGCGTCACCGGTTTCCTGGTCTTCGGCGGCGATGACGACAAGAACGACGAGGCGGGCCCGTCGAAGCCCGCGAAGTCCGAGAAGAAGGACCCGAGCCCGGCGCCGAGCGACGACGGGAACGCGCGCGACGCCGACGACGAGAAGCCCATGATCGACGGGTGGCAGGTCGTCGTGAACCCCAAGTGGGGCACCGCGTTCGACGTCCCGCCGGACTGGAAGGTCCAGACGCCGGACACCTTCATCGCCTTCGACGACCGCAAGGACGACGGCGCCAAGACCATCATCGGCATGTCCGCGCCGGCGATCCTCAAGGACAAGTGGTGCACGTCCGACGACGACAAGGACGGCGAGCCCGACGACACCTCGCTCGCCGCGGTCGGCACGAAGGGCCAGAACGGCGCCAAGAACACCAAGGACATCGCGCGCAACGACTCGGCGTGGTGGGTCTTCGGCGGCTACACCGAGCAGACCAAGGCCGACAAGAAGAAGATCAAGATCGGCGAGATCAAGGACTTCACCACCAAGGCCGGGATCAAGGGCAGCGTCGCCACGTCGACGACGTCCGGTGCCGCCACGTCGGCCAAGTGCGACTCCGAGGGCAAGGCCACCACGTTCGCCTTCAAGAACGGCGCGGGTGAATTCGTCGCCTGGACCCTCTACGGCGCGAAGGGCGTCAAGGAGGAGGTCTCCGACGATCTCGTGCAGCAGATCCTCGGCACGGTGCGGCTGAGCAAGGAGACACCGGAGGAGTCCGGCCGCTGAGGACGCCTCACCCGCGCGGGAGGTGCCTGAAACGGTTTGGCAAGTCGGCCGCCCGCCGGGGATAGTCCCGGGGTGACGACTCCCGCCTCCGCGCCGCGCCGCAAGCCCTCCTGGGCCGGCCGCAACTACACACTGCTGACCGCCGCCGCGATCGTGACGAACCTCGGAAGCCACGGGGCGTTGATCGCGGCGGCGTTCGCGGTCCTCGACGCGGGCGGCGACGGCGGGGACGTCGGCCTCGTCGCCGCCGCACGGACGCTGCCGCTCGTGCTGTTCCTGCTCATCGGCGGGGCGATCGCCGACCGGCTGCCGCGCCACCACGTGATGGTCGCCGCCAACGTCCTCAACTGCGTGTCGCAGGCGGCCTTCGCCGTGCTCGTCCTCGCGGGCGAGCCGCAGCTGTGGCAGATGATGCTGCTCGGCGGGCTCGGCGGCGCCGGCCAGGCCTTCTTCGGTCCCGCCGCCGAGGGCATGCTGATGTCGTCGGTCAGCGGCGAGCAGGTGGGCCGCGCGTTCGCGCTGTACCGCATGGCGATGCAGGGGGCCGGGCTCGGCGGGGCCGCCCTCGGCGGTCTGCTGGTCGCGGCGATCGGTCCTGGCTGGGTGCTCGCGGTGGACGCCGCGGCGTTCGCGCTCGCGGGGGCGCTGCGGTCCTTCCTCGACGTGAGCCACATCCCCGAGCGCGCGCCGGGCGAGGGGCTCATCGCCGACCTGCGGGACGGCTGGCGCGAGTTCACCGGGCGGCCCTGGCTGTGGTCCATCGTGGCGCAGTTCTCGGTGGTGGTGGCGGTGGTCGGCGCCGCGGAGTCGGTGTTCGGACCACTGGTGGCGCGGGACGAGCTCGGCGGTGCGGGGCCGTGGGGACTGGCCCTCGGCGCGTTCGGCGCGGGCACGGTCTGCGGGGCGTTCCTCATGATGCGGTGGAAGCCGCGGCGCCTGCTCTTCGCCGGCACCCTCTGCGTCTTCCCGCTGGCCGCTCCCTCGGCGGCGCTCGCCGTGCCGCTGCCGGTCGCCGGTCTCGCCGCGGTGATGTTCGTCAGCGGCGTCGCGATCGAGGTGTTCGGCGTCTCCTGGATGACCGCGATGCACCAGGAGATCCCCGAGGAGAAGCTGTCGCGCGTCGCCGCCTACGACTGGTTCGGCTCGATCGCGATGGTCCCGCTGGCCACAGCGCTCGCGGGACCGGCGGAGTCCGCGTTCGGCAGGACCCCGTCGCTGTGGGGCTGTGCGGCGCTGGTGGTCCTGGTGACGGCGGCCGTCCTCTTCGTCCCTGACGTACGCAACCTGACGCGGCGCACGACGCACGTCGCGTCGGCCGGGACACCGGCGGATGCCGTGCCGGACCCGGTCGCCGCCGCGGCCGAGGCGTCACCCGATGGAGAAGGCGCCGTCGGGCGGCTCGGGTGAGGGGACCGCTTCGCCGTCCCGCACCGGTCGCGCGTCCCCGATGAAGCGGCGCAGCCCATCACCGTGCTCGACCCGGGCGGGGAAGACGTCGGAGGCCGTCCGCCGGGCCAGGGTCCCGACGTCGATGGGGTGGTGCGCGGCGATCAGCACGGCGTTCCCGAAGCGGCGTCCGCGCAGCACCGACGGCTCGGCGATCAGCGCGAGCTCCTCGAAGACCTCGGCGAACGTGGCGAGTTGGGAGCGGAGGAAGGCGAACGGCGCG
The DNA here is from genome assembly GCF_008642315.1 of Streptomyces venezuelae. Classification (NCBI taxonomy): domain Bacteria; kingdom Bacillati; phylum Actinomycetota; class Actinomycetes; order Kitasatosporales; family Streptomycetaceae; genus Streptomyces; species Streptomyces venezuelae. The sequence goes on along the minus strand of NZ_CP029192.1, from coordinate 7,601,461 downwards.
CCGTCGGCGAGGTTCGCGGTGTAGTGCCCGCCCGGACGCAGCACCCGGTCGGCGGTGCGCGCGTACGCCACCGTGGTGAGGTGCGCGGGGACGCGTGAGCCGCCGAAGACGTCGGCGACGACGATGTCGGCGCTGTCGTCGGGCGCCGCGTCGAGCCACTCCCTGGCGTCGGCGCCGTGTATGTCGACCCCGCTCCCCTTCTCCAACGGCAGGCGTTCGGCGACCAGTCGGAGCAGTCCCCTGTCGGCTTCGACCACCTGCTGCCGGGAGCCGGGGCGGGTGGCGGCGAGGTAGCGGGGCAGGGTGAGGGCGCCGCCGCCGAGGTGGGTGACGTCGAGCGGGGCGCCCGGCTCGGCCGCGGTGTCGAGGACGTGGGCGAGGCGGCGCGCGTACTCGAACTCCAGGTGGGTCGGGTCGTCCAGGTCGATGTACGACTGAGGCGCGCCGTCGACCGTGAGCAGCCAGGCGTGCTGCCGGTCGATGTCCGGCATGAGTTTGGCCGTGCCGTGGTCGACCTCCCGGGTCACCGGAACGGCCTCGTCGGCCTCCGTGCCCGCACTCCCGCCCGGGGCGTCCGCCCCGGCCCCGCCCTCGAACTCGTGCTCGTCCACGCCGTCCATTGTGCCCGCCCGCCCCGGGGGGCCGATCCCCCCGGGGCGGGCGTGACGGGCCGCGACCCGTCAGGCGACTCCGGTCACGGTGCCCGCGCCGACGGTACGGCCGCCCTCGCGGATCGCGAAGCCGAGGCCGGTCTCCAGCGGTACGTCACGGCCCAGCTCGACCGTCATCGTGACGGTGTCGCCGGGGCGGGCCACGGCGGCCTCGCCGAGGTCGACGTCGCCGACCACGTCCGCGGTCCTGATGTAGAACTGCGGCCGGTACCCGGTGGCGATCGGTGTCGTACGGCCGCCCTCGCGGGCCGACAGGACGTACACCTGCGCGGTGAAGCGCCGCCGCGGGGTGACGCTGCCGGGCGCCGCGACGACATGGCCGCGCCGTACGGCGTCGCGTGGCAGACCGCGCAGCAGCAGCGCCACGTTGTCGCCGGCCTGCGCCTCCTCCATCGGCTTGCCGAAGGTCTCCAGGCCGGTGACCACCGTCTCCGTGTCGGCGCCGAGGACCTCCACGCGGTCGCCGAGGCGGACGGTGCCGCGCTCCACGGCGCCGGTGACGACGGTGCCGCGCCCGGTGATGGTGAGCACGTTCTCGACGGGCAGCAGGAACGGCGCGTCGAGATAGCGCTCCGGCATCGGCACGTAGGTGTCCACCGCGTCGAGGAGGGCCTCGATCGCGGACGTCCACCGCGGGTCGCCCTCCAGGGCCTTCAGCCCCGAGACCCGTACGACGGGGACGGAGTCGCCTCCGTACCCGTTCGCGGAGAGCAGGTCACGGACCTCCAGCTCGACGAGGTCGGTGAGCTCCTCGTCACCGGCGTCGGCCTTGTTGAGCGCGACGACGATGTGGTCGACGCCGACCTGCCGGGCGAGCAGCACGTGCTCGGCGGTCTGCGGCATGATCCCGTCGAGCGCCGACACGACGAGGATCGCCCCGTCGAGCTGGGCGGCGCCGGTGACCATGTTCTTCACGTAGTCCGCGTGGCCGGGCATGTCCACGTGCGCGTAGTGCCGGGTGTCCGTCTCGTACTCGACGTGCGCGATGTTGATGGTGATGCCCCGCTGCGCCTCCTCGGGGGCGCGGTCGATGCGGTCGAAGGACACGTACTGGGTGCTGCCGCCGGTGCCGCGCTCGCTGAGGACCTTGGTGATGGCGGCGGTCAGGGTGGTCTTGCCGTGGTCGACGTGGCCCATCGTGCCGATGTTCAGGTGCGGCTTCGTACGGACGTAAGCGGTCTTGGACATGGTCGTTCCTTCTCCGGAACTCGAAGCTGTTGTCCCGGACCGGCGGATGCGCGCGGTCGGGACGGGGACCCCGGGGGCCGGACCGACCCTCCCCCTCGGGGGTCCGCCGGAATGTCCGGGGAGGGTCAGCTTCGGGTGCCGCCGAAGGCGTCGGGTGCGAGGACGGCCGACGTGGGGACGGCCGAGGTGGGGATGTCCGGCGTGGGGACGGCAGCCTTCGCAGCGCCCGCGACTGCGGGCGTGGCTGCGTGGAAGGCGTACCGGAACATGGACTGATCCTCACCGAAGAAATCGCCCACGTCGAATGATTTTCGCGCGAACCACGCGCTCTGCCGGACGAGTTGCCGTCCGCCGGGACGTCGTCAGCGCACCCGAGGGCTGCCCGCCCACACGGCGGGCGTGCGTCCGGCCCACGGGCTCGCCTGTTCGAGCTGCCCGGCGAGGCGGAAGAGCAGGCCCTCCTCCCCGTATCCGGCGGCGAACTGCATGCCGACCGGCAGCCCCGTCTCCGCGTCGGACGTCACCGGCACGGACATGGCGGGCGTGCCCGCGACGTTGAACGCCATCGTGAACGGCGAGCGCTCGTTGAGACGTTCGATCCAGCCGAACCCGTCCAGCGCCTCCGCGCCCTGCCCGTACTCGCCGAGGAACATGGGCGGTTCCGGCACGGTCGGGGTGAGCAGCAGGTCGTACGTGCCGAAGTACTCCGCCAGGCTTCGGGCGACGAGGTTGCGGACCGCGAGGGCGGCGACGAGCTGAGGGCCGGTGACCAGTTGCCCGTACCGGTGTCCGGCCAGCGTCACCGGTTCGAGGGTGGAGGTGTCGACGGGCCTGCCGGACGCGGCGGCCAGCCCGTCGACGGAGGCGGCGAGGTTCGACGCCATGATCCGGGCGTTGGCGAGCACGAACTCGTCCCAGCCGACGCCGAGCCCGACGCGCGCCTCGGTCACCCGGTGGCCGAGGGATTCGAGCAGTCGCACGGTCCGGGAGACGGCGTCGGCCACGGGCGCGGTGGTGCGGCGCCCGCCCCACGCCTGAGCGAGGACGCCGATGCGCAGCCGGCCCGGCGACCGGCCGACTTCGTCGGCGTACGGCCTGGACGGTCGGGGCGCGGAGTAGGGGTCGCCCGGTTCGGGGCCGCTGATCCGGTCCAGCAGGACCGCGCTGTCGCGCACCGTGCGGCTGACGCTGCCCTGCACGCCCAGGCCGTTGAAGATCTCGTCGAAGTCGGGGCCCGCGGAGACGCGGCCGCGGGTGGGCTTCAGCCCGAAGAGGCCGTTGTAGGCGGCGGGTATGCGGAGCGAGCCCGCGGCGTCCGTGGCGTGCGCGACGGGGACGATCCCGGCGGCGACGGCCGCGCCCGCTCCCCCGCTGGATCCACCGGCGCTGCGCCGCGGGTCCCACGGGTTGCGGGTCGGCCCGTGGAAGGCCGACTCCGTGGTGATGCTGTAGGCCATCTCCGGTGTCGTGGTACGCCCGAACGTCACCAGGCCGGCCCGCCGCAGACGCACCATCAGCGAGGAGTCGGCGCCCGGGACGTGTCCGGCCGCGAGCCTGCTGCCGAGCTCCATCCGCCTGCCGGCCATGGCGACCCCGAGGTCCTTGATCAGGAACGGGACGCCGGCCAGCGGCGCGCTGCCGTTGTCGGGGGAGGTCTCGTCGTCGGTGGCCCACGTCTCGACGACCGCGTTGATCTCCGGGTTCACCGCCCCCGCCGCCTCGCGTGCGGCCGCCGCCACTTCGGCGGGCGTCACTTCGCCCGCGGCCATCAGCTCCGCGAGCCCGACCGCGTCGTACTGCACGTATTCAGAAACTTTCATTGCGCACTCCTGATCGTCGACCGAACCACGGACTCCGTATGGATACCGAACAGAACCATACGATACCGATCGGTATCGCAAGGACCTGGCTGGTACCGTAGCAGCCATGACAGCGACCCCCAGCAGGCCGAGCAGGGTGGCCAAGCTCCCGCCTCGCGAGCGCATCCTCGACGCGGCGGAGGAGCTCTTCCAGAGCGAGGGCATCCTTCGGGTGGGCGTCCAGGCGATCGCCGACCGGGCCGAGACCACGAAGGCGGCGATCTACCGGCACTTCGAGACGAAGGACGCGCTGGTCGCGGAGTGGCTGCGGATCGTCGCCGCCGAGTACCGGGCCGCATTCGACCGGGTCGGGGCCGCGCACCCCGACGACCCCGGGGAGCAGATCCTGGGACTGGCCCGCTTCATCGCCGAGGGACTGCCCACGCTGTCGTACCGGGGCTGCCCGTTCATCAACTCCCTCGCCGAACTGCCCGACCGCTCGCATCCCGCCCGGCAGGTGATCGAGGAGCACAAGGCAGACCAGACCCGGCGACTGATCGCCCTGTGCGAGAGGGCCGGACTGCCCGACCCCGGACAGACCGCGGCCGAGATCACGTTCCTGCTGGAAGGCGCGCAGGTCAGCACGCAGAACGGCAGTGTCGACCAGGTCGGGGAGCGCCTGATGCGCATCGTGGAGGGACTGCTCGACCGGCGTCGGGCCCAGGCGGAGTCCTGACGTCAGACATTCTTCAGCTGTTCTTCAGCCGTTCTCAGCTGTTCTTCAGCGCTTCCCGCATCGAGAGCGGCGACAGCCGGTCCCCTTCCCGGGCCACGAAGGCACGCACGGCCTCCGGGTCGGTCTTCGCGTACTCCCGCAGACACCAGCCGATGGCTTTCCTGATGAAGAAATCGGGGTGCCCCGACTGGCGTACGCAGTAGGCGAAGAGCCGCTCCACGTCAGTGTCCGCCTTGTGACGCAGCTGGTGGAGGAGGGCCGTCCGGGCCACCCACAGGTCGTCGTCCTCGATCCATTCGTCCATGACGGTCCGCAGCTCCGGATCCGCCGCGACCAGGCCGCCGACGACGTGCGCGGCGAGCGCGTCGACCGTGTCCCACCAGGAGTGCGTCGCCACGAGCTGCCGGACGACGGGCAGGAAACCGGACGAGCAGCGCTTCACATGGCGGCGCAGATAGTCGACGGCGAAGTAGGCGTACTCCCGCTCCGGCAGTTCCCAGCAGCGCAGCGCGATCGCCGTGCAGTCTTTTTCGTCGGGACGCGGCGTACCCGCGAGGACCGTTCGGGACAGGTCGCGGCGCACCGGTGAGGTCAGGCCGAGGAAGGGGGCGATGTCCTTCATGTACGCCCTCATCTGCACGGACCGTTCCGGATCGGCCGCCTCCGAGTAGGTCGTGACGAGCCGTTCGAGCACCGTGTCGGCGAGGTCGCTGCTCGGCACGGCCGTCGGGACTGTGACGCTCATGAGACGCACCATACGGCGATCAGTCACATGAGCCGGTTACTCTTCCCGAATGTTCGAGACCGCCACCGCCCGCCCGCAGGGCCTCGCCGTGCGCTGCGCCAGGGCTCTGCTCTCGCCGTGGTCGCGGCTGTCGCTGCTCCTGGTGCTGCTGGCCGCGGCGGCCACCTGCGTCCTGGTCTTCGAGCCGCAGCGCGTCCTCTCCGACGGCTGGCCCGCGCAGTTGGGCGGCGCCACGGCGGTGGCCCTGTACGCGGTGGCGTACGGAGTCTGCACCGCCGCGTTCGTGCCGCGTCCGCTGCTCAATCTGGCGGCGGGCGCGCTCTTCGGCTCGCAGGTGGGCCTCGTCGCGGCGATCGCCGGCACGGTGTTCGGCGCCGGCATCGCCTTCGGCCTCGGCCGGATGCTGGGCCAGGACGCGCTGCGGCCACTGCTGCGGGGGCGCTGGCTGAAGGCCGCGGACGGCCAGCTCAGCCGGCACGGGTTCCGCTCGATGCTGGCGGTGCGGCTGTTCCCCGGCGTGCCGTTCGCCGCGGCCAACTACTGCGCTGCGGTGTCCCGCATGGGCTGGCTGCCGTTCCTGCTCGCGACGGGCCTCGGGTCGATTCCCAACACGGCGGCGTACGTGATCGCCGGGGCCCGCGCGTCGACGCCGACGTCGCCCGTCTTCCTGATCGCGATGGGATTCATCGCGGTGACGGGCCTTGGCGGGGCGGCCGTGGCGTGGTTCAAGCGCCACCACTTCCGCGACCGCTGAGCTGACATTCACCTCTCCTTGTGCCTGCGACGGGTCCTCTGCCTGCGACGGGTCCTCGAACACCTCTTCGGCCATGAACTGGTCCCGGTGGTCACCTGTTCGGCCTGCGGCGACACGGTCCAGCACGACGGTCTCACCGCGCATCCGCAGGCACCGGGACGGACGACGGCGGGCCCGGCGCCACAGCCGCCGGTCGGCCCTGCCGCCGTCCCGTAACCCTGGCCCGCTACGCTGCCCCCACGACGGGGACGTGATCGCCCCGCGCTCCCACGTCCGCGAGCTCTCGACCCACCCTTCGGCCCCGCTTCCTTCAGCCCTGCCTCAGCCACGCCCCTATATGACCGCTACGACCGCACTTGCGGCCTGATGATCAGTACTTGGACGGCGCAGTTTTCATGTCTTGGCTTGAATCCTTCATCCTCGGGCTCGTCCAGGGGCTGACCGAGTTCCTCCCGATCTCCTCCAGCGCGCACCTGCGCCTGACCGCGGCGTTCGCGGGCTGGCACGATCCGGGGGCCGCGTTCACCGCGATCACCCAGATCGGCACGGAGGCCGCGGTGCTGATCTACTTCCGCAAGGACATCGCCCGCATCCTGTCGGCGTGGTTCGGTTCGCTCTTCGGCAAGGTGCCGCGCTCGGACCACGACGCGCAGATGGGCTGGCTGGTCATCGTCGGCTCGATCCCGATCGGCGTCCTCGGCGTGACATTCAAGGACCAGATCGAGGGCCCGTTCCGCGATCTGCGCCTGATCGCCACGACGCTGATCGTGATGGGCATCGTCCTCGGCATCGCCGACCGCCTGGCGGCCCGCGACGAGACGGGCGGCAAGCACCGGGCGGTCCGGGAACGCAAGAGCCTCAAGGAACTCGGCGTCAGGGACGGCCTGATCTACGGCCTCTGCCAGGCGATGGCCCTGATCCCCGGCGTCTCGCGCTCGGGCGCCACGATCAGCGGCGGCCTCCTCATGGGCTACACCCGCGAGGCCGCGGCCCGCTACTCCTTCCTCCTCGCCATCCCCGCGGTCCTGGCGTCCGGAGTCTTCGAACTGAAGGACGCGGGCGAGGGCCACGTCTCCTGGGGCCCGACGATCTTCGCCACGATCATCGCGTTCGTGGTCGGCTACGCGGTGATCGCCTGGTTCATGAAGTTCATCACCACGAAGAGCTTCATGCCGTTCGTCTACTACCGCGTCCTGCTCGGCATCGTGCTCTTCGTCCTGGTGGGCGTCGGGGAACTGAGCCCGCACGCGGGCGAGTCGGCGGGCTAGGGCCTGTGTCCACGGTGCTCGCCGTGGTCAGGTCCGCCTCCGCGACCGGCGCCGCAGTAGCCGGGTACACCACGAAGGCAGTCGCGGCTTCGCGACGCTCGGACGGTTGTCGTGTCGAGATCGCGGCGTCGGCTCCGTCCTGGGTGTATCAGTGGCCATAGACAGGCCACACGAACCGAAAGGGGCATCACCATGACGCTTCAGCGGATGGACAACATCGCCATCGTCGTCGAAGACCTGGACGCCGCCATCGCCTTCTTCGGCGAGATCGGCATGGAACTGGAGGGCACCGCGCAGATCGAGGGGCTCTACGCGGACCGCACCGTCGGACTCGACGGCGTACGCAGCGACATCGCCATGATGCGCGTCCCCGGCGGTCAGGGAAGCCGACTGGAGCTGACGAAGTTCCACGCACCCGCGGCGGTGGGCGGCGGATCCCCCAGTCCGTCGCCCAACACCCTGGGCCAGCACCGCGTCATGTTCGCCGTCGACGACATCGACGACACCATCGCCCGCCTGCGCCCCCACGGCGCCGAACTCCTCGGCGAGGTCGTCCGGTTCGAGAACAGCTACCGCCTCTGCTACCTCCGCGGTCCCGTGGGCATCATGGTCGCCCTGGCCGAACAGATCGGCTGATGTCGCGGCGCTCATTCGGTCACGTGGCGCAGGTGTGCGGTAGCTGACAGTTCCGATTGTCGTAGCCATCCCCTAGGCTTGGCGCCATGCCCTTAACCCCTCAACCCCATGGTTCCGTGCGCTCTTCCGCCGAGCTGAACGAGCGGATCCGCGGCCTGTGGCTGCGCGCAGGCGGTCGGCTCTCCGCCGAACAGCGCAGAGAGTACGAGCAGTTGGTGACGGAGTGGGCCGCCGCTGTCCGCGAGGAGATCGTGAAGGCCGCGTAGCCGCTCCTTCCGCGCGTATCCCTGCGCCCATTCCTGCACGCCCCTTGGCTCCCCACCTCCCGTGCCCAACACTGAGCCGATGACGCAGCGCGTGGAACTCGCCGCCGTGATCGACCGGTTGGCCGTCGATGCCCTCATCACCGAGTACGCGGTGGCAGTCGACGACGGCGACTGGACCGCCTACCGACAGCTCTTCGCTCCCGAAGGACGCGCCGACTACCGCTCCGCGGGCGGCATCGAAGGAGGAGCCGACGAGATCACCGCATGGCTGTCCGAGACGATGCGGATGTTCCCGATGCGCCAGCACCTGATCACCAACCGCAGGCTGGAGTTCGGGACGCTGGAACAGGACATCGACGACGTCGCCCGTGTCCAGGCCGACTACGTGAATCCGATGCGGTTCGCGCAGCAGCATGCGGGCTCGACAGCGGCCGCCGAGCCCGCGACCGCGCCGGACTTCGTCTGCGGCGGCCGCTATGCCTTCACCCTGGTGCGTACGCACAGTGGCTGGCGGTTGCGCCAAGTGGTGGTCACGGAGAAGTGGCGCCGACTGGCTGCCCGGCCCCGGGAAGCAGCCTCCGAGGCCTGAACCGCCTCGTCGGTCCTCCACTTGCTCGACCCACTGTCCTAGATCGTCTACGTCGCGCACACTGGTCGTACGACCGGGCGTCGGGGACCGAGGGAGGCGCTGCATGGAGCTGTCCGGCGACGACCGGCGGGAGCCGAAGGACGAACGAGGCGGGCCGGACGGACGACGCGAGCGGTACCGGCAGCGCGCCGCCCGGCTGCTCGCGTCCCGCTGGTGGCGCGGCGGCATCGCCGTCACCGTGGGCGCGCTGCCCGCTCTCGCCTTCCCCGCCCCGTCGCTGTGGTGGTTCGCGTACGTCGCTCTCGTGCCGTGGATGCTCCTGGCGCGGTCGGCCCCGACTCCCCGCCGCGCCGCGCTCGACGGCTGGCTGGGCGGCCTCGGCTTCATGGTGGCCGTGCACCACTGGCTGCTGCCGAGCCTTCACGTGTTCACCGTCGTGATCGCCGCGCTGCTCGGGCTGCTGTGGGCGCCCTGGGGTTGGCTGGTGCGGCGGCTGCTCGGCGGCGGTGCACCGGGGCCGGGCCGGGCCGCCGCCGCGCTCGTCGTGCTGCCCTCGGGATGGCTGATGGTCGAACTGGTCAGGTCCTGGGAGGGGCTCGGCGGGCCGTGGGGTCTGCTCGGCTCCAGCCAGTGGCAGGTGCCGCCCGCGCTGCGACTCGCCTCGGTGGGCGGAGTGTGGCTGGTCAGCGCGTTCGTCGTGGTCCTGAACACGGGGGTCGCGCTGCTCGCCGTGGCGGGGGCGGCGCGGGTGGCGACACCGCGGTCGGCCACTTCTCCCGCACGGTCCGGCGTGCCGACCGGGCGCACGTCCACCACCCTCCCAGCACGGGCCGACGTGCCGACCGGGCCCACGTCCACCGCTTTCCCCGCCCTCGCCGGCATCCTCACCGTCGCCACCGCCGCGGCGGCCGCCTGGGCCTGGGCTCCCCGCCCCGAACCCGCGGGCCACACCCGCGTCGCCGTCGTCCAGCCCAGCATCATCGCGGACGGCATCGCGAGCGCCGACAAGCGCCTGGCGCGCGAGGAGGCACTGACCCGGACGCTGGTGGGCCGCGACCCCGACCTCGTCGTCTGGGGCGAGAGCAGTGTCGGGTTCGACCTGGCCGACCGGCCGGACGTCGCCCGCCGAATAGCCGCGCTCTCCCGCGAGGTGGGCGCGGACATCCTGGTGAACGTCGACGCGCGCCGCTCCGACCGGCCCGGGATATTCAAGAGTTCCGTCCTGGTGGGGCCGGACGGGCCGACCGGCGACCGTTACGACAAGATGCGGCTCGTGCCCTTCGGCGAGTACATTCCGGCCCGCTCCCTGCTCGGCTGGGCCACATCCGTCGGCAAGGCCGCGGGCGAGGACCGCAGGCGCGGCGACCACCAGATGGTGATGCGCACCGGCCGCGACATCCGGCACGAGGAGGGCCACGGCCGCGATCACGGCCTCCGCATCGGCCCCCTCGTCTGCTTCGAGTCCGCGTTCCCCGACATGAGCCGCCGGCTCACCCGGGACGGGGCTCAGTTGCTGCTCGCCCAGTCCGCCACGTCGTCGTTCCAGAACAGCTGGGCGCCCCGGCAGCACGCGTCGCTCGCGGCGGTAAGGGCCGCGGAGACCGGGCGCCCCATGGTGCATGCCACGCTCACCGGCGTCTCCGCGGTGTACGGCCCGGAGGGTTCGCGCGTCGGCAGCACGATCGGCACCTCCGCGAGCGCTGCGGCCCTCTACGACGTGCCACTGGCCACCGGCGAGACGGCTTACGTCAAGTGGGGCGACTGGCCCGTGCACACCGCGCTGCTCGTACTCCTCGCGCTGGGCCTGACCGAGGGCCTGCGAACCCTCAGGCGGAACTCCGGCAGGACCGCTCCCGGAGCCCCCGGAACCCCCGGAGCCGGAGCCCCCGAGCCCCCTACCCCCGGCCCCGCTCCTGAGCCGCCCGCACCACACGCTCGCACAGCTCATGGGTCGCCAGCGCGTCCCGGGCGCTGAGCAGCTTGCCCGCGCGCACGGCGTCCAGGAAGGACAGCACGACCTGCTCGATGCCGCGCTGACGCGCCACCGGGACCCAGTCGCCGCGCCGCCGCACGCTGGGCTGGCCCTTGTGGTCGACGATCTCGGCGAGGTTGATCACCTGCCGCTTGGTGTCCTGGCCCGAGACTTCGAGGATCTCCTCGGTGGAGCCGCTCAGCCGGTTCATCATGCCGATCGCGACGAACCCGTCGCCCGCGAGCTGCACGACCACGTGGTGCATGAGCCCGTCCTCGACGCGGGACCGCACCGTGACGTCGTCGATCGGTCCCGGCGCCAGGAACCGCAGCGTGTCCAGGACGTGGATGAAGTCGTCGAGCACGAGCGTGCGCGGGTCCTCGGGCAGCCCCACGCGGTTCTTCTGCATGAGGATCATGTCGCGGGGGTGCTCGACGCACTGCGCGTAGCCGGGCGCGAAGCGGCGGTTGAAGCCGACCGCGAGGCTGACGCCGCGCTCCTCCGCGAGGCGCACGAGACGCTCGGAGTCGGCGAGTTCGTACGCGATGGGCTTGTCGACGTACGTCGGCACGCCCGCCTCGACGAGCCGGGTGACGATCTCCGGGTGCACGGCCGTCGGCGCGTGCACGAACGCGGCGTCGAGGTCCTGGGCGAGCAGGGCGTCGAGGTCGGTGTGGCAGCGGGAGTCCGGGACGTGGTGGACACCGGCGACCCGGGCGAGGGTGGCGGGCGTGCGCGTCTGCAGGTGCAGTTCGACCCCGGGCAGGGTGGTGAGGACGGGCAGGTACGCCTTCTGCGCGATGTCGCCGAGTCCGATGCAACCGATCTTCACCACTGTTCTCCATTCTGCTGTCCGCCTACCGACGACTGTCGCCCGCCTGCTGTCGCTCGGCGGCTCCGGTCGTCGTTCCCGCAGCATACGGGGGTCGCGGGGGACGCCAGTCGGCGATGGAGGAGAAGCTGCGCAGGACGAAGTCGGGGCCGAGACGCGTCGCCGTCGAGATCAGGGCGTTCCGTACGCCGATGAGCGGGCCGCTCGTGAGGTGCGTGAGGCGGGCGGCCCGCGCGGCACGCCGGACGATCCCGGTGGTGCGGGGGACGCGGGCCGCGCTGTAGGCGGCGAGGCACGCGGCGAGGTCGGCGCCGGGCACCACGTGGTGGGCGAGGACGACGGCGTCCTCGATGGCCTGGTTGCCGCCCTGGCCGAGGCTCGGTGCCATGGCGTGCGCGGCGTCGCCGAGGAGGGCGACGCGGCCGCGGTGGTACGCGGGGAGCGGCGTCGTCAGGTGACGGACGTCGTTGCGCAGGATGTCCTCGGTCCTGACGGCGGCGATCAGGCCGGGGATCGGGTCGTGCCAGTCGGCGAAGCGGCGTCGGAGCTCCGCCTTCTCGCTGTCGGGCGCCTTGCCTCCCTCGGGCAGCCGGGCGGTGGCGTACGCGTACACCCTGCCGTCCTTCAGCGGGTGCGTGCCCCAGACACCCCCGCGCCCCCAGGTCTCGTGCGGGGTGAAGGGCCGGTCAGGGGCCGGGATGACGAATCGCCAGGCGGTGAAGCCCGCGTACACGGGCCCGGGGTGGGCCGGGAACAATGCCGTGCGGACGCCGGAGTTGATGCCGTCGGCGCCGACGACGAGGTCCGCCTCGATGTCGCCGGCGTCCGTGGTGACGACGGCGGGGCGGTCGGCGGAGCCGGGATCCGTGAGGCGGGCCGCCGTGCCCGTGCGCAACGATTCCTCGGGCAGCGCGGAGACCAGCAGGTCGACGAGAGTCGCGCGGTGCAGCATGACGAGCGATCCGCCGTACGTCCCCTCGGCCGCGGCGGCGCTCGTCCGCACCAGCCACCGGCCGTTCTGCGCGCGCAGCCCGCCGTCGCCCTCCCAGGCGGCGAGCGCGCGGACCCTGCCACCGAGGCCGAGGACGTCCAGGGCGCGCTGGGAGTTGGGCGCGAGGCCGATGCCCGAGCCGACGGGCTCCAGGGAGGCCGCGCGCTCCAGGACGGTGACCCGCCAGCCCGATGCGTGCAGCCCGATGGCCGCGGCGAGTCCGCCGATGCCGCCGCCGACGACGACCGCGTGGGGCTGGCGGTTCCGGGCCTGGTCCATGGCTCCTCCTGGGCACTGCGGGTGCGATGCGCCCACTACAGGTGTAGTGAGCGATGACATGACCGTACTACACCTGTAGTGAGCCGGGTAAGGTTTCCGCCATGCCCGTACGCAGCGCGGGAGCTCCCCGCACCGAACTCATCGCCGACGCCGCCCTCGCCCTGCTCGCGGAACGCGGCATGCGCGGCCTGACCCACCGCGCCGTCGACGAGGCGGCGGGCCTCCCCCAGGGCTCCACGTCCAATCACGCGCGCACCCGGCTCGCCCTCCTGGAGGCCGCGGTACGACGGCAGGCCGAGCGCGAGGCGGAGGTGCTGACCCCCGCGGAGATCCCCCACCCGTCGGCGGGGCGCGAACAGCTGGCCGCCGGCCTGGCCCTGGCCCTGCACCGGTACCTGACCGGTGACAACCGTCAACTCCTCGTATCGCGCTACGAGTTGGCCATGGAAGCGACCCGCAGGCCGGAACTGCGGGCCTTCTACGACGCGGCGGGCGCCCAGTTCCGGGAGCCCCTGGAGTCCCTGCTCCGCGCTGCGGGCTCCACCGCGCCGCGACGCCACACGCTGTCCCTGGTGGCCTGGTGCGACGGGCTGATGTTCTCGTGCGTGGCGGGCTCGTACCATGCCGCGACGCCGACGGAGGATGAGCTGCGGAGCAGCGTGGGGGAACTGCTGCGGGGGATGCTGGACGAGTGAGCCGCGGCGCGCCCGTCACCCGTGCGGGGCAACCTCACGAGGTTCCGTCGCCAACTTCACCCCGAACCAGCAGTGTTGCGCAGATGCATCGATCGACGACCACCGCCGCGCTCCTCGTCAGCGTGGCCGTCTCGGCCGCCGCCTCGGCCGCCGTCACCGGCTGCACGAGCGTGGAGCGGCCCTCGGGCCCCGGCCCGGCAGTGGCCACCGCACCGCAGCCCGCGCCCCGCACCGACGGAGAGCAGCGGCCGAAGGTCGTGCAGGCCCCGGCCCGCGAGGCCCTGCAACGCATGGACCCGCCCCGCGTCCCGGCCCCACGCAAGACGGACACAGCCGTCGGCACCGGCCCCGAGTCCACCCCCTCCGCCCCGTCCCTCCCCCGCACCGACCGCCGGAACCCCGCCTCCGCAGCCGCTCCCGCACGCAGGCCCTCGCCCGCACGCCCCGACGCGGGAGCCACCCGCCCGGCCCCGGCCGGGGTCCCCGCCGCCCCGGTCACCGACGTCTGCGCCCTCGGCGAGGCCTACGGCAAGTGGCGGCCGAACAGCCCCGAAGCGGTCATCTGCCGCGACACCTACGGCCACTGACCGCGCCACGCACGCCCCACCGCCCCGCGACACGCACGCCCCACCCCGCGACGGCGTCCGTTCACTCCTCCTCGCTCCCCTCCCCCACCTCCCCCTCCAGTCGGGCGATGGCGTCCTTGATGCCCCTGCCGTAGCCGTCGTCCTCCAGTGCGCCCACCGCGCCGCGGGCACGGCGCAGATGGCTGCGGGCCGCACCCGGGCGGCCCAGTTTCACGTAGTCCGCGGCGAGGTTCAGGTGCAGCGAGGGGTAGAAGCCGCGCACCGCGAGCGACTGGTGGTGTTCGTTCAGGCGCTCGTCCGTGAGCTCGTCCGCCGCCGACAACGCCCGCAGGTCCCACGCCAGTTCGTCTGAGGGGTCGGCCTGGGTGTCCGCCATGTAGTGCGCGAGCGTGCAGCGGTGCAGCGGGTCGCCGTCCTCGCCGATCTCTCCCCACAGACCGAGGAAGCGGCCCTGAGCCTCCTCACGGTCGCCGCCGTGATGCAGCATGACCGCCTGCCCGATCCGCGTCATCATCGCGTCCTCCGCCGTCTGCTCCTGCTGCTCCGTCACCGGGTCCTCCGTGGTCGTACGGCCGTCGCCCCCATCTCTCACGACGCTAGCCGCCACCACTGACAATCACGGTCAGGCACGATCGCGGGCGGCGCTCTCACCCGTACCGCTGGGCCAGCCCGGTGACGCTCCTGGTCACCTCAGCGCGGAGCTCGGGCGGTGCGAGGACCTCCGCCTCCAGGCCGAGCCGGAGGATGTCGCTCACCGCCACCGGCAGCTCCTCCACCTCGAGGTCCACCTCCGTCCAGCCGTCCGCGTCCGGAGCGCCCACCCCGTCGGCGGCCCGCGCCCCCGCCGCCCCGAACATCGCGGGCAGCAGCCGCCTCCCCGCCGGGGACACCCTGAGCCGCGCCGTGCCCCGCAGCACCCGCGCCTCCAGGCCGCGCGAGGCCTCCTCCCAGTACGCCGCGAGGTCGAAGCCGTCGGGACGCTCGCAGGGGTCGTCCGCCACCGTCGCCGACAGGCACCGCGAACCCGGTACGTCCGCACGGCTCCGTCGACGGACGCCGCCAGGTACCAGTTGCCCGCCTTGAGGACCAGGCCCAACGGGTGGAGCTCGCGCCGGACTTCGCCGCCCCAGCGCCGGTAGTGCGCCCGCAGGACCCGCTGCCGCCAGACGGCGTCGGCGACGACTACGCCGGGGCCATCGAGGCGGCGGGCGCCTCCTGCGAGTACACCATCGCGTACACGAACGAGACGACCGGCGCCTTCGTCGGGTACGAGTTCGTCGACGGCACGCTCGACGGCCGCAGGGGCTCCTTCGTCCTGGAGCAGCGCGGTTCCTTCGGAGCCGACGGCGTCATCGAGTGCTCCTGCTCCGTGCTGTCCGGTTCGGCCACCGGTGAGCTGGCCGGTCTCACCGGTACCGGCACGTTCACGGCGCGGGAGGGGCAGCCCGCCACCCCGTACTCCCTCGCCTACGCCCTGCCGGACTGACGTCAGCCGATGTCCGGGATCCGCCAGTCGATCGGCTCGTGCCCCTGCGCCGCGACCGCCTCGTCGATCTGCGTGAACGGGCGCGAGCCGAAGAACTTCTTCGCGGAGAGCGGCGAGGGGTGGGCGCCCTGCACGACGATGTGCCGCTCCTCGTCGATGAGCGGGAGCTTCTTCTTCGCGTAGTTGCCCCAGAGGACGAAGACGGCGGGGTCGGGGCGGTCGGCCACCGCCCGGATCACCGCGTCCGTGAACTTCTCCCAGCCCTTGCCCTTGTGGGAGTTGGCCTCGCCGGAGCGGACGGTGAGAACCGCGTTGAGCAGGAGGACACCCTGTCGGGCCCACGGCATCAGATAGCCGTTGTCGGGAACGGGGTGGCCGAGCTCCTCCTTCATCTCCTTGTAGATGTTCCGCAAGGAGGGCGGCGTCTTCACACCGGGCCGCACGGAGAAGCACAGGCCGTGACCCTGGCCCTCCCCGTGATAGGGATCCTGGCCGAGGACGAGGACCTTCACCTGGTCGTACGGCGTCGCGTCGAGCGCGGCGAAGACCTCGTCGCGCGGAGGATAGACGGGACCCTTCGCCCGCTCCTCCTCGACGAACTCGGTGAGCTCCTTGAAGTAGGGCTTCTGGAGCTCCTCGCCGAGGACTCCGCGCCAGGACGCGGGCAGCATGGCGATGTCGGTCACGTCAACAACCTCCGGTGTGCGGTCACTTCTCACCACAGAACCTACCGGCGACCACTGACAACCGCCCCGCCCCCCGCGGGTCACCAGCTGGTCTTGCGCTGCAGCTCCCACATCATCATGATCGCCGACGGGTCGAGGGCCCGTTCGCCGCCCGCGATCTCCTCGCTGGACATGATGTACTGCTTGCCCTGCCAGAGCGGCAGCAGCCGGACGTCGTCGACGAGGATCTCCTGGGCCCGCTCGAACTCGTCGATCACCGCACCCCGGTCGGCCTCCCTGCGTTCGCGCGGCAGCACCTCGTCCGTGATCTCCTTGGACGGGTAGGGCGTGTTGAGCACGTTCTTCGGGCCGACGAACGGGGCGATGAAGTTGTCGGCGTCCGGGAAGTCGGGGAACCATCCGCGGCCGAAGACGGGGTACTCACCGTTGCTGTACCCCTCCTGGAACTCCGTCCAGGGGCGGCTCTTGAGGGTGATCTTGAAGAGTCCCGAGCCCTCCAGCTGGCGCTTGAGCTCGGCGAACTCCGGCTCGGTCGCCGAGCCGTACCGGTCGGTGGTGTACCAGAGCGTGAGCGGCACCGGCTCGTTGATGCCGGCGTCGGTGAGGATCTTCCTGGCCTTGGTGACGCTCGGGTTTCCGTAGTCGTCGAAGAACCCGGTGGCGTGTCCGGTGAGACCCCTGGGGACCATCGAGTACAGCGGCTCGACGGTGTCCTTGTAGATCTTGTGGGCGATGGCGCCGCGGTCGACGATCTGCGCGAAGGCACGCCTGACCGGCAGTTTCCGTGCCCACGGGTCCTTGGTGTTGAACACCAGGTAGCGGATCTCGGTGCCTGAGCCCTCGACGAGTTCGATGTCCTGCTCGCGCCTGCCCCTGCCCTGCATGGCGACGATGTCCTCGGAGGCCAGGCCTCGGAAGGTCACATCGATCTGCTTGTCCTTGAGGGCGTCGACCATGGCCGAGGACTTCTTGAAGTAGCGGATGGTCACGGCGTCGTTCTTGACGTCGGCCGCGCCTTCGTAGTGGTCGTTCTTGACCAGCTCGGCCTTGTCGTTCGGCGTGTACGCGTCCAGGGAGTAGGGGCCCGAGCCGGTCAGCTGGTTGCCCTCGCGGAGCTTGTCCGCCGGGTACTCCTTCGGGTCGACGATCGACATGGCGGGGGTCGCGAGCACGAAGGGGAAGGTCGCGTCGGCCTTCTTGAGGCGGAAGACGACGGTCAGATCCCCCTTGGTCTCGACCTTGTCGAGCGAGCCGAGCAGACCCGTGGGGCCGCCCTTGGCGTTGATGGTCCGCATGCGGTCGAAGGAGTACTTCACGGCGGCCGCGTCCAGTGTGTCGCCGTCGGAGAACTTCAGACCCTCGCGCAGCTCGCAGGTGTAGACCGTGCTGGAGGCATCGCTGAACTTGCAGGACTCGGCGGCGTCCGGCTCCGGCTCGGTGGCCCCGGAGGGGAAGCTCAGCAGCGTCTGAAAAACGTTTCTGTAGAGCTCCCAGGAGCTGTCCCAGGCTTTCGCCGGGTCCAGGGTGCTGGGCGCGCTCATCGTGCCGACGGTGATCCGCTCCTCTTCGTCCGACCCTTCGGACGACAGCATCCCGCAGCCGGCGAGCAGCGACATGGACGCGATCGCCGCCACCGGACGCAGACCCCTGATCCGCTTAGCAGGGGGAACTTCACTGAACACGCGCACGCTCCTCGATCGGCCATGCCATGGGGTCGGGAGACAATATCGCAGTGCCCTGTCGGGCCAAGTCCTGGCGCCGACAGGGCACTTGATGCGGAGAACGTCACCGAAAGGGATTCTCCGCCGGGTGTGCGGCCTTCGTCAGCCGACGCCCGCATTGAGGAAGATGCCGCCATCGACCACGAGTGTCTGGCCTGTGATCCAGTCGGACTGGGCGGACGTGAGGAACGCGGCCGCGCCCCCGATGTCCTCCGGCACCCCGAGCCTGCCGAGCGGGTAGGAGGCCGCCGCCTCGGCCTCGCGGCCCTCGTACAGCGCCTGGGCGAACCTGGTCTTGACGACCGCGGGCGCGATCGAGTTCACGCGCACCTTGGGGGCGAACTCATGGGCGAGCTGCAGGGTGAGGTTGACCATGGCGGCCTTGCTCATCCCGTACGCGCCGATGAACGGCGACGCGGAGACGCCTGCGACGGAGGCGATGTTCACGATCGCGCCGCCGTTCTCGCTCTGCCAGGCGTGCCAGGTCCGCTGGGCGAAGCCGAGCGCCGAGACGACGTTGGTCTCGAACACCTTGCGGGCCACGTTGAGGTCGAGATCGGCCATCGGGCCGAAGACCGGGTTCGTACCCGCGTTGTTGATCAGGAAGTCGACGCGGCCGAAGGCCTCCATGGCGCGCTCGACGGCGACCGCCTGGTGGGCCTCATCGTGCGCCTTTCCCGCGACTCCGATGACGCGGTCGGCGCCGAGCTTCTCGACGGCCTCCTTGAGGGCGTCCTCGTTGCGTCCCGTGATGCAGACCCGGTCGCCGCGGGCGACCAGCGCCTCGGCGATGCCGTATCCGATGCCGCGGCTCGCTCCCGTGACGAGCGCGGCCTTTCCGCTGTCCTGCACAGCCATGATCTCTGCCTCTCGCCTTCCAGGTCAGTTGAGCGGGCCGCCGGCCACGTACATGACCTGTCCGGAGACGAACCCGGCCGCGTCGCCTGTGAAGAAGGCGATGGCGTTGGCGATGTCCTCGGGGCGGCCGACGCGCTGGACCGGGATCTGGGTGGCGGCCGCGGCCTGGAAGTCCTCGAAGCCCATGCCGACGCGCTCGGCGGTGGCCTTGGTCATCTCGGTGACGATGAAGCCGGGGGCGACGGAGTTGGCGGTGACGCCGAACTTGCCGAGCTCCTTGGCGAGGGTCTTGGTGAAGCCCTGCAGGCCGGCCTTGGCGGCGGCGTAGTTGACCTGGCCGCGGTTGCCGAGCGCGGAGGACGAGGAGAGGTTGACGATGCGGCCGAACTTGGCGTCCACCATGTGCTTCTGGCAGGCCTTCGACATCAGGAAGGCGCCGCGCAGGTGCACGTTCATGACCGTGTCCCAGTCGCTCGCGCTCATCTTGAAGAGGAGGTTGTCGCGGAGCACACCGGCGTTGTTGACGAGAATCGTCGGCGCGCCGAGCTCCTCGGCGATACGGGCGACGGCGGCCTCGACCTGGGCCTCGTCGGACACGTCGCAGCCGACCGCGATCGCCTTGCCACCGGCCGCGGTGATCTGCGCGACGGTGTCCTTGCAGGCGGCCTCGTCGAGGTCGATGACGGCCACGGCGCGGCCCTCGGCGGCGAGCCGTACGGCGGTCGCCGCGCCGATGCCTCGCGCCGCGCCGGTCACGACAGCGACGCGCTGCTCTGTGGTGGACATGCTGGTTCTCCTCGCCCTTGGGATGCGGCTCTACGGGATGGAGCTCTACGGAGGCCAACGGTACGCCCCCATGGTGAGCGACCGCTTAGTACCTTCGGCAGGACGAGACGCTAGAAGCCCTGGCACCGGGTGTCAACGGCCCACAGGAGAGGTGTGACTCTTTACCGCACCAACAGGTCGACGAGCCGGTTCAGCTCGGCCTCGGGATCCGCGGTGAGACCGGTGTGCACCGGGCCCGGCTGGAGCACCGTGGAGCGCGGCGCGATCAGCCACCGGAAGCGGCGTCCCGCGTCGTCGCGCTCGGCCTGGCCCGCGGCCTCGCCGCCCTCGCAGATCCGCTCGACGGCGCCCAGCGCGGCCCGGATGCCCGCCGCGTCGGCCGCCGGGTCCAGGGCGAGGAGCTTCGCCTCGTCCAGGTGCGTGCGGGCGGCGACGTAGGACTTGGCGCGGCAGTAGAGCACGACGCCCGCGTTGAACTGCTCGCCGCGCTCCACACGCGGCACGACGCGCACCAGCGCGTACTCGAAGACGTCCCGTACGGGCGCGGTCTGCTCGGTCACCGGTCGGCGCCCTTCGGTCCGGCACCCGGCAGGGTGATCCGCTCGTGAATGGTCTTGGCACGCGGCAGGAGAGCCGCCACGTAGGCACGGCGCACGTCGTCGGGTCCTTCGAAGCCCGGCTCGTCGGCAAGCCACTCGTCGGGCACCTCGGCGGCGACCTCGGTGAGCAGCTCCTCGGTGACGAGGGGGGCGAGCTCGGCGGCGGCCGCCGCGATGTCGGGGCCGTAGGGGGCGAGGACGTGGTCCGACGCGTCGTACGGCTTGGCGGCCGCGGTCTCGGCGGTGCGCCAGTTGTGGTGCCAGATCATGCTCGCCCCGTGGTCGATCAGCCATGGGTCGCCGTGCCACACGAGCAGGTTCGGATTGCGCCAGGAGCGGTCCACGTTGTTGATCAGCGCGTCGAACCAGACGACGCGGCCCGCCTCGGCCGCGTCCACCGCGTGGGCGAGCGGGTCGAAGCCGAGGGCGCCCGACAGGAACTCCATGCCGAGGTTGAGCCCGCCGCTCGCCTTGAGCAGCGCCTGCACCCGCTCGTCCGGCTCGCCGAGGCCGAGGACCGGGTCGAGCAGGACGCCCGTCAGCCGCGGCATCCGCAGGCCGAGCCCGCGGGCCAGCTCCCCGCAGATCACCTCGGCGACGAGTGTCTTGCGGCCCTGTCCCGCGCCGGCGAACTTGAGGACGTACGTTCCGTACGTCCCGTGGTCGTCGGTCTCGACGAGCCCGGGCAGTGATCCGCCTTCCCGCAAGGGAGTGACGTATCGGACCGCGGTGACGTGGCTGAGCATTGGCCCAGATTACAGAGTTGAACGGAGTGACCCGCCGCCCCGTACCACTGGACATGACGACAGACGAAGTGACGCTCCGCGAACCCGACCGCCGCACGGTCGTGGCCACGATCGGCGCCGCGGGCCTGGCCGCCGCCCTCACCGCCTGCGGGGGCGGCAAGAGCTCCGCCGGGGACGGCGACGACGGCGGCGAGGGCGGTGACGCGGGCGGCGTCCTGGCCAAGACCTCCGACATTCCCGTGGGCGGCGGCAAGATCTTCAAGGACGCGGAGGTGGTGGTCACCCAGCCCGCGAAGGGCGAGTTCAAGGCATTCTCCAGCCTCTGCACCCACAAGGGGTGTCCGGTGACGAGCGTCGAGGGCGGCACCGTCAACTGCCCCTGTCACGGCAGCAAGTACGACATCGCCGACGGCAGCGTGCGGGGCGGGCCCGCGCCGAAGCCGCTGCCCGCCGTCGCGATCACGGTGACGGGCGGCTCGATCAAGCGGGCCTGACCGGCCGGCCCGGCAGCTTCCAGGCGGCCAGCACGTCCTGCGTGGCCGTGATCGTGGCGACGAGCGCGAGGGTGTTGCGGACCATGGCCGGCGTGTAGTCGGCGGGGACCCCCGCGATGGCGTCGGCGGGCACGACGGCGGTGTAGCCGAGGTTCACCGCGTCGAACACGGCGTTCGGGATCGCGACGTTCGCCGAGACTCCGGTGATCAGCAGGGTGCGGCAGCCGAGGTTGCGCAGCAGCGGGTCCACGTCGGTGCCCGCGAGGGGTGACAGGCCGTGCAGGCGGCGTACGACGAAGTCCTCGTCGGCCACCTCGACCGGCGGCGCGATCCGCACGGCGGCGGTGCCCGAGAGCTGCTGCACGGGCAGGCGCTCGGCGGCCCGGAACAGCCGGGCGTTGTGGCTCGCCCCGCGCCCGTCGGGCCGCCGCTCGGCCACCGCGTGCAGCACCTGGACGCCGCACTCGTGCGCGGCGGCCACCAGCCGGGCGACGTTGGCGAGGGCGCCCGAGGACCGCGCCTCGGCGGCGAGTTCGGGCAGGGCGCTCTCGGTGCCGACAACGCCCTGCTGGCACTCGACGGTCAGCAGGGCGGTGGTGGCGGGGTCGAGGATCTCCCTGAGCTTTTCGTACGACGGCATGGCTTCCCCTCGTCGCGGACGTCCCGGGCACCGGCCGGCGAGAGGCTAACGGCCATTGCGCCACTAAGGAAGAGCGTCCATGCTTTCCCGACAGCATTCCTGACGCACAGTCAGGCAGTCGGAACGGGAGGGCACATGGCCGCCACGCAGCGCCGGGGTCGTCGGATCATGATGACGCCGGAGGAGCTCGACGCGTTCCTCGCCGCGGAGCGCACGTGCCGGGTGGCGACCGTGTCACCCGACGGCGCCCCGCACGCCGGCACGCTCTGGTTCGCGTGGGACGGCACGTCGCTCTGGCTGTACTCGACCACCCGCAGCAAGCGCTGGGCCCACCTGCGCAAGGACCCGCGGATCGCCGTGGTCGTCGACGCCGGTGAGGAGTACGGCGAACTGCGCGGCGTGGAGCTCTCCGGCACGGTGGAGTTCGTGGGCGAGATCCCCCGCACGGGCGACCCCTGCCCGGAACTCGTCGCGCCGGAGCGCCTGTTCGCGCGCAAGGTCTTCGGGCTCGACGAGATGCCGCACGACGGCCGTCACGCGTGGCTGCGCCTGACGCCGGACGCCATCGCTTCCTGGGACTTCCGGAAGCTGGCGGGCCTCGGTCGGCCGTCGTAGCTCCACCGGCATCACCGACAGGGGAATCCCGGGGGGCTCACCGGCCCAACGCGGACCCCCGTTCGAGGGCGAAGAGACGTTTCTGCCGGTAGCGGGCACGTACAGCCTGGAAGGACAGGACCTCGGTGCCCCGACCCTCGGGGCGCGACCTACCCCCATCCGGAGGTGGCCGTTCGTGGTCCTGATCATCGTCGTCGCCGTCCTGGCCCTGCTCGCGGGCCTGGCCGCCAACCGCTACCTGCGGCCCCGCCTCATGAGCGAGGACGACGACACCGGCATGGCCGTCAAGGACCTGGTCGGCCCGCTGCTCACCCTGACCGTGCTGCTGCTCGCCTTCGTGCTGGTCACCGCCAACGGCTCCTACGGCAAGGCCGAGGTCGCCGCACGCGGCGAGGCGCGAGCCGTCGACCAGCTCGTGGAATCCGCCGAGTACGCACCCGCTGAACAGCGTGCCGAGATCCAGGCGGACACCGTCTGCTACGCCCGCGCCGTACGCGAGCGGGAGTGGCCCGCCATGGCCGACGGGAAGGGCTCACCGGCCCCCAGCGTCTGGTCGACCGATCTGCGCCGCGTCTTCCGCGAAGTCGAGGGCAAACCGGTGTTCGGCATGCTGGTCTCCGCCGACAACAAGCGCTCCGAGGAGCGCGAGGAACGCCTGACCCAGGCCACCGCGAGCATCCCCGGCGCCATTCTGTGGTTCCTGCTCGCCACTCTGGTCATCACCGTGGCGGCCCTGGGAGTCTGTCTGCCCCGTCGCAACAACCGCGGCCAGATCATCACTCTGACCGTCATCACCGCCCTGCTGACCACCACGTTGTGCATCATCCGAGACGTCGACCGGCCCTTCGGCGGCATCATCGACGTCGAGCCCACCGCCATCACCGAGGTGCAGCGCCAGGCCACCCGCGACTTCCTCGCCCACCACACCGCCGCCGATCTGCCGTGCGACGACAAGGGCAGCCGCCGCCCCGGCTGACCCCGCTATCGCAGCCCGGCCCCCGCTCCCCTCAGCGCCTCCGCCGCCGCCCTGATCGACGGGCGGCGGTCCGCGTCCGCCCGCCACACCACGTACACGTGCCGCCGCACCCGATGCCGCACCGGAACCGTCCGCACGCCCGCCGGCATCGGGTCGCGGCCCAGTTGCGGCGCCACGCACACACCGAGGCCGGCGGCGACCAGGGCGAGCTGGGTGTGGTGCTCCTCCGCGCGGTGCGCGATGCGCGGTTCGATGCCCTTGCCGCGCAGGGTGAACATGAGCCACTCGTGGCAGAACTCGCCCTCCGCCCAGGTGATCCACTCGTCGTCCGCGAACTCCTCCAGGTCCACTTCGGCGCGATCGGCGAGGGGGTGCGCGGCGGGCAGGGCCACGTCGGCGGGGTCGTCGAGGAGGGGGGCCTTGACCAGGCCTTCCGGAACCGGCAGGGGTTTGTTGTACCAGTCGAGGACGACCGCCATGTCGATGTCGCCGCGCACCACGGCCGCGACGGCCGGCGTCGGTTCCATCTCCTGGCAGCCCACCCTCAGCCCGGGGTGGTCGACGCGGAGCGCGGAGAGCGTGGCCGGCATCAGGCCGCGCACGGCCGTGGGGAACGCGGCGATCCGCAGCTCCCCCACCGCCTTGCCGCGCTGTTCCTCCAGGTCGGCCTGGGCGAGCTCCACCTGCGAGAGGATCCGCGCCGCGTGCTGCGCGAGCAGCCGTCCCGCGTCGGTCAGGCGCACGCCTCTGCCGTTCTTGGCGAGCAGTTGCTGGCCGACCTCGCGCTCCAGCTTCGTCATCTGCTGCGAGACCGCGGAGGTCGTCACGTGCAGACCGGCGGCCGCGCCGCTGACGGATCCGTGCCGGGCGAGGGCATCGAGCGTACGCAGGCGCTCCAGGTTCAACATGTAAGCGATGCTACGCGGTACCGCGCACAAAGTCTCGCTTGTGCTACGAGATGACCGGGTTCATCGTGAGACCCATGACCACCGCCCCCGCTCCACCGCGATCAGCGACAACACCCTCACCGTCGGCCTCGGGCCCCGTTCTCGATTGGCGCATCCGCTTCGGCGTGCTCTCGCTGATCTGGGGCTTCAGCTTCCTCCTGATCAAGGTGGGCACGGAGGGGTACGCCCCGTTCCAGGTCACCCTGGGGCGGCTGGCGTTCGGCACTCTCGTCGTCGCCGCCGTGCTCGTGGTGAAGCGGGAGCGGCTGCCGCGCTCCCCGCGGATCTGGCTGCACCTGACGGTGTCGGCGCTGCTGCTCAACGCTCTGCCGTTCTCGCTCTTCGCGTACGCGGAACTGTCGATCCCCTCGACGCTCGCCGGGATCTGCAACGCGACGTCGCCCCTCTGGGGGATGGCACTGTCGCTCGTGGCGCTCTCGGAGGACCGTCCGACGCGGCGCCGTGTCGCGGGTCTGGGCGTCGGATTCTTCGGAGTACTGACCGTGCTCGGCGCCTGGCAGGGCTTCAGCGGCCTCGATCTCGGCGGCACGGCGATGGCACTGCTCGCCTCGCTCAGCTACCCGATCGGCTGGATCTACGTACGTCGCACGCTGGCCGGCACCGGTCACTCCAACCTGTCGCTCTCGGGCGCCCAGTTGCTGGTCGCGACCGTCGAACTGGCCGTGGTGACCCCGCTGTTCACCACGTTCCCGTCGCACTTCCCCGTCGTGCCGCTGCTGGCGATCGTGGCGCTGGGCGCGCTCGGCACCGGACTCGCCTTCCTGTTGCAGTACGCGCTGGTCGCCGAGGTGGGCCCGACCACCGCCCAGATGGTCACGTACTTCATTCCGGTCATCGCGACCGGCGCGGGCGTCGCCGTTCTCGGCGAGTCCCTGAGCTGGTCGACACCGGTCGGCGCGGTGATCGTCCTGGCGGGCGCGGCGCTCACCCAGTCCCGGCCTCGGGCGGCTACGGCTGGTGGGGGCGGAGCGACAGCGACGGCACCAGTACCGATGCCGATACCGGCATCGGCATCGGCATCGGCATCGGCATCGGCATCGGCATCGGCCGAGCGTCCGCCCCGTCAGTCGTAACGCCGCGCGGGAGCGGGCCCGGTGGCGGAGGCGACGGCGTCCGCCACCGCGGCGATCTCCTCGTCCTCCAGCGCCGCCACGGTGATCCGCACCGCGGGCGGCGCGTTCAGCCGGAACCTCGCCCCCGGAGCCACCGCCCACCCCGCGTGCAGCAGCCGCGCGACCGCCCCCGTCTCGTCCGGGACCGGCACCCACGCGTTCATGCCACTGCGTCCGTACGCGGTGATGCCCCGCTCGGCGAGCGCCGCGATCAGCGCCTCGCGCCGCCGCGCGTAGGACGCAGCCACCACGCGCGGGTCGACCGCGTCCTCGGCCCAGAGCCGCGCGACGGCGCGCTGCAGCAACCGGCTCACCCAGCCGGGTCCGAGCCGCTGGCGCCCGCGCAGCCGGTCGATGGTGACGTGGTCGCCGGTGACCACGGCCAGCCGCAGGTCGGGGCCGTACGCCTTGGCGGTCGAGCGGGTGAGGGCCCAGTGTCGGGTCGATCCCGCCAGCGGGTGCAGCGGCAGGTCGACGATGCCATGGCCGTGGTCGTCCTCGATGAGCAGCACGTCCTCGTGGGCGGCGAACACATCCCGCAGGGCACGCGCGCGTGAAGCGGTGACAGCGGCGCCCGTGGGGTTCTGCGCGCGGTCCGTCACGATGGCGGCGCGTGCGCCGGAGGCGAGCGCCCGTTCCATGTCGGCGGGCAAGGGGCCCTCGTCGTCCACGCCCACGGGAATCGCGCGCAGGCCGAGGGCGGAGACGAGGTCGAGCACGCTCCCCCAGCCGGGGTCTTCCAGGGCGACGCCGTCGCCCGGCTTGAGGTGGACGGCCAGCACCCGCTCGATGGCGTCGAGCGATCCGGAGGTGACGGCGAGCGGGGCGTGCGGGACGCCGTCGGCCGCGAACGCCGCGCGTGCGTACCGTTCGAGCTCCGGATCCACCGCACTCTCTCCGTAGAGGACGGGTTGTGCGTCGTTCTGTGCCGCGGCCGCCACGAAGGCCCCGGAGAGCGCGGGCAGCAGCTTCGGGTCCGGATTGCCCATGGACACGTCGCGCACGCCGGGCGGCGCGTCCACCCTGATGAGTTCACGTGTCGTGGTGGCGGGCTTGGGGCGCACCCGGCTGCCGCGCCGCCCGGCCGTCTCGATGACGCCTCGTTCGCGCAGCGTGCGGTAGGCGGCCGCCACCGTGTTGGGATTCACCCCGAGGCGCGTCGCCAACTCGCGCATGGGCGGCAGCAGTTGCCCCGGTTCGAGGTCACCATCGCCCACGGCCCGCTCGACACTGGCCGCAATCTCGGCTGCACGCCGCCCGCTGATCGGATACTCTCCTAGCACAAAGCAAAGTATGCACTAGTGCAATAACGCTCGCAAGTCGATGAGCAGGGCAGCGCCGCCCGGGACTCGTCGCCGACGGGCGGCTTCAGTACAGGTTCAGCACAGGGAGAGCCATGCAGACGACGCCGGGCACCACCGACACCACTTCGCCGGACAGCGCCGCCTACGCACCGACCGACCGCACGATCCCCACGCGTTCCGCGGATCGTGCCGCGTACGACCGGGAGACGGTGCACGCGATACTCGACGAGGCCTACGTCTGCCATCTCGGGTTCGTGCGCGACGGCTCCCCCGTCGTGCTCCCGACGCTCTACGGACGGGTGGGCGAGCGCCTCTACGTGCACGGGTCGACCGGTTCCCGGCCGTTGCGCATGGCGCGTGCCACGTCCGACGAGCGGGACCCCGGCCTGGAGGTGTGCCTGACCGTCACGCACGTCGACGGCCTGGTCCTGGCCCGGTCGGCCTTCCACCACTCCATCAACTACCGCTCCGTGGTGATCCACGGCACCGCCCATCAGGTCACGGACCCCGAGGAGAAGCGGCTCGCGCTGGACGCACTGGTCGACCACGTGGTGCCGGGGCGGTCGGCCGACTCCCGCCCCGCCAACACCAAGGAACTCGCGGCGACCGCCGTGCTCAGCCTCGACCTGAACGAGGTGTCGGCGAAGGCGCGCACCGGCGGCCCGAACGACGACCCGGAGGACACGGGGCTCCCCCACTGGGCGGGCGTCGTCCCGCTCCGCAAGGGACACGACGCTCTCATCCCCTCGGAGGACCTGGCAGCCGACATCAAGGTGCCCGACTACCTGGTCGAGCTGTGATGCGGAGCCACGCCGGGCAGGCCTGATCCGGTCAGCCACGCCTTGTCCGGCCCGCCCAGGGCAGCGGGCCGGACAAGGCGTGCAGGCGGCGGGCCTCACACCGTCACAGCGAGACCCGTCCCTCCACCGTCGCGCCCCGCCGCTGCGCCACCGCGCCCCGCGTCTCCGCGACCGCGAGGCCCGTCACGGCGGCCAGCATCAGAGCCGTGCCCGCCACGGTCGCGGCCGTCAGGTCCTCCCCGAGCAGCGCGACGGCGATGACCGCGGCTCCCACCGGCTCCAGGAGCATGATCACGGAGACGGTCGCGGACCGCACGACCGCGGCCCCCGCGAAGTAGAGGGCGTACGCGACCGCTGTCGGCACGGCGGCGATGTACAGCAAATACACCGCCGCGCGCGCGGGGTCGGCCGTGTGCGGGACGAGGCCCTCGGCCGCCGCGAGCGGCAACAGGCAGAGCGAGACGACGGCGAACGCCCAGACGGTGGTGTCGGACGAGTCCGCCGTGCCGCTCCTGCCCCACCGGCGCGTGAGCAGCGTCATGGCGGCGTACGCGGCCGCCGAGACGAGCCCCCAGACCACACCGGCCGGCCGCACGGTCGCGCCCCCGCCGCCCTCATCCCCGAGGACGAGGACGACGAGACCTGTAAGGGCGCCCAACACGGCGACGACACCGCCGTGCCCGAGCCGCTCCCCCAGGGTGAGCCGTGCGCCGAGCGCGATGAGGACGGGGCCCGAGCCCATGGTGACGACGGTGCCGACCGCGAGGCCGGTCGCCTCGACCGAGGCGAAGTAGGCGGTCTGGAAGACCGCGAGGGCCACGCCGGTCACGAGGATCCGGCGCACCCTGCGGCGCACCGGCTCGGCGTCCGCCACACGCGCGGTCGACAGGCGTGCGGCCGAGGCGCGCGGTGATGCGAGGCGGGTGGCCCCACGCGCGGCGAGCAGCAGCACGAAGCCGCCCGCGCACCGCCAGAAGGACAGGCTGACGGGCCCCATGTCGCTGTCCCGGAAGACCAGCGCGGCGGCGGCACCGGCGGTCCCCCAGGCGATTCCGGCGACGATCAGATAGAACAGTCCGCGCCCGACGCCGAGGCCACCGGCGGCGACTCCCGATTCGGCGGGGTTCGGGACAGTGGGCACGTCGGACGTGCGCAACGAGTTCGACACGTGTTTTCTCCGCAGCAGAGAGGGATGACTGGCTCCGTCTGCGGGCAGCACCGTTCCGCCCGGCCACCGGCTCGGGCGAGATCCGTGAGCGCCCCGCGCTTAAGCGGCGGGAGGCGGGAGAACGAGTGCGCGTGCGTGCATGACCGGCACCCTAGGACCGGCTTCCGCTGTGCGACAACTCCGTTTCGGGTGCTGGGACGGCGTCCGGCACGGCGGGCCCGGCCGGTGCCGACGACTGGGCGATGAACGCACCCACCAGTACGACCGCGCCGCCCACGACCTGCGGCGCGGAGAGGTGTTCGCCCAGGACGACCCAGGCCAGGGCGGTCGCGATGACCGCTTCGAGGCAGGCCACGACGCCGGCCACCTGGGGCGAGAGCCGACGCACCGACAGCACCCCGGTGACGTACGCGACGACCGTCGCGATGAGCACGATCCAGGTGAGGAGGGTCCAGGCCGGTACCACGGAGCCGTCGAGGTCCGCGTCGCCGGCGAGCACCGACCAGTCCATGCCCCACGGTCGCGCGACGGCGGTGAGCACGAGGGTGCCGACCAGCAGCCCGTACGCGATGACGCCGAGCGGGTCGGGGGCGTCGGCGCCCGCGTCGCTGCCCTGGTCGGACAGGACGAAGTAGCCGACCTGGCAGCAGGCCGCGCCGAGCGCGAGCAGGAGTCCGACGGCGTCGAAGCTCAGCCCCGCCCACACCTCGACGACGCAGGCGAGACCGCCGACGGCGAGGACCACGCCGAGCGCGGCGGCCCGCGTCACCGGGCGTCGCTGCACGAAGCGCACCCAGCCGAGGACGAGCGCGGGAGCGAGGTACTCGATCAGCAGGGCGACGCCGACCGGGATACGGGAGAGCGCCGCGAAGTAGCAGGCCTGGACGCCCGCGACGGCGAGAAGGCCGAAGCCGGCGAGCAGCGCGGGCCGGCTCCGCAGCAGTCCGCGGTGGCGCCACGCCACGGGCAGCATCACCAGGGCCGCGCCCGCCACCCGCAGCCACACCACGTGCAGCGGGTCCAGACCCGCCTCGATCAGCGGCTTCGCCGCGACACCGGAGCCGCCGAAGGCGACGGCCGACAGCAGGGCGAGCCCGAGTCCGACGCCCCTGCCGGGCTTTACCTGTATCCCCTCAGACGCTTGCACCGGCACATCATGGCAGGCGACGTCATGAGCGTCACGCCGCTAGACCCCTGTCTCAATCGGCGGACATCACTGGGCGCTCTGCCTGCACCCCGCCTCTATGCGGGACAGCAGCGCGGGAACGTCGACGCGTGCCCGCGCGAGGACCTCGACGGCCCGGCACTCCCGGTCGGCGACGAGTCCCGCGAGCAGGTCCATGCCGAGGGGACGCGGTTCACCGCGCCGTTCGGCACGCTCCAGGGCCACGTCCATCGCGGTGGTGGCGGCCGGCGACCACCCGGTCTCGCGCACGGGCGTCACGACCGGGACGGCACCGGAGTCCTCGACGGTGCCCTGCCACTGAAGTCCGTAGCCGATGCTGCGCTGCACGAGATAGCCGAAGATCCGCACGGTCTGCGCACCGCTCTCGAAGACGGCACGCACCTCGGGGTCGGCCTCAAGGAGGGAGTGCAGCAGATGTGCCGTGTCGATCTGCCGGTCCCCGTCACGGACGGCGCGACGACGCGCCCCGGACACCACTGACGCCATCTCCGCGGTGAGTCCGGAGTCGAGTTCTTCTCGGATCGGGCCGGGCTCGGCGCCCGACGGGGTACGACTATGCACATCTCCCACCACATCAACCCCCAGGGGCATATGCATCGGCGGCGGGAAGCATTTCGGCGTCCGACACAGGGTGGGCAAACGACCATGGGTTGTCCTCCTTACGGATGAGATCCGACGAACCGCGCGGACGTTCGCGCGCCGCCTTGCCTCACCACCTCGCGCGCGCCGGGCGCCCGCCTCCGGCGCGCAACCATCACGCCGCTTCGCTCGTCCCACAAGCATGGAGAGCAGGTGCTGGATGGTCGCCCTGCCTGCGGTCGACGGCAGGCAGTACGTCTACCGGGTGTACGCACCCGACGACGCGCTGCCCGCCGACCTCTTCTGGGACGCCTGGCACTGCCACGACGAGAGCCCGTTCCCGAGGGCGTCGGACCTGTTCGACGCTGCGGTCATACGACGGGTCGGCTAGGGCCTGTGTCGGGAGTCGCGGGGCAGGCGGGACTTCCGACACAGGCCCTAGGACCCGCGTCAGGCCCGCTTCCGCCCCGCACGCTCAGAGCCCGCCCGCTCCGGCCCCCGGCCACGTCCCGATGACCACCGTCGCGTACCCCTCCTCGTCGCTCACCACCCGCGCCGCCAAGCCCGCGCGTTCGACGGCGTCGACGGCTGCGGGCACCTGCCCCTCGCTCGTCTCGAAGAGGAGGTGACCGCCGGGCGCCAGCCACGCGGGCGCCTCCTCGGTCACCCGGCGCAGCACGTCGAGCCCGTCCGCGCCACCGTCGAGGGCCACGCGCGCCTCGTGGACGCGGGCCTCCGCGGGCAGCAGACCCACCTCTTCGGAGGGGACGTACGGGACGTTCGCGAGGAGGATGTCGACGCGCCCCCGCAGGGCGTCGGGAAGCGGGGCGTAGAGGTCTCCTTCGTAGACCTCGCCTCCGGCGTGGGCGACGTTGCGGCGGGCGCAGCGGACCGCCGCGGGGTCGATGTCGGCCGCGTACAGCTCGACTTCGGCGAGACCCGCGGCGAGCGCGGCCCCGAGGGCTCCCGACCCGCAGCACAGGTCGACGACGACGGCCGCGCGACCGGCGGGTTCGGCAGCCCGGTCGACGAGTTCCGCGGCACGGTCGACGAGGAACTCGGTACGACGGCGCGGTACGAACACTCCCGGGTCCACGACCATCCGCAGGCCCCGGAACTCCGCCCACCCCAGGACGTGTTCGAGCGGCAGACCGGCCGCGCGGCGCTCGACCATGGCGGCCGCTTCGGAGGGGGTGCGTGCGGTGGAGAGGATCAACTCCGCCTCGTCCTCGGCGAAGACGCAGCCTGCGGCACGCAACGTACTGACGATGGAGGAGTGGTGTGACGTGGAGAAAGCGGAGACCGACATGTGAGGAATACCTTTCGGGAACCCGATGGGGCTCCCTCGGTCACCTGCGCCGGTACGCCGGGGGGACCGCGCGGTCGCGAGAGGGGAGCACCCGACCTGCTACTGCGGTAATGGGTCTCACCTCCTGGGTGCGCCGCCTGTGTCCGTCACAGGGCAGAGGGAACAGTACCTCACCCCTCACCGGGCAGAACATACGAGGCCGCGGCCCCGGCCTCGCCCCGCACCAAACCTGACGGTTCATCAGTATTGAATGTTCCGGAGCCTGCGGCTACGTTCCGCGACACCGTAGCTGCGGCCGTCGCAGCGCCCGACGGGAAGAGGTGGCCGCATGGCCGAAGTCAGCGCGGAGGCAAGGATCGAGGCGCCCGCCGAGAAGGTCTGGGCCCGGCTCACCGACTTCTCCTCCTGGAGCGAGTGGAACGCCACGCACACGAGCTTCCCCCAGGGCGGCCCCACGACGCTGGAAGCAGGCGGCACCTTCGTGGAGAACATGAAGCTGATGGGCTTCCCCGCCGAGGTCAACTGGACCATCGGCGAACTGGAGACCGCCCGCACCCTGGCCATCGCGGGCAAGGGCCCGATGGGCGTCAACGTCGGCACCCGCTACTCCCTCTCCCCCGAGGGTTCGGCGACGGTGGTCCGCATCGAGGGAGAGTTCACCGGGGCAGCGGTCTCGCTGATGGCGGGCAAGCTGAAGGACTCGGCGACCGCGGCGCTCAACGAATCGCTGCGCAAGCTGGACGGCCTGCTGACCTGACCGACCTGCCTCGACCTGACCGACCTGCTCCACGCCGCCCCGACCTGCTCCGCCCCGCCCCACATCACGACAGAGAGGCGCCCCACACGATGCGTGCGGGGCGCCTCATCTGTGGTGGGGGCCGTCGGCCCCGACCACGTCAGTCCTCATCGGCGAGGATCAGGTACAGCTTCTTGCGGGCGTCGTTGATGACCGTCAGCGCCTTCTCGCGCTGCTCCTTGCTGCCGGTCTTCCAGACCTGCCCGAACGCCTCCATCAGACCGAAGCCGGCCTGTCGGATCTCGTTCAGCGCGTCCCAGTCGACCCCGCGGCCGGCCTCTTCCCACGGCGCCTCGGGACCCTCTTCGGCCGCCTCGCGCCCGGCGTCGGTGAGCGAGAACAGCTTCTTGCCGCCTTCGCTCGCACTGCTGATCAGGCCCTCGTCCTCCAGCAGCTGGAGGGTCGGGTAGACCGAACCCGGGCTGGGCTTCCACGCCCCGCCGCTGCGCTCGGCGATCTCCTGGATCATTTCGTAGCCGTGCATGGGCCGGGCCTTCAGCAGGGCCAGGATCGACGCGCGTACGTCGCCACGCCTCGCCCTGCCGCGCGGGCCGCCTCCGCGTCCGCCCCGGCCGCCACCCCAGGGGCCACCGGGCCCGCCGAAGCCGGGACCGAAGGGACCGAACGCGCCGCGCCGCCCCTCGAAGCCACCGAAACCACCGAAACCTTCGCGGCCGAAGCCCTCACGGCCCTCGGGGCCGCCTCGACGACCGTGTCCGTGGCCGCGACCGTGCTCGTGTTCAAAACCATGGGTACGCATGGTGATCACTCCTGTCTTTGATCGTTCGTGTATCAGTCGCGAATCTGTCGCGATGCCTCAACGATATATCGGAACAGTTCGGCTGGCAACCCGCTGACGGAGGTGGGGTGTGTCGTGGGCGCGTGGGCGTGTACGAGGGTGCACCGACGGGAGCGTCGATATGTGGGCAAGCACCGGCCCCGCGACCGGGGCAAGCTGGATGCATGATGACCGTGCTGATCGTGGCCGAGGACGCCGTGGCCGCGGCGTTGCGTCCCCTGGTGCAGGACGGCCCGCACTTCCGGGTGATCTCACATGCGGACGGGCCCGCTCAGGCCCTGGCCCTGGCCCGTGTGCTGCTGCCCGACATCGTTCTGATCGACAGCGCCGTACCCGGCGCGGAGCAGGGGCTGGGCACGCTGTTCCAGGGCGTCCGCGGGCTGCTGCCGCCCAGCGGCGTCATCTGGCACCTGTCCTCGAAGGCGCCGGTCGCCTCCGCGCTCCTGGAGGACGTCGACGGCAGCGTGCACGCCGTCCGCCACGGCGACCAGGCGGCCCTTCGCGCGGCCCTGGTGTCCATCGGCCGGCGCCGGGCGAGCTGCGACCCCGACCAGCCCGCCTGAGCGAGGTCGGGCGGGCTGGTCGGAGGCGTTGCGTCGCGGGGTGGCGGGGGCGTCAGATGCCCTGCATCGCGGCGGAGACCTTCTTGCGGGTGGCCAGCAGGCCCAGGCCCGCGAGGACGGCGAGGGACGCCTCCGTGGCGACCACGCCGACTCCGGAGAGGTCGACTCCGGCGATGGCGAGCAGCCCCGTCACGGAATCGCCCGCGGTCACGGCGAGGAACCACACGCCCAGCAGCTGCGAGGCGTACTTGGCCGGGGCCAGCTTGGTGGAGATGGACAGGCCCACGGGGGAAAGGCACAGCTCGCCGATGGTCTGCACGAGGAAGAGCAGGACGATCCACCACATCGTCGGGTGGGCGCCGTCGGCGGCACGGGAGAGCGGCACGCAGAAGGTGAAGAACGACAACGCGATGAAGAACAGGCCGAAGGCGAACTTCGTCATCGTCCGCGCCTCCTTGCCGCGGCGGATGAGAACGGTCCACAGAGCGGCGAAGACGGGGGCCAGCAGGATGATGAAGAACGAGTTGAACGACTGGTACCAGGTCGAGGGCATCTCCCAGCCGAAGACGGCGTTGTCGGCCTTCGTCTCGCCGAACGCCTGCACCGTGGACGCGCCCTGGTCGTAGATCATCCAGAACACCGCGGCGGCGGCGAAGATCCAGATGAAGCTCGTCATCCGCGACTGCTCGACGTCGGTGAGGTCGCTGTCACGCTTGATGCGCACGAGCACCAGGAGCGGGATGACCAGACCGGCCACGGTCATCGGCAGCAGCACCCAGTTGATGGTGAAGTGGTCCGTGACGACCACGACGGTGTAGAAGACGGCCGCCACCACTGCCCACAGGAGGGCCTTCGTGGCGAGCTTCTTCTTCTCCGCGGCGCTTGCGGGGTTGACCACCACGTCGGAGTGCTCGGGCAGATGGCGCGTGCCGAGCAGGAACTGCGTCAGCCCCAGGGCCATGCCGAGGGCGGCGAGGGCGAAGCCCAGGTGCCAGTTGACGGTCTGGCCGACGGTGCCGATCACGTAGGGCGCGAGGAAACCGCCGAGGTTGATGCCCATGTAGAAGACGGTGAAGCCGCCGTCCCTGCGCACGTCGTTGTCGGCGTACAGCTGGCCGACCATGGTGGAGATGTTGCTCTTGAGCAGGCCCGAGCCCAGGGCCACCAGGCCGAGGCCCACGAAGAAGCCGGCCGAGCCGGGGACGGCCAGGCAGAGGTGGCCGAGCATGATGACGCCCGCGCCGATGGCCACCGTCTTGCGGGGACCCCACAGCCGGTCGCCGAACCAGCTGCCGGGCATGGCCAGCAGGTAGACCATGGCGACGTAGACGGAGTAGATCGCCGTCGCGGTGGCCGCGTCGTAGGCCAGGCCGCCGCCCTGGGCACCCGCCTTGGCGTCGGAACCGCCGGATATCAAGTAGATGACGAGGAGGGCGCGCAGGCCGTAGTAGCTGAAGCGCTCCCACATCTCGGTCATGAACAACGTGGCCAGGCCGCGGGGGTGGCCGAAGAACGCCTTCCCGCCGCCGGCGGGTGCATCCTTGGTCAGGCTGGACGCCATGGAGTCTGTCCTTGTGGCTCGGGGCGCACCGCAAGAGGGCCGGTGCCGTAGGCACGCGCACGCGTCACAGCAGAGGAACGGAAAAGCGGCACGCCCGTGTGCGGGCGGTGCGACCGGCCCTCACCCTCGTCGGCTCGGGTCGGCCCGGGCGTACGGGCGGCCGACCCCAAGTAGTTGCATGGGCCAGCTACCAACACCCGGACACCCTAGAGCAGCGTGTCCGCTGAGCGAACACTCTGAGACCCGGGTCACACGCCCGGCTGTTGCGACGCGCCGGGCAGCGTCACACGTCACGCTGTTCCGACGCGCCGGGCAGCTCGGTCGTACCGAAGATCTGGCGCACCGCCCCCCGCAGCCACTGATGCGCGCCGTCGGCCGTGTGCCGGGGATGCCAGGCCATGCCGATGGTCAACGGCGGCAGGGACAGCGGGATGTCGAGCACGTGCAGCCCCAGGACGGACGCGGGCGCGGTGATGGGGGAAGGAGGCTCACCGACGGGCGCCGCGGGGACGAGGCAGACGACGTCGCTGACAGCCGCGAAGGTCATAGCGGCCAAGTGACTGGGCAGGACCGCGATCACACGCCGCTGCAGACCGTGTCCGGCCAGGGCCGCGTCCATCGCGCCCGAGAAGCGGCCGCGGCGGCTGACCACCACGTGTTCGGCCGCGGCGAGCCGGGCAGGGGTCAGCGGCTTGCCGGTGAGGGGGTGGCCGGGGCGGACGGCCGCCGCCATCCGCAGGGTCACCAGATCCTCCACCCGCGTCTCGGGGTCGACATGATCGATGGATCCGATCTCCAGGTCGACGCGGCCGTCACGGAGCGCCGGTCCCGCCTCCAGCTCCTCGGCCCGCATCCGTAGGGAGACCCCCGGCGCCTCCTGACGCGACAGCCGCAGCAGGGCGGGCGCCAGCGCGGCGCCGATCAGGTCGGCGGCCTGGACGGTGAACGTGCTGCTCAAGGTGGCCGGATCGACGGGAGTCTCGGGGGTGAGCAGCGCCGTGAGGCGCCGCACGACTCCGGCGGCCTCCTCGCGCAGGGCGATGGCACGGGGCGTGGGGACCATGACCTGCCCCGCGCGGACCAGGAGCGGGTCGCGGAGGATGCGCCGGAGGCGGCCGAGCGTACGGCTCATGGCGGCAGGCGACGTATGCAGACGAGCGGCGGCCTTCGTGACGCTCTCCTCCGTCAGAAGGGCGTCCAACGCGATGGCGAGATTGGCGTC
This sequence comes from Streptomyces venezuelae, assembly GCF_008642315.1. Lineage (NCBI taxonomy): Bacteria > Bacillati > Actinomycetota > Actinomycetes > Kitasatosporales > Streptomycetaceae > Streptomyces > Streptomyces venezuelae. Next base: position 7,564,479 of record NZ_CP029192.1, on the reverse strand, counting down.
GAGAACTGGATTTGAGCCACTGACCTGCATCATTCCACCCCAGGCAATAATCACTTGCTGAAGTGCCCATTGTGGCAATGCCTGGCGCGTTCGCAGGATGGGGCTGTCCCGATCAGGCACTGACCCACCAGGAACCCCTCATGATCGTCATCACCGCACCCACCGGGAACATAGGCAGTGCACTGTTGACCCGGCTCCTCGACTCCAGCACGGCTCCGGAAGACCTCCGCGTGGTCGTGCGCGATCCGGCACGGCTCCCCGACGACGTACGCGAACGCGTCGAGGTGATCACCGGCTCGCACGGCGACCCCGAGACCGTCGACCGCGCCTTCGAGGGCGCGGACGCCGTCTTCTGGCTCGTCCCGCCGGACTCCTCCCTCACCCCGGAGGCGGCCTTCAGCGGTTTCACCCGCCCCGCCGTGAAGGCACTGGCCACGCACGGCGTCGGGCACGTCGTCGGCGTCTCCGCGCTCGGCCGCGGCACTTCGGTCGCCGACCGCGCCGGGCTCGTGACCGCCTCCCTCGCCATGGACGACCTCATCGCCTCGTCCGGCGCGGCCTACCGCGCCCTCGCCAACCCGTCGTTCTTCGAGAACTTCCTGGAGGAGGCCGACACGATCCGGGAGAACGGCGTCTTCGTCGACTGCCTCGACGCGGATCGCAAGGCGCCCCTGGTGGCCATCGCCGACATCGCCGCCGCGGCCGCGTCCCTGCTGCTCGACCGCTCGTGGACCGGCGTCGGCAGCGTCCCTGTCCTCGGCCCGCGGGACCTGTCCCTCAACGACCTCGCACGGATCATGTCCGAGCAGCTCGGCCGACCCGTCCGCTACGAACGCCAGTCCTACGACGACCTGCTCACCGCCCTCGTCGGCTACGGCCTCGACAAGGAGTTCGCCCGAGGCGTCGTGGACATGAAGCGGGCCAAGGACGACGGGCTGGACGCGGGCGCCTCGCGCACCGATGCGTCCGCCCATCCCGCGAGCACCACCTTCGAGGAGTGGTGCGCCCGCGTGCTCAAGCCCGCCGTCATCGCCTGAACCACGCCCAGTCCGCCCCGCAGGAAAGGCACCCCATGTCCGTCACCACAACGGAGACCACGACTCAGACGCCGGTCACGGCGTTCATGCTCGTCAAGACCAACCCCGAATGGCTGGCCATGACCGTCGAACAGCGGATCGAGGCCTTCAACACCGACATCGTCCCCTTGGTCAAGGAGAAGACGTCCGGGGTCCGCTCCCGCTTCTACGACACGGAGTTCTACTCCGCGCGCGTCACCGACGTCTGGGTCTGGGAGGCGGACAGCCACAGCGCCTACCAGGTCCTGATCGACGCGCTCCGCGAAACCCCGTTCTGGGACCGCTACTTCGAGGTGGTCGACCTCATCGTCGGCACCGAGAACGGCTACGCGCGCAACTACGGCGTCGAGCCCGTGGCGACCATCACCACCTGATCCACCGCCAGGGAGGCAGGCGTGTGCCGCGAGCAAGCCTCGCGGCCTATGCCTGCCCGCCCCACCATGAGGGCCAATCACCCTCCCCAACCAGTCCAGCGATCCCGAATTGGCCTTACCCGGCGCCCTCCGCACCCCTCTACCGTGAAACGCATGCCGACTTCCCACCGCATCCGCGTCGTCGACGCCTTCACGGACCGCCCCTTCGCCGGCAACCCGGCCGGAGTCCTGCTCCTCGACGCCTTCCCCGACGACACCTGGCTGCAGAACGTGGCCAAGGAGGTCAACCACGCCGAGACCGCCTTCGCCCACCCGCTGCCCCCGGGCGGGGACGCCGACTGGGCGCTGCGCTGGTTCACGCCCGCCACCGAGGTCGACCTCTGCGGCCATGCCACTTTGGCCACGGCGCACGTCCTCCACGCCACCGGCGCCGCCTCCGGCACCGTCCGCTTCACGACCCGCAGCGGCGTGCTCACCGCGACCGCGCACGAGGACGGCACCCTCACCCTCGACTTCCCGACCGCCCCGCTCACCGCGGCCGAGATTCCCGACGGCATCGCAGAGGCCCTGGGCGCCGAGCCCCTCCTCGCGTACGACACGGGCCGGAACGTCGGCGACCTGCTGGTCGAGCTCGCCGACGAGAAGACGGTCAGGTCGCTCACCCCCGACCACAAGGCACTCGTCCGCCACTCCGAGCGCGGCATCATCGCCACGGCCAGGGCCGAGGGCCCCGCCCGCGGCTACGACTTCGTCTCCCGCTGCTTCTTCCCACGCGTCGGCATCGACGAGGACCCGGTGACGGGCAGCGCCCACACGGCCCTCGCCCCCTTCTGGTCCGAGCGCCTCGGCCGCGCCGAACTGACCGGCCTGCAGGCATCGGCCCGCACCGGCCTGGTCCGCACCCGGGTGCAGGGCGACCGCACCCTCCTGACCGGCCGCGCGGTCACGGTCATCGAGGGCGAACTGTTCGCCTGACCCGACACTGACCCGAAACCGAAACCGGGCGAGGCGGGGCTGCCCACCCCTGCGCTACGGAGGCGTGGGCAGCCAGTCCACCTTCCCCGCCAGCAGCGCGTATCCGACGAACGCGCCGATGTCGAGCAGCGAGTGGGCCACGACCAACGGGCCGACCCGCCCCCACCTGCGGTAGAGCAGCACGAACACCACACCCATCGCGAAGTTCCCCAGGAACCCGCCGATGCCCTGGTAGAGGTGGTACGAACCCCGCAGCACCGAACTGCCCACCAGCGCCGCCATCGGGGTCCACCCCAACTGCCCGCACCTGCGCAGCAGGTACCCGAGGACGATGACTTCCTCCAGCACCGCGTTCTGCACCGCGGACAGCACGAGGACCGGGTACTTCCACCACACGTCGGGCAGCGCCTCGGGCACCACCGTGAGGTTGAAGCCGAGCCCGCGGGCCGCCAGATAGAAGGCGATCCCGGTGCTGCCGATCACCGCCGCGATCGCCGCGCCGCGCCCCGAATCCGGCCAGGGCCGCGTCCGGTCGAAACCGATCGTTCCGAGGCCCGCCCGCTCGCGCAGCAGGAAGTGCGCCACGAGCGCCACCGGCACCAACGCGGTCGTGATGCCGAACAGTTGCCACGCGAGATCAAGCCACGGGCGCCCCGGCGCGGCCGACGCGTTCAGCGTGGCCGCCTGGTCCTTCAGACCCCCCGGCTTGGTGACCGACCCGACAAAGCTGATCAGCGCGGACACCCCGCTCGCGCCGAGCGAGAGGGCCAGGACGAGCAGCGTCTCGTCCCTCAGGGTCCGCCGCGAAGGACCGTCCGCCGGAAAAGAACCGGCCATCGGCCCCGGCTCCGCTTGCACTTACGCCTCCAGTTGAGTAATCCCGCCTCATCCCCATCCTCGTCCCGCTAGGGTCTCGAAAGAAGTTACGAAGATCGTGCGCGACAGGCCGAGGGGGACGGACGCCGCGTTCCTGGCGCACAGCCCCCTCTTTCCTTGCTTCATCGTTCAAGGAGGGGCACCACCGCATGGGACGTCACAGCTTGCCCGATGAGCGCGGGACGGCAACGTCCGGCCCCCGGCCGCGGTCGCGCGGACGCACGGTCGCCATCGCCACGGCGCTCGTCCTGGTGGTGGCGGGAGGCGCGGCGGCCGCGGTCGGCGCCGGACTGCTCGCGCTCGGCGGCTCGTGCGGCGACGACGCGGTGCGCCTGGACGTCGTGGCCGCGCCGGCGGTGTCCCCGGCCCTGCGCGAGGCGGCCGACGAGGCCCGTGAGCAGGAGATCACCTCGGACGGACACTGCATCGACGTGCGGGTGACCGCGCGCGACTCGTACGAGGTGGCGGCCGAACTCCGCTCGGGCAAGGGCGGTCCGGAGTACGACGTGTGGGTGCCGGACTCCGATGTGTGGGTGCAGCGCGTCGGCCTCGGGGGCAGACAGAGCAAGATCGCCCCCGCGGGCAACATAGCCTCCTCGCCCGTCGGCATCGGCATGGTGCCGTCCGCCGCCGAGTCGCTGGGCTGGCCGAGGAAGACGTACAGCTGGCCGGAGTTGACCACGGCCGCGACGAAGGGCGACAAGCTGCGGCTCGGCACGGCCGATCCGGCGCGCAGCGCGAGCGGTCTGCTCGCCCTCGCCAAGATGGGCGCGTCCGCGAAGAAGCAGGGCGGCAAGGAGGGCGGCACCCGGGCCGCCGCCCTGGCCAAGGCCCTGGCGTCCCGCACCACCGACGACGACGGGCGGCTCCTGGACACACTGGTCCGCGACGGCTCCGGCGCCGAGCGGGGCAACCCGCGCCGCAACCAGGCCCTGATCCTCTCCGAACAGGCCGCGTACACGCACAACGCGTCGGCGGGCGAGGAGAACAGCCTCGACCTGTTCTACCCGAAGGACGGTTCGCCGCGGCTCGACTATCCGTACACGCTCGTCGAGGACGGCCGCATGTCCACCGACACGAGCCGCGCGGCCCTGCGCTTCATGACGATGTTCGGCGAGGACGACGGCCGGCGGATCCTGGCCGAGCACGGTTTCAGGACCGACCTCGACCGGCCGTCGAAGAGGCTGGTCACCGCTGCCGGCGGCCGCACCCCGCAGCCGTACGCGGACGAGGCCACGGACCCGCCCTCGGACAAGGAGCTCCAGGAGACCCTGGGCATGTGGACGATCACCGTCCAGAGCGCACGGCTGAACACCGTCGTCGACGCCTCGGAGTCCATGCGACAGCTGGTGCCGGGCCGTGACCAGTCCCGGATGGAGGTCACCAAGGCCTCGCTGCTGCGGGCCCTCGCGGGTTTCACCGACGAGGACGAGATCGGCCTGTGGGAGTTCGCCACCCGGCTCGACGGAGCCCGCGACTACCGCGAACTGGAGCCGACCCGGCGGCTGGGCGACCGCAAGGGCGGCGTGACCCACCGCGACGAACTGTCCGACGCCTTCGCCGGCCTGCAGCCCGTGCCGGGCGGCGCCACGGGCCTGTACGACACGACGCTCGCCGCCTACAAGGAAGCCAGGTCGACCTACGCGCGCGGCAGGTTCAACGCCCTGGTGATCCTGACCGACGGCGCCAACCAGGACCCGGGCAGCATCTCGCGCAGTTCCCTGATCGCACAGCTGGAGGAGATCTCCGACCGCGACCACCCGGTGCCGATCATCGCCATCGCGGTCGGCCCCGAGGCGGACAAGGACGAGGTGCAGCAGATCGCGGAGGCGACCGGCGGCTCGGGGCACCAGGTCGACGACCCGGCCCAGATCCACGCGGTCATCCTCAAGGCGATCATGGAGGCGGGCAGCAACCAGGGCTGACCGTCCCGGACGGCGCCGCCGCCTCCGCCCGTCGTCTCAGCGCAGCCGTACCGCCGGCTCCCGCAGCCCCACCGGCCAGGTGTGCACCGGCTCCCCGGTGTGCATCAGCTCGCTGTACCGCTTGGTCGTCGCGGCCAGCGCCTCCTCCCTGGACATGCCGCCGTCCCGGGCCCGGTGGTACGTGGTCGCCTGCCAGGACGCGCCGTTGACCCGCCGCCGGCACCGCTCCTCGATGACCCCGAGGTACAGGTCGCGGTCGGCGGGCTCCACGCCCCACGCGTCGAGGCCCGCCGCGGCGAGCGGCAGCAGTTCGTCGCGTACGAGGTCGACGGCCGCCACCTCCGCGGTGCCGCCGAGCCTGCCGCGCCGCGGCCACTGCAGCGTGGCGTCGATGCCGTGGCGGCAGGCGACGTCGAAGTTGCGGGCCGCGGTCTCGAAGGGCAGCCGGGACCACACGGGACGCGCCTCCTCGGCGAGCGCCCGCACGAGCCCGTAGTAGAAGGCGGCGTTGGCGATGACGTCGGTGATGGTGGGGCCCGCGGGCAGGACGCGGTTCTCGACGCGCAGGTGCGGGACGCCGTCGGCGATGCCGTACACCGGGCGGTTCCAGCGGTACACGGTGCCGTTGTGCAGGACGAGTTCGCCGAGCCGTGGCACGCCGCCCGCGTCGAGGACGCCCAGCGGGTCCTCCTCCTCCATCAGGGGCAGCAGCGCGGGGAAGTACCGCAGGTTCTCCTCGAAAAGCTCCAGCGGCTCGGTGATCCAGCGCTCCCCGAACCAGGTGCGCGGCCGCACGCCCTGGGCCTGCAATTCGGGTGGCCGCGTATCCGTGGACTGCAGGAACAGCGGCGGTCGCGACTCGCGCCACAGTTCACGGCCGAACAGGAAGGGCGCGTTGGCGCCGACGGCGATCTGTGCGGCGGCGATGGCCTGCGCCGCGTTCCACACGTCGGCGAACCGGCCGGGCGTGACCTGGAGGTGCAACTGCACCGAGGTGCAGGCCGCTTCGGGCGCTATCGACGTCGAGGTGCAGGTCAGCCGCTCCACGCCCTGGATGTCCAGCGCGAAGTGTTCGCCGCGCGCGGCCACGATCTGGTCGTTCAGCAGGGCGTAGCGGTCGACGTCGGAGAGGTTCGCGGAGACCAGGTCGGCGCGGTTCAGGGTCGGCAGAATTCCGATCATGACAATTCCGGCGGAGAGCTCGGTCGCTTTCCTCTGTGCATAGTTGAGGCCCGTGCGCAGTTCCTCGGCGAGCCGGTCGAGAACGCGTCCGCCGAGGCGGTGCGGGGCGATGTTGACTTCAAGATTGAACATTCCGAGTTCCGTCTGGAAATCCCGGCTCGCGATGCGCTCCAGTACCTGCGCATTCAACATTCTCGGCAGTCCGTCGGGCCCTACGAGATTCAGCTCGATCTCCATGCCCATCAGATTCTTGGGCCTGTCGAATCGCTCCTCGGCCAGCATCCGCTCCAGCCCCGCGAGACACTCTCGGAGCTTGCCTCGGTAGTGGTGCCTGTCGGCCAGGTCGAACGTGCCCGCCACGACCTTCTCCCCCATCGAAGCGTCCCTCCTCGAACGGGCAGCCAAGGGTCCGGCCGCTGTGTACGCATGATGATGCCCAGGCAATGTGATCGATAACGCCCCGCGGGAGGCCGCCGACCAGTACGCTCGACGCGTCGCGTGCCGGGCACATTCACCGGGCATGCGGCACGGTGAAGATTCCGTTCCGAAGCACCTGGTCAAAAGCACCGGCAAAATTCGGCCGACCGCGCGGAACAGGGAATACGAGGTCGCGACGCCGGGGCCCGTACTAAATCGGGGTAAAGGCCCGCACAAGGACGGCTCGTTAAGTCCTTGCTCGCAATACGCGGTGCGTCTAGATGAAACACCGCTCGAACACGGCTCGTATAAACTCCGCAATCTAGGCAGAGAGTTGGCGCTCGCGGCCCCAGCCCCCGCCCCTCTGACCCAGAGCTGACAGCGCCGTCACGCACCTGCCCCCGCTCCACTGTGCCTGTCGAATGAGAGAGGCGACCCACCATGCCGCTGCATGTCCCCCCGGCTCCCGCGCCCGCCCTGCGCTGCGTCCTTGCCGCACTCGGTTCCCCCACCGCCGTGCGTGAGGCGCGTACGCCGTCCCTGCGTACCGCACAGGGACCGGCAAGCCCCGAACTCCCGCTGCCCGTCCACGTGTTGGACCACATCACCCCTCAGGCCACATCACCCACCCGGCTGGCCGGCTGGCGCTTCCTGATCCGCTGCGCCGAGCGTTCCGTCGCCGCGGCCGACACGATCCTCACGCCGGACGGGTGGGCGTTCTCCCACTTCTTCGAGGGGCCCTACATCACCTCGACGGAGCGGGCCCTGCGCCACGCGGAGGCCATGCCGATGCCGTGCCAGCCGCGGCTGCTCTCCGTACCCGAGCTGTACATGCTCACGCTCTGGCTCCATCGCGACTGCACGGACGACGGCGCCGAGGGCACACTGGCCGCCACCGATCTGCTCGTGCCGCTCGCGCCCGCTCCGCCCGGCATCGCGGCCCACCGCCCGCACCGCGTCGCCGAACTCCTGCCGATGCTCAACCACCGCCTGACGCCGGCACCGCTGCTGAGCTCACCCGCCTGACAGCGCCCCGCACGCTTCCCGTGCCCCGCCGCCCACCGGCCGCGGGGCACAGCGCTGCGCGCACCCACTCAAGTGGACTAGCCCGGTCGGGCTACCCCGAACCACCCGAAGAGACAGGGAAGTTGGGCTGAACCGTCCGGGCGGGTGATACGTCATTAAGCAGTAGGAGCCGCTGCGGCAAAATCCCTGCGGATTGACGCCCGTAGGGCAACACTGGGATCGGACCGACTACAACGGGGGGCGGTTATGAATACCGCATCGAGCCACAGGACCGACGTCACAGCCATCACATCGCAGCGAAAGAACCCTTCCATGTGCCAGCACCAGCCACCGTGCCCGACAGCCGACTCCGCCGACCGGGAAGCCGCGCTCCTCACGGCCAGCCACCCGGAGCAGGGCTGGAGCCTGCTGTGCAACGGCGTCCTGCTCTTCGAGGACACCGGTGAGCTGCTGCCGGACGGCCAGATCATCGCCCCGCACCGACCGCTGGGCACCGATCGGATCATGACGGCCGCCTGACCGCCGGCACGTCCGCACGACGGCACCAAACCGCCGCACGGCACCTGAGCACCACGGAACGACGAGGGGCCGGCCCGGAGAGAACTCTCCGAACCGGCCCCGACGCATGCCCGCTCGATGCGGGCGCCCGCATCAGTCCTCGTACGCATCCAGCGGCGGGCAGGAGCAGACCAGGTTCCGGTCGCCGTACGCCTGGTCGATGCGGCGCACCGGCGGCCAGTACTTGTCCGCGGCGACGACTCCGGCCGGGAAGACGGCCTCCTCGCGGCTGTAGCCGTGCTCCCACTCACCGCTCAGCGCGGCGGCGGTGTGCGGGGCGTTGCGCAGCGGGTTGTCGTCGGCGCCCCATTCGCCCGAGCCGACCTTCTCGATCTCCCGGCGGATGGCGATCATCGCCTCGCAGAACCGGTCGATCTCGTTCAGGTCCTCGCTCTCCGTCGGCTCGATCATCAGGGTGCCGGCGACGGGGAACGACATGGTCGGCGCGTGGAAGCCGTAGTCGATGAGGCGCTTGGCGATGTCGTCGACGCTGACGCCGGTCGCCTTGCTCAGCGGCCGCAGGTCCACGATGCACTCGTGCGCGACGAGGCCCGCGGGACCGGTGTAGAGCACCGGGTAGTGCGGCTCGAGGCGCTTGGCGATGTAGTTGGCGGAGAGCACCGCGACCTGGGTGGCGCGCTTGAGGCCCTCGCCGCCCATGAGGCGGACGTACGACCAGGAGATCGGGAGGATTCCGGCGGAGCCCCACGGCGCCGCGGAGATCGGACCGACGCCGGTCTCGGGGCCCGCGGCGGGCTGCAGCGGGTGGTTGGGCAGGTACGGCGCGAGGTGCTCGCGGACACCGACCGGGCCGACGCCGGGACCGCCGCCGCCGTGCGGGATGCAGAACGTCTTGTGCAGGTTGAGGTGCGAGACGTCGCCGCCGAAGTGGCCCGGCTTGGCGAGGCCCACCAGGGCGTTGAGGTTGGCGCCGTCGACGTACACCTGGCCGCCGGCCTCGTGCACCGACGCGCAGATGTCGGCGACGTGCTCCTCGAAGACGCCGTGCGTCGAGGGGTAGGTGATCATCAGCACGGACAGCTCGTCGCGGTGCTTCTCGATCTTGGCGCGCAGGTCCTCGACGTCGATCTCGCCGTCGTCGGCGGTCTTCACGACGACGACCTTCATGCCCGCCATGACGGCGCTCGCGGCGTTGGTGCCGTGCGCGGAGGACGGGATGAGGCAGACGGTGCGCTGCTCGTCGCCGTTGGCGCGGTGGTACCCGCGTACGGCGAGGAGTCCGGCCAGCTCGCCCTGCGAGCCCGCGTTGGGCTGGAGGGAGACCTTGTCGTACCCGGTGACCTCGGCGAGGCGCTCCTCCAGCTCACGGATGAGTGTGAGGTAGCCCTGGGCCTGCTGGGCGGGGGCGAAGGGGTGCAGCTGGCCGAATTCGGGCCAGGTGACCGGCTCCATCTCCGTGGTCGCGTTGAGCTTCATGGTGCAGGAGCCCAGCGGGATCATGCCGCGGTCGAGCGCGTAGTCGCGGTCGGCGAGCTTGCGCAGGTAGCGCAGCATCGCGGTCTCGGAGCGGTACTGGTGGAAGACGGGGTGCGTCAGGTAGTCGTCGCCGCGCAGCAGGCCTTCGGGCAGCGTGTCCGCGGTGGCGGCGTCCAGCGCCTCGATGTCCGCGTCGACCCCGAACGCGCCCCAGACGGCGGCCAGTTGGGCACGCTTGGTGGTCTCGTCGCAGGACAGGGAGACGTGGTGGGCGTCGACCTGGTGGATGTTCACACCGGCTTCGCGGGCGGCGGAGACGAGCTCCTCGGCCCGGCCCTCGGCGCGCACGGTCAGCGTGTCGAAGTACGACCCGTGGACGACCTCGAAGCCACCGGCGGTGAGCCCGGCCGCGAGGAGCGTCGCGTACCGGTGGGTGCGGCGCGCGATGGACCTCAGGCCCTCGGGCCCGTGGTACACGGCGTACATTCCGGCCATGACGGCGAGCAGCACCTGAGCGGTACAGATGTTGCTGGTGGCCTTCTCACGGCGAATGTGCTGCTCGCGGGTCTGCAGGGCGAGGCGGTAGGCCTTGTTGCCGTCAGCGTCGACGGAGACGCCGACGAGCCGCCCGGGGAGGCTGCGGGCGAACTTCTCGCGGACCGCCATGTAACCGGCGTGCGGGCCGCCGAAGCCCATCGGCACGCCGAAGCGCTGCGTCGTGCCGACGGCGATGTCGGCGCCGAGCTCGCCGGGCGAGGTGAGCAGCGTCAGCGCGAGCAGGTCGGCGGCGACGGTGACGACCGCGCCGAGCTCGTGGGCCTCGTCGATGAGCGGCTTGATGTCCCGTACGACACCGGAGGCGCCCGGGTACTGGACGAGCACGCCCACGACACCGCGCTCGGCGACCTCGGCCGGAATGCCCTGGCTCAGATCGGCGACGACGATCTCCACACCGGTCGGCTCGGCGCGCGTCCGGATCACGGCGATGGTCTGCGGCAGCGCATCGGCGTCGACGACGAAGACGCCGTTCTTGACCTTGCCCATACGCCGCGAGAGCGCCATGGCCTCGGCGGCGGCGGTGCCCTCGTCGAGGAGCGAGGCCCCGGAGGTCGGCAGTCCGGTCAGCTCGGCGACCATCGTCTGGAAGTTGAGGAGCGCCTCGAGACGGCCCTGCGAGATCTCGGGCTGGTACGGCGTGTACGCCGTGTACCAGGCCGGGTTCTCCATCACGTTCCGCAGGATGACCGGCGGGGTGAACGTCCCGTAGTACCCGAGTCCGATCATGGAGTCGAGGACCTGGTTGCGGTCGGCGAGGGAACGCAGCTCGGCCAGCACCTCGGCCTCGGTGCGCGCGCCGGGCAGGTCCAGCGCCTCGGCGTTCTTGATCACATCCGGTACCGCGGCGGCCGTCAGCTCGTCGAGCGAGCCGTACCCGACCTGGGCGAGCATCTTGGCGCGCGCTTCCGCATCGGGCCCTATGTGCCGCTGCTCGAAGGGGATGCCCTGCTCGAGCTCGGAGAGCGGGATGCGATTGGTGGCAGTCATTGCGGAGGCCTCCTGGTCTGCACGACCTGCGAGGGGTACCACGGCGCGGGTACCCGGACGGCCTCCCCCTCTGTCATGTCAACCTGAGAGCTTCACAGGCCCGTCTCTCGACAGATCTGCTTTCACCGTCGGTGAGGAAGGGTTCCGAACGTGCCCGCCCGACGCCCGCCCTGCTTTCCAGAGTGACCTCGTCCGTGCGGTACGGGTGCCTGAGAGATTCCGGGGAGGATTTGCTCCTTCGGCGCCTCCGGACGTGTGATCCGGAGAGCTCTCCCGCACGGGGTCAGCGGCCAGGCGCCAGCCTACCAGCGAGGACCATGACCGATCCCTCGAGTGGCCACCTGCCCCGAAGTGCTCTTTCGTAGTGACTACGAATGATTAAGGATGAGTTACGCCCGTTTTCGACAAGCCGCGACCAGCTGGAGGGCCCGTGCAGACCGATATCGATCCGCGCAACCTGATCGGCCGCAAGGCGTTCGACCGGAACGGGGCGAAGATCGGCACGGTCGACGAGGTCTACCTCGACGACGCCACCGGCGCCCCGGAGTGGGCCGCCATACGCACCGGTCTCTTCGGCCGGGACGCCTTCGTCCCGCTGGAACCCAGCGAACTCGTCGAGGACGGCACCCTGCGCATCCCCTTCGACCGGGACCTGATCAAGGACGCCCCGGACTTCGGAGTGGGGCGCCACCTCTCCCCCGAGCAGGAACTCCAGCTCTACCACCACTACGGCCTGGACACGACACCCCCGCAGCCCCCGCCCTCCTCCATGCCGCCCCCGGACCAGAACTTCGGCCACGTCGCGGGCACGGAGAGCCCCTGACACACCTCAGCCGGGGACGGCCCGCGCGGACGGTGGCGGCGCGGCGACCAGGGGCAGCGGCTCCGCGGGCGCCAGCTCCGGGTCGTCGGTACGGAACGTCCGCACCCGTCCAGGCGCCGAAAGCGGCGTCTCGAAACGCACGGTCACCCGCCCTAGACCACTTCCCTGCACCCACCCGTGCCCGTACTCGGCGTGCCGCACGTCATGCCCGGCGGACCACCGCCGCTCCGTCGGCGCCACCGGCTCCTCGGCCCGCTCCGGCTCCGGCACCGGCACCGGACCCACCGCCTCCCCGGGCCCCGCCTCCTCACCCTTCACCAGCGACACCTTCTCCGCCCCCGTGGACTGCGCCTGCGCCTCCGCCTGGGCCTGTGCGAACAGATCCTCCTGCGTGTAGTCCGCGAGGCCCGTGACGCCCACTCCCAGGAGCCGGACGCCGCCCGTGGTGTCCACGGCCTCCAGGAGCCGCGCCGCGGCCTCCTGGACCACCCCAGGGTCGTCCGTGGGCCCGCGCAGCGTCTCCGAGCGCGTCAGCGTGGAGAAGTCGAACCGCCGCACCTTGAGCACGATGGTCCGCCCCGAGTGCCCCGCCGCCCGCAGCCGCTGCACACACCGCTCGGCGAGCCGCGCGACCTCCGCCCTGACCCGCACCCGGTCGTGGATGTCCACGTCGTACGTGTCCTCGACACTGACCGACTTCGACTCACGCTCCGCCACCACGGGCCGCTCGTCCCGCGCGAGCGCCATCGCGTACAGAGAGCCCCCGTGGGCCTTGCCCAGCAGCCGTACGAGCTCGTCCTCGCCGGCCTCCGCGATCTCGGCGACCGTGAGGATCCCGGCGCGCCGCAGATGGTCCCCCGTCGCGGGCCCCACCCCGGGCAGCGTCCGCACCGACATCGGGCCGAGGAGCGCCCGCTCCGTCCCCGGCGCTATGAGCCTGAGCCCGTCCGGCTTGGCCTCCTCGGAGGCGATCTTGGCCAGCATCTTGGACGCGGCGAGCCCCACCGACCCCGAGAGCCCCGTCACCGCCCTGATGTCCGCCCGCAACCGCTCCCCCACGGCCCTGGCCGACTCGGCGGAATCGGCGACGCCGCCCGCCTCCAGATCCACGAAGGCCTCGTCCAGGCTGAGCGGCTCCACCAGCGGCGACAGCTCCCGCAGCAGCCCCATGACCTGCTCGCTGATCTCGCGGTACAACCCGAAGCGCGGCACGAGGTACGCGGCGTTGGGCGCCAGCCTGCGCGCCTGCCCCATGGGCATCGCCGAGTGCACACCGAACCGCCGCGCCTCGTAGGAAGCGGTGGCCACCACGCCCCGCGGCCCGAGACCGCCCACGACCACGGCTTTTCCACGCAGACTGGGCTTCGCGGCCTGCTCCGCGGACGCGTAGAAGGCATCCATGTCCAGATGCAGAATCGTCGGCGCGCTTCTCACATCTCCGATGCTGCCCTACGCCACTGACAACGCGGCCTCAGACGGCCCTGTTGCGCCGTCTGGCCAGCTCATCGGCGGGGTTGTGCCCGATGAGCGTCTCCCCGGTGTCGATGCGCTCGCCGTGCAGCTGGGACAGGGCGGCCTCGACGTCGCGCCACACGACGCCCACGGCGATCCCGAAGACCCCCTGCCCACCCTGGAGCAGCTCGTGGACCTCGCTGGACGTCGTGCACTCGTACACCGTCGCGCCGTCGCTCATCAGCGTCATCCGCTCCAGGTCACGGAACCCGCGCTCCCGCAGGTGCTGGACGGTGGTGCGGATGTTCTGCAACGACACACCCGTGTCGAGGAACCGCTTCACGATCTTGAGGACGACGACATCGCGGAAGCTGTACAGCCGCTGCGTCCCGGAGCCGCCCGCCGCACGCACACTGGGCTCGACCAAGCCGGTACGGGCCCAGTAGTCGAGCTGCCGGTAGGTGATGCCCGCGGCCGCGCAGGCGGTGGGCCCGCGGTAACCGACGTGCCCGGATTGTTCGCCGCCCTCGGACGTGGCGTCGCCGCTCTCCTGGACCGCCATCGGTCGGTTCGGAGAGTGATCGACCGCACCGCCGTGGAACGGGTACGGACCGCCCATCGCCGTACCGTCGCCGCTGCTTCTCACGCCGACCTCCCTCCTTGACCTGCCTTCTCGACGGTAGGCAGTCGCCAGGGGCTCGTCAACGATCGCCACACTCGGCACGCCGAGTGATAATCACCCTGAGAGTGGTTTCCCGTGTCTCACGGCGGGGAAAGGCTAGCCGAATGGTCCAAAACCGGACTTCTGGCGCCGAATCACTGGCTGTTGGTGCCGAAGTCCTCGGGCGAGATCTGGTCGAGGAACTCGCGGAACTTCTCCACCTCGTCCTCCTGCTCGTCAGGGATGGCGATACCGGCGTCGTCCAGCACGCCGTCGCTCCCGAAGATCGGCGTCCCGGTCCGCAGCGCAAGCGCTATGGCATCGGAAGGACGCGCGCTCACCTCGACACCGCTGGCGAAGACCAGCTCCGCATAGAAGACGCCTTCCCGCAGGTCGGTGATGCGCACTTCCGAGAGCTCCTGGCCGACCGCCTCCAGCACGTCCTTGAAAAGGTCGTGGGTCAGCGGCCGTGCGGGTGCCATGCCCTGCTGCGCGAAGGCGATGGCGGTTGCCTCACCTGGTCCGATCCAGATGGGGAGGTACCGGTCGCCTCCCACTTCACGCAGGAGCACGATCGGCTGGTTGGAGGGCATTTCGACCCGGACACCTACGACGTCGAGCTCGTTCACACAGCAACCCTAGGACGTGGCTGGCAGGTTTGGGTAGTCGGGCACCCGTCGAGTACCGGCCGGGCGCGACCGAGTCAGGGCAATCTGACGCCGAGCGCGGTCTGCACGAGCGCCGAGTGCAGCCTTCCCGTGAGACCCGCCAGCTCTTTGGTACGGGCCTCGGCATGGGCCCTGGTCTGCGGATTGCGGTGCCGGCGCAACGGCGCGACCACTGCGTCGACGAGGCCTGCCTCGCGCTCGGCGGCGGCCTTCATGGCCCGCAGATGACGGGGCTCGATACCGAATCGCCCCAGCTCGACCACGAGGGAGGCGACCGTGACGGCCTCCGCGTCGTACCCGCCGTCCGGCAAGGGCGCGACCAGGCCGTACGACTCCCACTCGTGGAGCTGCCCCTCGTCGATCTCGGCCGCGGCCAGGAGCTCGTCACGGCCCACGCGGGCCGCCGTCGGCCCCTCGGCCTCGTCTTGGCCCGGTCCGTCACCGTCCTCCCGCTGACGCCCCAGGGACGGCAGCGGAGGCCTCTCGCCGCGCTCCAGCGCCTCGAGGTGCTCACGGATGACCTTGAGGGGCAGATAGTGGTCCCGCTGCATCCGCAGGACGTGACCGAGCCGTTCGACGTCCTCCGGGCTGAACTTCCGGTACCCCGACGGCGTGCGCTGCGGCTCGATGAGCCCCTCGGCCTCGAGGAACCGGATCTTCGAGATCGTGACCTCGGGGAATTCGTCACGCAGTTCGTTCAGCACGGTACCGATGCTCATCAGCCGACGGTCCGCGGCGGCGGTGCCGTTCCCGGCACCGCCCCTCGGTGTTTGAAGCATGGGCCTTCCCTGGGGGTCGTACCCCCAGACAGTGCCTGGGGGTGAATCAGAGGCCGACGGCCCGCTGGCTCGCGTAGAAGACCAGTCGGTACTTGCCGATCTGCACCTCGTCGCCGTTCGAGAGCGAGACCGAGTCGATCCGCTCCCGGTTGACGTACGTGCCGTTGAGGCTGCCCACGTCCGCGACCGTGAAGGAACCGTCCTGGACCCGACGGAACTCCACGTGGCGACGCGACACGGTCACGTCGTCGAGGAAGATGTCGCTCTGCGGGTGGCGGCCGGCCGTGGTCAGCTCGCCGTCGAGCAGGAAGCGGCTGCCCGAGTTCGGACCGCGGCGCACCACGAGGAGCGCCGAGCCGAGCGGCAGGGCGTCGACGGCCGCCTGCGCCTCCGGAGAGAGCGCGGGAGACGGATTCTGGCCCGTCGCCTCGGCGTCGTAGGCCTCCAGGCCCGAGATGGAGATCGTCGAGGTGGTCTCGGACGCACGCTCCGGAGTGGCTCCGGCCCGCAGCGGCGCACCGCAGTTGGAGCAGAACCGGCTCGCCTCGGCGTTGCGGTTCCCGCACCTCGTACACACCAGAGCCATGGACGGGTCCTCCTGCCGTGGCTGCCCCGCGGGGGCATTGGATCCGTACGGGCCGGGGGCGAACCCTCCACCCGTACTTGAGGTTGAAGGTTCCCCGAAACCTATGCGGCCGGGACCGGCAGGGTCAACAGACGACGCGCCCTGTCCGCCCGAATTGTCACCACCTGGACCAGCGACCTGATCGCGGAACATCGGGCGCCCTGCGCCCTGCTCCTCACCATCTCCGTGGCGCGGGGCACGGTGCCGGGCAGTGGCCGGATTGCCGCTGTCCTCACGTGCGCTCTTGCCGAACAACTTCGCAAACAACTTCACGGGCGATTCCCCTTGACCGAAACAGACCCGCCCGTGGGGCAGGACGAACCCTGATTGCACACACCGGCATTCGTCGGTGAGCCAGACATCCTCACAACGTCCGTGACCACCAAACAGTTTCCACCACGCACCGTAGTTCCGGTGCGCCGACCCCCCGCAACCTCATGCCCCCGCCCGACGACGCCCATGCGTCCGCCCGTCACTGGGAGGACGACCGAGCGTAGTCAGGCCGCTTCGCAGGTCGCAAGGCGTCCACAACGATCTTCTCCGAGCGTTCCACGGTGACCGTGGCCTGCTCCTTCTCCAGAGTCTGCACCACGCCTCCCGGGATGTTCAGCGCAGGTTCCAGATCCTGCGGCTTGCCGATCACCTTGAAGAGGTACGGCTCGCCGACCTTGCGGCCGTCCACACGGACGCCACCACCGCCGGCGTCCGACAGATACGTGTCGGCGACGACACGCACGTCGTTGATCTGGATCGCCTCCGCGCCCGCGGCGCGCAGCTCCTGAATGGCGTCGAGCAGCATGTCCGCCTCGATCGCCCCCTTCGTGTCCTCGATGGTCAGCTGGATGCCGGGTCCCTGGGCCGCCACCGTGCCTGCCAGGATGCCCAGTTGCCGTTCCCGCTCGACCGTCTGCTTGCGGGCCTCTTCGGCTTGGTCCGAGCTGTTCTCCAGACCGGTCCGCTGCTCCTCGAGGCGCCGCTTCTCCTCTTCCAGACGCTCAGTTCGGTCATCCAGTTCATCGAGGATGCGTACGAGATCTTCTTGCCGTGCGCCGCGCAGGGCGCTGCTGTCGTTGTTGGACCGCACCTGGATGGCCAGGCCGAGGCCGAGCACGAACAGCAGCAGGGCGACGATGAGTTGGGGCCGGGTCACGCGGGGCGGCCACAGGCCCTGAGCCAGCCGCTGACGGCCGGTGAGCTGCGGTTTCCCCGGCGGCTTCGTGGCGCCGTGCTCAGCGGCTCCAGACGGCTCGGAGCCGGGCGTCTCGGGCGCGGGCGTGCCCGGCGGGTTCGGGACCTCCTCGGGGAGTTCCCTGCGCCGGTTGTAGTCGGGGCTCTCGTCGGCGGTCATCGGCGTCACGCCCTGAAGACGTGCCGGCGGATCGCCGCGGCGTTGGAGAAGATCCGGATGCCGAGGACGACCACCACACCGGTGGAGAGCTGGGCGCCCACGCCCAGCTTGTCGCCCAGGAACACGATGAGCGCGGCCACCACGACGTTCGACAGGAACGACACCACGAACACCTTGTCGTCGAAGATGCCGTCGAGCATGGCCCGCAGCCCTCCGAACACGGCGTCGAGAGCCGCGACCACGGCGATCGGCAGGTACGGCTCGACCACCGCCGGAACCTCGGGCCGAACCAACAATCCGGCCACGACTCCCACGACGAGGCCCAGTACGGCGATCACGATGTGCCCTTTCCTGCCTTCGGCTCTGCTGTTCGTACGGTCACGCTCGGTGCTGCCGGAAGACGGAGCTCGTCCGACACGGAGATGCTGGTCCGGATGCCGAAGTTCTCCTGCAGAGCATGCAGGTACTGACCGTCGGGGCTGTCCTGGAACCGGGTGCTCAAGCGTTTGCCGTCTCCCACCGCGAGCACCGTATACGGCGGCACCAGCGGCCGGTTGTCGACCAGTATCGCGTCACCCGCGGCCCTGATCGCCGACAGCGCGGTGAGACGCTGGTCGTTGATGGAAATCGCTTCGGCGCCGGACTGCCACAGACCGTTGACGACACGCTGCATGTCCCGGTCACGCACACGCCCCGTGTCCGAGAACCCGTTGCTTTCGCGCGGTCCGCCACCGCCCTGTTCGGCTTCCTTCTTGTCGTCCACGACAAGCTTCACGCCGGGTCCGTGGACTTCCGTGGCGCCGGAGAGGAGCCCCACCAACTCCCCCTGGCTGCCGCCGTGCTCCTTCAGCGCCGCTTCCTGACGCTCTCCGACGTCGTCGCGGAGTTTGTCCACGTCGTCCTCGAGCGCGTCGGCACCCGCCGTCGCCTCTTCGACCCGGTCGATGAGCTCCTCGCGCTCCTTGGCCAACACAGGTGCCTCTATGCGCGCCTGCGCGGCACCCACGGTGACCACCAGGGCCGCCAGCACCAGACCGGCCGCGAGCCCGAGTTTGGCCCGCAGCGGGCGCGGGACACCACTGTCCCCTCTGGCCTCCTTGCGGGCCGCCGCCTCCGCGTATCCCTCGTCCAGACTGTGGTCCATGACGGTGGTGAGCAGCGACATGGAGGCGTCCGGGCGCCGGGGGCGCGAGGGGGTGCTCCGAACGGGGGGCTGCTGCGGCATGCCGCACATCGTCGCACGTCGCGGGCGTTACCTCCGAATGGCCCCACCGGCGCGCCGGACAGCACCTGTTGCGGCTGCTGCCCGGCGCCCGGGACAGGTCAGCGACCGGCGCTGTCCACCACCGTGGACCACTCGTCGAGCAGCGCCTGCGCGGACGCGTCGTCGGGCCCCTCGGCCCACAGGTGCGTGACGGCCTCGGCCGGGTCGGGCAGCACCAGCACCCAGCGCCCGTCGGCCTCCACGACCCGCACGCCGTCGGTGGTGTCCACGGACCGGTCACCGGCTTCCTCGACCACCCGCCGCATCACGAGCCCCTTGACCGCCCACGGCGTCGCGAGGTCACGCTTCAGCACGTGCGCCCGCGGGATCCGCGCGTCGATCTGACTCAGCGTGAGCTGCGTTCGCGCGACCAGCCCGACGAGCCGCACGAACGCGGCGGTTCCGTCGAAGACGCCACTGAACTCGGGCACGATGAACCCGCCGCGCCCATCGCCGCCGAAGATCGTCGAGTCGCCCCGCCCCACCCTCGTCAGATCGTCGGGCGACGTGGTCGTCCAGTCCACCTGCGTGCCGTGGTACGCGGCGACCTGCTCGGCGATACGCGTCGTGGTCACCGGCAGCGCCACCCGCCCGCTGCGCCGCTCGGCGGCCACCAGGTCGAGCATGACCAGCAGGGCCCTGTCGTCCTCGACGATCCGCCCCTTCTCGTCCACGAGCGAGAGACGCTCGCCGACGGGGTCGAACCGCACGCCGAAGGCGGCCCGCGCGGACGCCACGATCTCCCCGAGCCGTACGAGCCCGGACCTGCGGGCGTCGGCCGTCTCGGTGGGCCGCGACTCGTCGAGACCCGGGTTGATCGTCAGCGCGTCCACCCCGAGCTTCCCGAGGAGGCTCGGCAGTACGAGTCCGGCGCTTCCGTTGGACGCGTCGACGACGACCTTCAGCCCCGACTCGGCGACACCTGTGGTGTCCACGTTCCGCAGCAGCGACCCGGTGTACGAGTCGAAGACGCTGGACGGGAAGTGCAGGTCACCGATCTCACCCGGGAAGGCCCGCCGGTACTCCTGGCGCGCGTAGACCCGGTCGAGCTTGCGCTGGCTCCCCTGCGACAGGTCGGCTCCGTTCCCGTCGAAGAACATGATGTCGACGGAGTCCGGCACACCGGGCGTCGTCCGGATCATGATCCCCCCGGCACTGCCCCTGGCCGTCTGCTGCCGCGCGACCGGCAGCGGCACGTTCTCCAGATCCCGTACGTCGATGGCGCTGGCCTGCAGCGCCGAGATCACCGCACGCTTGAGCGCACGCGCGCCTCGCGAGTGGTCACGCGCGGTGGTGACGGTGGAGCCCTTCTTCAGGGTCGTCGCGTACGCCCCCGCGAGCCGTACGGCGAGCTCCGGCGTGATCTCCACGTTCAGGATTCCGGAGACTCCCCGCGCGCCGAACAGATGCGCCTGGCCGCGGGACTCCCAGATGACCGAGGTGTTGACGAACGCGCCTGCCTCGATCGTCTTGAACGGATACACCCTGACGTTGCCCTGGACGATCGATTCTTCACCGACCAGGCACTCGTCCCCGATGACCGCGCCGTCCTCGATTCTGGCGGCGCGCATGATGTCGGTGTTCTTGCCGACGACACAGCCACGGAGGTTGCTGTGCTGGCCGATGTAGACGTTGTCGTGCACGACGGCCTTGTGCAGGAACGCACCGCTCTTCACCACGACGTTCGAGCCCACGACAGTGTGCTCACGGATTTCGGCGTCCGCTTCGATCTTGGCGTAGTCACCGACGTACAGCGGGCCGCGCAGCACGGCGTCGGGATGCACCTCGGCCCCTTCGGCCACCCACACGCCGGGCGAGATCTCGAAGCCGTCGAGCTCGACGTCGACCTTGCCCTCGAGCACGTCGGCCTGCGCCTTGACGTAGCTCTCGTGCGTGCCGACGTCCTCCCAGTAGCCCTCGGCGACGTAGCCGTACACGGGCTTGCCTTCCTTCATGAGCTGCGGGAAGACGTCTCCGGACCAGTCGACCGGCACGTCGGGGTCGACGTAGTCGAATACCTCGGGCTCCATCACGTAGATGCCCGTGTTCACCGTGTCGGAGAAGACCTGTCCCCAGGTCGGCTTCTCCAGGAAGCGCTCGACCTTGCCCTCTTCGTCGACGATGGTGATGCCGAATTCCAGCGGGTTGGGTACGCGCGTGAGACACACGGTGACGAGCGCGCCCTTTTCCTTGTGGAAGGAAATGAGCTCGCTGAGGTCGAAATCGGTGAGCGCGTCACCGGAGATCACGAGGAAGGCGTCGTCCTTCAGCGCTTCCTCGGCGTTCTTCACGCTGCCCGCGGTCCCGAGCGGCTTTTCCTCGTTGGCATAGGTGAGCTCCATTCCCAGCTCTTCGCCGTCGCCGAAGTAGTTCTTGACGAGCGATGCCAAGAACTGCACTGTCACTACGGTCTCGGTGAGCCCATGCCTCTTCAGCAGGCGCAGCACGTGCTCCATGATCGGCCGGTTGGCCACGGGAAGGAGCGGCTTGGGCATGCTCGAGGTCATGGGGCGAAGGCGGGTGCCCTCACCGCCGGCCATCACGACGGCCTTCATGTCGGAAACGTCCTCCTCATTAGACGACGAACCAGCCGACACAGCTCACCGGGATGGGCTTGCCATCATTGCTCGGATGAGAGCCTTCGAGCCTCTGCAGCTGCCATAACGGCGAGCTCAAGCGGCTGGCTTGTCCACCTTGACAAGTCGGCGGACCTGGACCACATAGAGGATCCCTGCCCACCAGTACAGACTTGTACCCCAACCTGCGAACGCCCATCCGAAAATAGCAGCGAGTGTGGCAAGCGGGCCGCTTCCGTCACTGAGGAGCAGTAGTGGAAAGGCGTACATCAGGTTGAAGGTGGCGGCCTTGCCCAGGAAGTTCACCTGCGGCGGCGGATAGCCATGCCGCCTGAGGACTCCGACCATCACCAGCAGGACCAGCTCACGCAGCAGCAGTGCCGCGGTCAGCCAGAGCGGAAGAATCTCCCGCCAGGTGAGTCCGACCAGGGTGGAGAGGATATAGAGCCGGTCGGCCGCGGGGTCGAGGAGCCGGCCCAGGTTGCTGATCTGGTTCCAGCGACGCGCGAGCTTGCCGTCGAGGTAGTCACTGACTCCGCTCAGCGCCAGGACCAGCAGCGCCCATCCGTCGCTGTTGGGCCCGCCGAACTCGGGCCTGAGGATCAACCACAGGAAGAGGGGTACGCCGGCGAGGCGCGCCATGCTGAGGATGTTCGGGATGGTGAGGACACGGTCCGTCTGGACCCGCGTCTCCTGGACCTCCACCCGGGGGCCTCCTGTGGGAAAAGAGCCAATGATGCCTCCTGACCTTACCCTCAGTGG
Source organism: Streptomyces venezuelae (assembly GCF_008642315.1). Lineage (NCBI taxonomy): Bacteria > Bacillati > Actinomycetota > Actinomycetes > Kitasatosporales > Streptomycetaceae > Streptomyces > Streptomyces venezuelae. The sequence continues at coordinate 7,542,130 of NZ_CP029192.1, read as the reverse complement.
CCCCTCGGGAGTGCAGGAGGGGGTCCGGGAGTGGGGCCGAGGAGATCCGGAGTGGGCGGCCTTACACCGGGAAAACAAAAAAGAGCTGGTCCCTGAACCGAAGTTCAGGGACCAGCTCTTATCAAAAGGAGTTCGGCGGCGTCCTACTCTCCCACAGGGTCCCCCCTGCAGTACCATCGGCGCTGTGAGGCTTAGCTTCCGGGTTCGGAATGTAACCGGGCGTTTCCCTCACGCTATGACCACCGAAACACTATGAAACTGTCAACCGCACCATGCGTGACCTTGCATGGGGTTGTTCGTGGTTTCAGAACCAACACAGTGGACGCGAGCAACTGAGGACAAGCCCTCGGCCTATTAGTACCAGTCACCTCCACCCGTTACCGGGCTTCCAGATCTGGCCTATCAACCCAGTCGTCTACTGGGAGCCTTAACCCCTCAAAGGGGGTGGGAATACTCATCTCGAAGCAGGCTTCCCGCTTAGATGCTTTCAGCGGTTATCCTTTCCGAACGTAGCCAACCAGCCATGCCCTTGGCAGGACAACTGGCACACCAGAGGTTCGTCCGTCCCGGTCCTCTCGTACTAGGGACAGCCCTTCTCAATATTCCTACGCGCACAGAGGATAGGGACCGAACTGTCTCACGACGTTCTAAACCCAGCTCGCGTACCGCTTTAATGGGCGAACAGCCCAACCCTTGGGACCGACTCCAGCCCCAGGATGCGACGAGCCGACATCGAGGTGCCAAACCATCCCGTCGATATGGACTCTTGGGGAAGATCAGCCTGTTATCCCCGGGGTACCTTTTATCCGTTGAGCGACGGCGCTTCCACAAGCCACCGCCGGATCACTAGTCCCGACTTTCGTCCCTGCTCGACCCGTCGGTCTCACAGTCAAGCTCCCTTGTGCACTTACACTCAACACCTGATTACCAACCAGGCTGAGGGAACCTTTGGGCGCCTCCGTTACTCTTTGGGAGGCAACCGCCCCAGTTAAACTACCCATCAGACACTGTCCCTGATCCGGATCACGGACCGAGGTTAGACATCCAGCACGACCAGAGTGGTATTTCAACGTTGACTCCACGAACACTGGCGTGCCCGCTTCAAAGTCTCCCACCTATCCTACACAAGCCGAACCGAACACCAATATCAAACTGTAGTAAAGGTCCCGGGGTCTTTCCGTCCTTCTGCGCGAAACGAGCATCTTTACTCGTAGTGCAATTTCACCGGGCCTATGGTTGAGACAGTCGAGAAGTCGTTACGCCATTCGTGCAGGTCGGAACTTACCCGACAAGGAATTTCGCTACCTTAGGATGGTTATAGTTACCACCGCCGTTTACTGGCGCTTAAGTTCTCAGCTTCGCACGCCCGAAAGCGCACTAACCGGTCCCCTTAACGTTCCAGCACCGGGCAGGCGTCAGTCCGTATACATCGCCTTACGGCTTCGCACGGACCTGTGTTTTTAGTAAACAGTCGCTTCTCGCTGGTCTCTGCGGCCACCCCCAGCTCAGAGTGCAAGACTCATCACCAGGAATGGCCCCCCTTCTCCCGAAGTTACGGGGGCATTTTGCCGAGTTCCTTAACCATAGTTCACCCGAACGCCTCGGTATTCTCTACCTGACCACCTGAGTCGGTTTAGGGTACGGGCCGCCATGAAACTCGCTAGAGGCTTTTCTCGACAGCATAGGATCATCCACTTCACCACAATCGGCTCGGCATCAGGTCTCACCCTCATGTCATCCGGATTTACCTAGATGACGGGCTACACCCTTACCCCGGGACAACCACCGCCCGGGCTGGACTACCTTCCTGCGTCACCCCATCACTCACCTACTACCACCTTGGGTCAGCGGCTCCACCACTTCCCTTTGCCCGAAGGCTCCAGGACGGCTTCACGGCCTTAGCATTAATGGGCTCGATGTTTGACGCTTCACAGCGGGTACCGGAATATCAACCGGTTATCCATCGACTACGCCTGTCGGCCTCGCCTTAGGTCCCGACTTACCCTGGGCAGATCAGCTTGACCCAGGAACCCTTAGTCAATCGGCGCACACGTTTCTCACGTATGTATCGCTACTCATGCCTGCATTCTCACTCGTGAACCGTCCACCACTGCCTTCCGGCGCAGCTTCACCCGGCACACGACGCTCCCCTACCCATCCCAGCACCCGTTGGGGCTTACTGCTGGAATGACACGACTTCGGCGGTACGCTTGAGCCCCGCTACATTGTCGGCGCGGAATCACTAGACCAGTGAGCTATTACGCACTCTTTCAAGGGTGGCTGCTTCTAAGCCAACCTCCTGGTTGTCTCTGCGACTCCACATCCTTTCCCACTTAGCGTACGCTTAGGGGCCTTAGTCGATGCTCTGGGCTGTTTCCCTCTCGACCATGGAGCTTATCCCCCACAGTCTCACTGCCGTGCTCTCACTTACCGGCATTCGGAGTTTGGCTAAGGTCAGTAACCCGGTAGGGCCCATCGCCTATCCAGTGCTCTACCTCCGGCAAGAAACACACGACGCTGCACCTAAATGCATTTCGGGGAGAACCAGCTATCACGGAGTTTGATTGGCCTTTCACCCCTAACCACAGGTCATCCCCCAGGTTTTCAACCCTGGTGGGTTCGGTCCTCCACGACCTCTTACAGCCGCTTCAACCTGCCCATGGCTAGATCACTCCGCTTCGGGTCTTGAGCGCGCTACTATGTCGCCCTATTCGGACTCGCTTTCGCTACGGCTTCCCCACACGGGTTAACCTCGCAACACACCGCAAACTCGCAGGCTCATTCTTCAAAAGGCACGCAGTCACGAGGATGGAGCAAGCTCCATCCCGACGCTCCCACGGCTTGTAGGCACACGGTTTCAGGTACTATTTCACTCCGCTCCCGCGGTACTTTTCACCATTCCCTCACGGTACTATCCGCTATCGGTCACCAGGGAATATTTAGGCTTAACGGGTGGTCCCGCCAGATTCACACGGGATTTCTCGGGCCCCGTGCTACTTGGGTGTCTCTCAAACGAGCCGCTGACGTTTCGACTACGGGGGTCTTACCCTCTACGCCGGACCTTTCGCATGTCCTTCGTCTACATCAACGGTTTCTGACTCGTCTCACAGCCGGCAGACTGTAAAAGAGAGATCCCACAACCCCGTATGCGCAACCCCTGCCGGGTCTCACACGCATACGGTTTGGCCTCATCCGGTTTCGCTCGCCACTACTCCCGGAATCACGGTTGTTTTCTCTTCCTGCGGGTACTGAGATGTTTCACTTCCCCGCGTTCCCTCCACACTGCCTATGTGTTCAGCAGCGGGTGACAGCCCATGACGACTGCCGGGTTTCCCCATTCGGAAACCCCCGGATCAAAGCCTGGTTGACGACTCCCCGGGGACTATCGTGGCCTCCCACGTCCTTCATCGGTTCCTGGTGCCAAGGCATCCACCGTGCGCCCTTAAAAACTTGGCCACAGATGCTCGCGTCCACTGTGCAGTTCTCAAACAACGACCAACCACCCATCACCCCACTGGAAACCAGTGAGTGCACTGGGGTCGGCACTGAAGGCAGCCGAAAACCGGCCGTACCTTCAGATACCCAACAGCGTGCCCGACACCCTTACCGCTTCCCTCAACGCTCCACGCTCTGACGAGCAGTACTAGAAGGAGAAGACGATCAAGTGTGCCGAGTAGTCAACGTTCCACCCATGAGCAACCACCGTCGAACGTTTGCCGACGTAGTGGCCTCTGAACCAAGCAAGCCTGGCTTAGAAGTGCTCCTTAGAAAGGAGGTGATCCAGCCGCACCTTCCGGTACGGCTACCTTGTTACGACTTCGTCCCAATCGCCAGTCCCACCTTCGACAGCTCCCTCCCACAAGGGGTTGGGCCACCGGCTTCGGGTGTTACCGACTTTCGTGACGTGACGGGCGGTGTGTACAAGGCCCGGGAACGTATTCACCGCAGCAATGCTGATCTGCGATTACTAGCAACTCCAACTTCATGGGGTCGAGTTGCAGACCCCAATCCGAACTGAGACCGACTTTTTGAGATTCGCTCCACCTCACGGTATCGCAGCTCATTGTATCGGCCATTGTAGCACGTGTGCAGCCCAAGACATAAGGGGCATGATGACTTGACGTCGTCCCCACCTTCCTCCGAGTTGACCCCGGCGGTCTCCTGTGAGTCCCCATCACCCCGAAGGGCATGCTGGCAACACAGAACAAGGGTTGCGCTCGTTGCGGGACTTAACCCAACATCTCACGACACGAGCTGACGACAGCCATGCACCACCTGTACACCGACCACAAGGGGGGCACTATCTCTAATGCTTTCCGGTGTATGTCAAGCCTTGGTAAGGTTCTTCGCGTTGCGTCGAATTAAGCCACATGCTCCGCTGCTTGTGCGGGCCCCCGTCAATTCCTTTGAGTTTTAGCCTTGCGGCCGTACTCCCCAGGCGGGGAACTTAATGCGTTAGCTGCGGCACCGACGACGTGGAATGTCGCCAACACCTAGTTCCCACCGTTTACGGCGTGGACTACCAGGGTATCTAATCCTGTTCGCTCCCCACGCTTTCGCTCCTCAGCGTCAGTAATGGCCCAGAGATCCGCCTTCGCCACCGGTGTTCCTCCTGATATCTGCGCATTTCACCGCTACACCAGGAATTCCGATCTCCCCTACCACACTCTAGCTAGCCCGTATCGACTGCAGACTCGGGGTTAAGCCCCGAGCTTTCACAATCGACGTGACAAGCCGCCTACGAGCTCTTTACGCCCAATAATTCCGGACAACGCTTGCGCCCTACGTATTACCGCGGCTGCTGGCACGTAGTTAGCCGGCGCTTCTTCTGCAGGTACCGTCACTTTCGCTTCTTCCCTGCTGAAAGAGGTTTACAACCCGAAGGCCGTCATCCCTCACGCGGCGTCGCTGCATCAGGCTTTCGCCCATTGTGCAATATTCCCCACTGCTGCCTCCCGTAGGAGTCTGGGCCGTGTCTCAGTCCCAGTGTGGCCGGTCGCCCTCTCAGGCCGGCTACCCGTCGTCGCCTTGGTGAGCTTCTACCTCACCAACAAGCTGATAGGCCGCGGGCTCATCCTTCACCGCCGGAGCTTTCAACCTTCCCCCATGCGAGGGAAGGTGTTATCCGGTATTAGACCCCGTTTCCAGGGCTTGTCCCAGAGTGAAGGGCAGATTGCCCACGTGTTACTCACCCGTTCGCCACTAATCCACCCCGAAGGGCTTCATCGTTCGACTTGCATGTGTTAAGCACGCCGCCAGCGTTCGTCCTGAGCCAGGATCAAACTCTCCGTGAATGTGTACCGGTAATCCGGTGCTCACACACGAGAGCGGAACGGTCGGGAGGAATAATCCCGTCCGTTCACAGCGTCCTCGCTGTGTTTTTTCAAAGGAACCTCCAACTCACCGAAGTGAGCCGGGGTTATCAACATATCTGGCGTTGACTTTTGGCACGCTGTTGAGTTCTCAAGGAACGGACGCTTCCTTTGTACTCACCCTTGCGGGCTTTCCTCCGGGCGCTTCCCTTCGGTGTTTCTTTTGTTCTTGCGTTTCCGACTCTATCAGACTCTTTCGTGTCCGATTTCCTCGGTGCCTTTCCGGTTCCCGCTCCGGCCTTTCGGCTTTCGCGTTTCCCTTTCCGGCGGCTCCGACTTTATCAGGTCTTTCTCGACCCTCTGACCACGGTCACCGCAGACATGCGGAACCGGACCCAGGGATAGGATCTGACTTGAAGGATGCCGCCGGGACCGGACGCTTGCTGCGTCCCACGGCCCCAGGCAGGAGTACGACTGTACATCGGGCCCCGGGCAGGCGCAAATCGCTTGTGCCCTGCCTCTACTCCCGCCAACCGGGACCACTCATGCGGAACCGGGACTTCTTATGACTTACGCTTCTGAACAGTGCGTCGTCCCGGACAGGTAGTGACGGCGGCTACGTATCTCCACCCCCTGGGAGGCTTGCCATGACCAGTGTTTCGTCCCCGCTCGCAGGACGTGCCATTGGGCTCTCCGCTGTACCGGATCCCGTGTTCTCAGGCGCCATGGTCGGGCCTGGCACGGCCATCGATCCCGCGCGAGAGCCCTCTGAGGCCGTCTCTCCCGTGGACGGCATCGTCGTCTCTCTTCACCCCCACGCCTTCGTGGTGGTCGACGACCAGGGTCACGGCGTGCTGACGCACCTCGGCATCGACACCGTCCAGCTCAACGGCGAGGGCTTCGAGCTCCTCGTCAACAAGGGCGACACCGTGCAGCGCGGCCAGGCCGTGGTGCGCTGGGACCCGTCGGCCGTCGAGGCCGCCGGCAAGTCCCCGGTGTGCCCCATCGTGGCCCTCGAGGCCACGGCCGAGTCCCTCTCCGACCTCGTCGAGGACGGCGAAGTGAAGGCCGGCGACGCTCTCTTCAGCTGGAAGTGACGTCATCGCCGTCGTTGACGGCACGCAGGACAACCACCGCGGCGGCTGGGCCCGTCGCACTACCGGAGACGGGTGAAATGGAGACAACGCTGCGAGGCGTCGGTGTCAGCCACGGAGTGGCGGTCGGCGAGGTCCGGCACATGGGCACGGCGGTTCTGGAGCCGCCGGCCAAGCAGATTCCGGCGGAGGAGGCCGAGCGCGAACAGGGGCGTGCTCGCCAGGCCGTGGAAGCTGTGGCGGCCGACCTGAATGCGCGCGGCAATCTGGCCGGTGGCGAGGCCCAGGCGGTGCTCGAGGCGCAGGCCATGATCGCTCAGGACCCGGAGCTCATGTCCGACGTCGACCGGCGCATCACCGTCGGCAGCACGGCCGAGCGCGCTGTCTACGACGCCTTCTCCCACTACCGCGAACTGCTCGCCGGTGCCGGTGAGTACATGGCCGGTCGAGTGGCGGACCTCGATGACGTGCGCAACCGCATCGTCGCGCGCCTGCTGGGCGTTCCGATGCCGGGTGTTCCGGACAGCGACCAGCCGTACGTGCTGATCGCGCGTGACCTCGCGCCCGCGGACACCGCGCTCCTCGACCCCGCTCTGGTGCTCGGCTTCGTCACCGAAGAGGGCGGGCCCACCAGCCACAGCGCGATCCTCGCCCGTGCGCTCGGCGTGCCGGCCGTGGTCGCGCTGCCGGGCGCCGGTGAGCTCGTCGAGGGCACGGTCGTGGCCGTGGACGGCAGCACCGGTGAGATCTTCGTGGACCCGAGCGCCGAGAAGCGGGAGCAGCTCGAGGCTGCCGCCGCCGAGCGCAAGGCCGCGCTGGCCGCGTCGACCGGTCCGGGTGCGACCTCCGACGGGCACAAGGTGCCGCTGCTCGCCAACGTCGGCGGTCCCGCCGATGTGCCGGCGGCCGTCGAGGCGGGTGCCGAGGGTGTCGGCCTGTTCCGTACCGAGTTCCTGTTCCTCGACGACAGCACCAAGGCGCCGTCCGAGGAGAAGCAGGTCGAGGCGTACCGCAAGGTGCTCGAGGCCTTCCCCGAGGGCCGGGTCGTCGTGCGTGTGCTGGACGCCGGCGCCGACAAGCCGCTCGACTTCCTGACGCCGGCCGACGAGCCGAACCCGGCGCTCGGCGTGCGCGGGCTGCGGTCGCTGCTCGACCACCCCGAGGTGCTGCGGACGCAGCTGACCGCGCTGGCCAAGGCCGCCGAGGGGCTGCCCGTCTACCTCGAGGTCATGGCGCCGATGGTGGCGGACCGTGCCGATGCCAAGGCGTTCGCCGACGCGTGCCGCGAGGCGGGGCTGCAGGCGAAGTTCGGTGCGATGGTCGAGATTCCGTCGGCCGCCCTGCGGGCGCGCTCGATCCTCCAGGAGGTCGAGTTCCTCTCGCTGGGCACCAACGACCTCGCCCAGTACGCCTTCGCCGCCGACCGGCAGGTGGGCGCGGTGTCCCGGCTCCAGGACCCGTGGCAGCCCGCGCTGCTCGACCTGGTCGCGCTGTCCGCCGAGGCGGCGAGCGCCGAGGGCAAGAGCTGTGGCGTGTGCGGCGAGGCGGCTTCCGACCCGCTGCTCGCGTGTGTGCTGACCGGTCTGGGTGTCACCTCCCTGTCGATGGGTGCGGCGTCCATTCCTTACGTGCGTGCGACGCTCGGCAAGTACACGCTGGCGCAGTGCGAGCGTGCCGCGTCGGCGGCGCGTGCCGCGGACAGTGCGGAAGAGGCTCGCAAGGCCGCACAGGCGGTGCTCTCCGGCGAGTAGCCGACGAGTGTTTGATTTCGAGGGCCGCCCCGCCGTTCGGTGGGGCGGCCCTCGTGTGTTCAGTGGGTATGGCCCCCTTCGGGATCGGCGGCTTCGAGGCTGGGTGCGGCGCAGTAGTCGACGTCGGATTCGGGGGCGACGAGTTCGCCCGTGATGGCATCGGTGCAGTAGGCGTCGAAGACTTCGGCCTCGGTGAGCGGCTGGAGTCGGCCGCCGTTCATGCGCCAGCCCTGGACGCGGTCGCGGGTGCCGTCGGCGCTGGAGCGCAGCACCATGCCGGCGGCGCGGTGGGTGGCGATGCCGACGGCGAGGACCGTCGCGAATTCGAGGGCCTCGGTGTGGTCGAGGAGGGCGTGGCCTTCGGTGTCCACCTCGACGTGGAGTGCGGCGAGGAGGGTTTCGGGGTCGGAGGGCACGCTGCACACGAGGTGGCGGGTGCCGGGATGGGTGGTGTCGAGGGCCTGGGTGATGAGTGCGGAGGCCCGGTTGAAGGCGGCTTGGCCGATGTCCTCGCCGCAGGTCGCGCAGGTGCCTGCGCGGGCGAGCACGACGGTCGCGTACTCCCAGGTGGCTCGGCGGACCGCTTCGTCGACGAGGTCGGGGACGAGGTCGGCGAGGGCCTGTCCCTCGTACGGAACGGTGGGGCCGCCCGATGCCAGTGCGGCGGTGAAGCGGCTGCGGCTGGCGGAGGTGTCCGGGTTCAGGCCGGTCTCCGCGCAGTACTCCTGGTACTCCTCGGGGTCGAAGAGCGCGATGGTGGTGTGCCGGCCCTGGGACGCGAGGGTTCTGAGGAGGCCTTCCACCTGCTGGAGGTAGGTCTCGTGGTCGTCGAAGGTGAAAGTGCGGTAGCGGCGCATGGCCGCGAAGTCCTCCTCGTCGGCCAGCAGGCCGATGGTTCCGGCGACTTCGCGGCGCAGTGCGCGTCGCATCGTGTCGTTTCGGGCGTCCGCCATGATTTCCCCCTGCACTCGGTCGATCAATGCTCACTCACAGTAATGAGAGGCACTGACAATCGCCGCTGAGCTGGGGAAAAGCGTGGTCCTCAGGCTCGCTCGCGGGCCAGGTCCGCGTAGAAGTCGAGGAGTTCGAGGCGGTCGACGGAGCCCGGGTTGACCGCCTTGTCCAGAGGTGTCCCCTGCAGGAGGCGCTTGACCGGGACCTCGATGCGCTTGCCGGTGAGGGTGTGCGGGATGCCGGGGACCTCGATGACCTCGTCGGGGACGTGGCGCGGGGAGAGCTGCTCGCGGATCGTCCGCTTGATCCGGTCGCGGAGCGTGTCGTCGAGGGCGGCGCCTTCGGCGAGGTGGACGAAGAGCGGCATCCAGTAGCCGCCGTCGGGCTGTTCGACGCCGATGACGAGGGATTCGCGGATCTCCGGGAGGCGTTCCACGGCTTCGTAGATGTCGGCGGATCCCATGCGGACGCCCTGGCGGTTGAGCGTGGAGTCGGAGCGGCCGTGGATGACCACCGAGCCTCGTGAGGTGAGGGTGATCCAGTCGCCGTGGCGCCAGACGCCGGGGTAGGTGTCGAAGTAGCTGTCGTGGTAGCGCGTGCCCTCCGGGTCGTTCCAGAAGTGGATGGGCATGGACGGCATGGGGTTGGTGACCACCAGTTCGCCGACCTCGTCGGTGAGCGGTTTGCCGTTGGGGTCCCAGGACTGCAGGTCCGTACCGAGGCAGGGTGCCTGGAGCTCCCCGATGTGCACGGGCAGCGTGGGGACGGCGCCGGCGAAGCAGGAGCAGACGTCGGTGCCGCCGCTGACGGAGGCGGTCCACAGACCGCCCGGGGTGTCGGCGAACTCGTCGTGGAGCCAGCGGAAGCCGTCCGGGGGCAGCGGGGAGCCGGTCGTGGCGACGCAGGTGACGCGGGACAGGTCGAAGTCACGGGCGGGGTGGACGTCGGCCTTGCGGCAAGCCATGACGTACGCGGCCGAGGTGCCGAACAGGGTGGCTCCGGTGCGTTCGGCGATGCGCCACTGGGCCGCGGTGTCCGGGTGGCCGGGGCTGCCGTCGTACAGGACGATCGTGGTGCCCGTGAGGAGGCCGGAGACGAGGAAGTTCCACATCATCCAGCCGGTCGAGGTGTACCAGAAGAAACGGTCGTCGGGGCCGAGGTCGCAGTGCAGGCCGAGCTGCTTGAGGTGTTCGACGAGGATGCCGCCCTGGGACTGGACGATCGCCTTCGGCAGGCCTGTGGTGCCGGACGAGTAGAGCACCCACAGGGGGTGGTCGAAGGGGACGGCTTCATAGGTGGGGGCGGTGTCCCCCGAGGTGAGGGCCGACCATTCCAGGGCGCCTTCGGGGGCCTCGGTGCCGAGCAGTGGGATGTGGACGACCGCGCGGAGGCTGGGCAGTTCGGAGCGGAGTTCGGCGACGGTGTCGCGGCGGTCGTGCTCCTTGCCTCCGTAGCGGTAGCCGTCGACGGTGAACAGGACGACCGGTTCGACCTGCTGGAAGCGGTCGAGGACGCTGCGGGCGCCGAAGTCGGGGGCGCAGGAGGTCCAGACGGCGCCGACGGCGGCGGTGGCCAGGAGCGCGACGACGGCCTGCGGGATGTTGGGCAGGTAGCCGCTGACGCGGTCTCCGGGGCGCACGCCGAGGGTGCGCAGTTCCGCCGTCAGGGAGCCGACTTGGCGGCGCAGCTCGGCCCAGGTGACGGGTTGCGGGTCGTGGCTCTCGTCCACGTGGAGGAGGGCGGGGGTGTCCGCGCGCGTGGGGTCGTCGGCGGCGCGCAGTGCGTGTTCGGCGTAGTTGAGGGTCGCTCCGGGGAACCACTCGGCCCCGGGCATGGTGCGGTCGCCGAGTACGCGCGCGTAGGGGGTGGTGAAACGGACGTCGAACCAGTCGGTGACGGCCTTCCAGAACGTCTCGAGCTCGGTCACCGACCAGCGGTGCAGCGCTTCGTATCCTCCGTCGGCCGGGGCTCCGTAGTGCTCGGCGGCCCAGGCCTGGAACCTGGTGACCTGCGCTTCGGCGATCCTCTCCGGGCTCGGCTGCCAGAGCGGCGCAGGGTTCGCTGAGGACGTCATGGGGCGGCTCCCGGACTGTACGCGTCGTATGCGTGTGGGGTGCGCACGTGCTGGGTGTGCGCGTGAACACGGCTGCAAGGGACGATGCCACGTGATCGACTTCCGCACCAGGGTGTGCCTCACACGGTCGACCCCGCGACTGTGTGGTGTCGGCCCAGGTGAACGGCCAATGAACGGGGCACACATACGGCTTCTTCGGTGGCAGGGTGAGCAGCATGAACGGTCGTGACCTGGTGCGTTCGGTGAAGGTGGTCGGCATGGTCGGCACGGCGCAGGGGTTGCGCACGGTGCGCTCGTCGTGGCGCAGATGGCGGGCCGACGCGGCGGCAGTCGTGCCGCGGGGCACGGAGCGCGCACGGGTGCCGGGGCCCGTGACGGGGATGGAGCAGGAGCCGGGCGGCGGTGTGGTGCGGTTCGCCCGTGCCGAGCTGCGGGTGCGGGTGACCGCGGGCGGAGCGGTGTTCCTGGGGTGGGACGGGGCGGAGCCGGAGCCGTCATACGCGTTGGCGGGCCGGAGCCCGGAGGCGGATCCCCGGGCCGTCCTGGAGCCCGACACGGAGGGCGGCTGGCGGGTGGTCTCGGAGCGCGTGACGGTCGTCGTCTCGCGGTTCGGGGCGGTGGAGCTGCGCACGCCCGGCGGTATGACGTTGCGGCGGGATCTGCCGCCTCGGTGGTGGGAGCGGGCCGATGGTGGCGCGGGGCGCTGGGTGCAGCGGTCCGAGGTGCCCGCGGAGGCGCGCTTCTTCGGTCTCGGCGGCCGATCCTCGGGGCCCCGGCTGCGGAACGGGACGTACCGGCTGTGGAACACGGATCCGGGTGGGTCCTTCGGGCCGGGCGACGATCCGCTGTACATCACCATGCCGGTGCAGATGGTGGTCTCGGACGCCGCCACGCATCTGGTCTTCCACGACAACACCTGGGAGGGCGCTGTCTCTGTCCACGAGGGCGCTGAGGGTGCCGGTTCCGGGCACGACAGGGCCGGTTCGTGCGAGGTGCGGATGAGTGGCGGTCCGCTGCGCTACTGGGCGATGGTCGGCACTCCCGCGCGCGTGCTGCACACCTGGGCGTCGCTCACCGGTCCGCCTGCGCTGCCGCCCTCGTGGGCGCTCGGGCACCATCACGCGCGGTGGGGCTTCGGGAGCGAACAGGAGGTGCGGCGGATCGTCGCCGGCTATAAGGAGCACGGGCTGCCGCTGGATGCGGTGCACCTGGACATCGATCACTACGAAGCGCACCAGGTGTTCACCGTCGACAGGGAGCGGTTCCCCAAGCTGCCGCAGCTTGCGGACGAGTTGCGCAGGGGCGGGATCCGGCTCGTGTCGATCGTCGACCCTGGGGTGAAGGCTGAGCAGGGAGTAGAGGCGTACGACAGTGGGGTGGCCTCCGATGTCTTCGTGCGCGATGCCTCGGGGCGTCCTGTCCGTGGTGTCGTATGGCCCGGGGAGGCGGTGTTTCCCGATTTCACCGACTCACGCGCGCGTGAGTGGTGGGGCACGCTCTACAAGGAGCGTCTCGATCAGGGTTTCTCGGGTTTCTGGCACGACATGAACGAGCCGGTGTCGTTCGCCGCTTTCGGTGAGGCGACGCTGCCGCGGTCTGCGCGGCACTCCTTGGAAGGGCGTGGCGGTGACCATCGTGAGGCCCACAACGTCTACGGCCTTGCGATGGCCCGCGCCGGATACGAGGCGGTGCGTGCCCTGCACCCCGAGGAGCGGCCCTTCTTGTTCTCGCGTTCCGGGTGGGCGGGAATGCAGCGCTACGGAGGGACGTGGTCCGGGGACGTGTCCACGGGCTGGCCGGGGCTTCGGGCGTCGCTGTCGCTGGTGCTGGGGCTCGGGTTGTGCGGTGTGCCGTACTCGGGTCCTGATGTGGGTGGTTTCGACGGCAGTCCGTCGCCGGAGCTGTATCTGCGGTGGTTCCAACTGGGGGCGTATCTGCCGCTGTTCCGCACGCATGCGGCGATCACGGCGGGGCGGCGTGAGCCGTGGGAGTTCGGCGACGAGGTGCTGGGTCACGCGCGTGAGGCACTCGTCGAGCGCAGGCGGTTGTTGCCGTACTTCGTGACACTCGCCCATCTCGCGCGGCGTACCGGCGCTCCCTATGTGCGGCCCTTGTGGTGGGGGAACCCCGAGGACAGGGCCTTGCGGGACTGTGAGGACGCTTTCCTGCTCGGTGACTCCTTGCTGGTGGCGCCCGTGCTGGAGAGCGGTGCGGTGCGGCGGGCGGTGCGGCTGCCGCGGGGGCGCTGGTACGACACGGCGACCGGCCGGGCGTACGAGGGGCCGGGGAAGGTGCTCGTGGACGCTCCGCTGTCGCGCGTTCCCGTGTTCGCGCGCGGGGGCTCGGTGCTGCCGGTGCGCGGGGGCGAGGGGGGCATCGAGTTGGAGGCGTGGGCGCCCGCCCAGGGACGTTCCGGGGGCGGCCTCGTGGTGGCCGACGCGGGCGACGGGTGGGCGGAGGCGGAGCTCGAACGCTTCACGACGCGGTGGAGCGAGGGACGGGTCGTCGTCGAGCGGGAGGGGAGCGAGGACGGGCCCGCACCGGGGCGCCCGGTGCGGGTGCGGGGTCTGGACGGGTGAGGGTCAGCCGCGATGCGGAAGCCTGCCGCGGCTGAGGGATGTGGCGCGGCCCTTGGGGAGCCGGTCACGGTTGCCGGTCAGTAGCGGCCCTCGAACCATGCGCGTGCCGCCAGTGTGTGCAGCGGGAAGGCGAGTTCTTCGGGGCGGCGCAGCAGGTGCCGGCCTTCGGTCTCGTCGGTCGGGGCCGACTGCGGCAGATCCGCGGCGGGGCGAGCGGGCAGGAGACCGAAGAGCAGGAGGTGGCCGTCGGTCGCACTCATGGCGTCGACCAGGCGCACGTCGCGGCTCTCCGCTCCGATGCCGGTCTCTTCCTTCAGTTCGCGCACGGTCGCGTCGCGCCAGTCCTCCCGGTCGTCGATGAACCCGCCGGGCAGCGCGATGCCTCCCCGCGCGGGAGCGATGGTGCGGGTGATGACGACCAGGCCTGTGCCCTGGGTGTCGTAGACGGGCTGGAGCGCGACCGCGACGGGCAGCGGGTTGCGATAGGTCACCGCGCCGCAGTCGGCGCAGGTGCGGGGCCAGCCCTCGGGCTGGTCCTCGTAGGACGTTCCGCAGCTCGAACAGTGGGAGCCCGGAACGGAGTTGGTGGAGTGTGGGGATGCGGACACGCCGCGGACTGTATCCGATCCCTGCCGCGCCGGTCTTTCGCGGGTGGCGGTGGTCCTGATAGACGCTGGGACATGACAGGACTTGTCCCCGCCCTGCGGAATCTCGCCCTCTGTGCCGCCGCTCTGCTCTCCGTGGCCGCCGTCCCCTCCCCCGCGCACGCGCGTGCCGAATCCCCGGCACACGCGCGTGCCGAGCCGAAGGCTCCGAAGGAGTTCGTCGCGCTCCGCGACGTCGACCCGACGATCATTCAGGAGATGCGCTACTTCACGCCGCACAACTTCGTCGGCGAGCACGTGGACGGCTACAGGCAGCCGATGTGCGTCGTCACCGGGCCCGCGGCGAAGGCCTTGCACAAGGCGCAGCGCAAGCTGCTGCGCAAGGGCTACTCCCTGAAGGTGTACGACTGCTACCGGCCGCAGCGGGCCGTCGACCACTTCGTGCGCTGGGCCGAGGACCTCGCCGATGAGCGCATGAAGGCGGAGTTCTATCCCCATGTCGACAAGTCGCGGCTGTTCGACGACGGCTACATCGCGGAGAAGTCCGGGCACAGCCGGGGCTCCACGGTGGATCTGACGGTGGTGCGGCTGCCGGCTCCGCCGACCCGGCCGTACGTCCCCGGAGAGCCGCTCAAGCCCTGCTTCGGTCCACGCGCCGAGCGCTTCCCGGACAACTCCTTGGACATGGGGACGGGATTCGACTGCTTCGACACCCTCTCGCACACGGACGATCCCCGGATCAAGGGCAAGCAGCGCGCCAACCGTGATCTCCTGCGCGACGCGCTCGGCAAGGAGGGCTTCGTCAACCTCCCTGAGGAGTGGTGGCACTACACGTACAAGCCGGAGACGTTCCCCGACACCTACTTCGACTTCCCCGTCTCCCGGAAGTCGCTGTGGGGGAAGTGAGGCCACCGGCACCTCGGGTGCGGTAGGGGGTGTCCGGGACCACCCCCGTCGGCCCCGGACACCCCCTACCGATACTCGGACGCGAAAGGGGGCCATCCGGTTCACCGCGTCTGCCGGTTTTCGCTCCCCCGAAGAAAGTCGGCCACCTCGTGACGGATTCCGGTGCCCCCTGACGAAAGCCGGTTGCCCGTGGCACACTTCTGACGTTCCGTCAGATCCAGTGCCTGGAGGAGCCTTGTCGCGTACGCGCACACCCGTGGTGGCCAACTGGTTCGCCGGGGAGGGTGACGACTTCCGCCTGCTGGGCACGCGCTGCACCGCGTGCGCCTGTGTCTTCTTCCCGCGCGAGGACGGGTTCTGCCGCAATCCCGGCTGTGCGGGCGGCGAGCTGGCCGAGGTGCCGCTTTCGCGGCGCGGACGCGTCTGGTCGTACACCGACGGCCGCTACCGGCCCCCCGCTCCCTACGTCTCCGACCCGGAACTTCCCTGGGAGCCCTACACGTTGATCGCTGTGGAGCTGGAAGCGGAGCGGATGGTGGTGCTCGGGCAGTCGGTGCCCGGGGTCTCCGTGGCCGATCTGGAGGTCGGCATGGAGGTGGAGGTCGTCCAGGGGGTCCTCGACGAGGACAGCGGGACGACATGGACGACATGGCACTGGCGGCCCGTGGCGGTGGGCGCATGACCGCGGAGGTGGCGGTGCTCGGCGCGGGCATGCACCCCTGGGGCAAGTGGGGGCGCGGATTCGTCGAGTACGGAGTGGCGGCGGCACGCGCGGCACTCGTGGACGCCGGTGTCGGCTGGCGGGACGTGGGTTCGATCGTCGGCGCCGACACGGTGCGCGGCGGCTATCCGGGGTATGTCGCGGGGGCCACGTTCGCCAAGGCGCTCGGCTGGCAGGGTGCACGCGTGGCGAGTGTGTACGCGGCCTGCGCGTCGGGAGCCCAGGCGATCAACACGGCGCGGACGCAGATCCTCGCGGGCATGGCCGACGTGGTCCTGGTGGTGGGCGCCGACGCGGCACCGAAGGGGTTCTTCCGTCCGGCGGGCGGGGACCGGCCCGACGACCCCGACTGGCTGCGGTTCCGTGTCCTCGGAGCGACCAATCCGGCCTACTTCGGCCTGTACGCGCGCCGCCGGATGGCCGTGCACGGCGACACTCTGGAGGACTTCGCCCAGGTCAAGGTGAAGAACGCCGCGGCCGGCGCGCTCAACGCGAACGCGCGCTACCGCAAGACGGTCACCGCCGAGGAGGTCGCCGCGTCCGCCGTCGTGGCCGATCCGCTGCGGCTGCTCGACATCTGTGCCACCTCGGACGGCGCCGCGGCCCTCGTACTCTCCAGCATGGAATTCGCCCGCCGCCACGGTGCGGCGGACCCGGTGCGCATCCGCGCGGTATCCACCGTCACCCCCACGTATCCCACGACGGTGCTCGACCTGCCGGACATCGCCACGGACTCGGCGGCGGTCGTGGCCCCCGCCGATGGGACGTTCCGCGCGTCCATCGCGCGGGCGGCGTACGAAGAAGCGGGCATAGGCCCCGAGGACATCTCGCTGGCCGAGGTCTACGACCTGTCGACCGCCCTGGAACTGCAGTGGTACGAGGACCTGGAGCTGTGCGGTGAGGGCGAGGGCGCCAAGCTGCTGCGCGACGGAGTGACGGCGCCCGGCGGACGCGTCCCCGTGAACACCAGTGGGGGCCTCGCTTCCTTCGGGGAGGCGGTGCCCGCGCAGGCCATCGCTCAAGTCTGCGAAGTGACGTGGCAGTTGCGAGGGACGGCAGGGGCGCGTCAGATCGAAGGGGCGCGTGTGGGGGTCACCGCGAACCAGGGACTGTTCGGGCACGGGTCGTCGGTCGTGGCGGTGCGCTGAGCCCTCCACAGGGCCGTGAGGCGGCTCGGCACGGGTGCGAGGCCACCGTGGGCGGTGGAGGGCTCCTGAGGGCTCCTCACGGGGGTCGTGGGGGAAGCTCACGCGCCGGTCAACCGTTGCCGTCCGCGACCTTGACGCTCCATCACCATCGGTGAACACTTCCGGGTGTCAGTCGGCGTCGCCGCACCTCGGCTCCCCGCGCACAGAGGCCTCTGCGCGCGTGCAGGGTCGGCACAAAGGGCCTGTCCAGCCTCTTCGACAGGTCATCCCCCATCGGCGGTCCGACTGTGACGGCACGCTCGCCACGGGCGCCGGGCGGGGCTCGGGAGACCTCGCCTCCGGCTGCGTCAGCCGGGCGTATCCAGGCGGTAGTCGTGGGAACGCACCCTGCACGGAGGACCGGGGCGCACCGCCCCGGGCGAGGGCCTAGGAGCCGCCATGTACTCGAACGGGGACATCTTCGTCGGTGAGGTCATCGGCACCGCGATTCTGATTCTTCTCGGCGCCGGCGTGTGCGCCGCCGTCACACTCAGCCATTCGAAGGCGAAGGCCTCCGGATGGGTCGTCATCGCCTTCGGATGGGGCTTCGGCGTGCTCGCCGGCGCGTACACCGCGGGCCCGCTCTCCGGGGGTCACCTCAACCCGGCCGTGACGCTCGGCATCGCGATCGACACCGGGGAGTGGGACAAGACCTGGATCTACGTCCTCGGGCAGATGGTCGGCGCGATGCTGGGTGCCGTCCTCGCCTACCTCGTGTACCTGGCGCAGTTCAACGCCAACGTCACGCGGGGCGCGAAGGGCGACTCGGAGGGCGTGCACACGCCGACGCCGACACTCGGGATCTTCTCCACCATCCCGGAGATCCGGAACCCGGTCGCCAACATCATCACCGAGGTCATCGCGACCGTCGCCCTGGTGCTGCCCATCCTGGCCTTCGGGCTCACGAAGGGGCTCGGCGAATCCGGCACGCAGACGCTGATCGTGGCCTTCCTCGTCGTCGGTATCGGCCTCTCCCTCGGTGGTCCCACGGGGTACGCCATCAACCCGGCGCGCGACCTCGGTCCGCGCGTCGTGCACACGTTCCTGCCGATCCCCAACAAGGGCACGTCCGACTGGAGCTACGCCTGGGTTCCGGTGGCAGGACCGCTGATCGGCGGGGCGCTCGCGGGCCTCATCTACAACGCAGCCTTCTGAGTCTGCGCAGCCTTCTGAGTCTTCTCACCAAGGTCATCAAGGGGTAGCCATGCCGGACAGCTCCGAGAAATTCGTCGCCGCCATCGACCAGGGCACCACGTCGAGCCGTTGCATCATCTTCAACCAGGACGGCGCGATCGTCGCCGTGGACCAGCGCGAGCACCGCCAGATCTTCCCCAAGCCCGGCTGGGTGGAGCACGACGCCACCGAGATCTGGTCCAAGGTGCAGGCGGTGGTCGCCGGGGCGATCGCCAAGGCCGGGCTCCGCGCCGACCAGCTGAGCGCACTGGGCATCACCAACCAGCGGGAGACCACGGTCCTGTGGGACCGCGCCACCGGCAAGCCCGTGCACAACGCCATCGTCTGGCAGGACACCCGCACCTCGGCGCTCTGCAACGAACTGGGCGGCGCGGACGGCCAGGACCGCTTCCGCGAACAGACCGGCCTGCCCCTGGCGAGCTACTTCTCCGGACCAAAGGCCGCCTGGCTGCTCGACAACGTGCCGGGGCTCAGGGCCCGCGCCGAGCGGGGCGAGATAGCCTTCGGCACCATCGACTCCTGGCTGATCTGGAACCTCACGGGCGGCACCGACGGCGGCAAGCACGTCACCGACGTCACCAACGCGGGCCGCACCATGCTGATGAACCTGGAGACGCTCCAGTGGGACCCGTCGATCCTTTCGGCGATGAACGTCCCCGAAGCGGTCCTGCCGGAGATCAGGTCGTCTTCCGAGGTGTACGGGACGGCGGTGGGCCAGCTCTCCGGAGTGCCCGTCGCCTCCGCCCTTGGCGACCAGCAGGCGGCCGTCTTCGGGCAGGCCTGCTACGACACGGGGACGGCCAAGAACACGTACGGCACGGGGAGTTTCCTCCTGCTCAACACCGGCAACCGCCCTGTCCCCTCCAAGAGCGGCCTGCTCACGACGATGGGCTACAAGATCGGCTCCGAGGCGCCGGTGTACTGCCTGGAGGGGTCGATCGCGATCACCGGCGCCCTGGTGCAGTGGTTCAGGGACCAGCTCGGCATCATCCGCAACGCGGATGAGATCGAGACCCTCGCGGCGAGCGTCGACGACAACGGCGGGGCGTACATCGTGCCCGCGTTCTCCGGCCTGTACGCGCCCTACTGGCGCTCCGACGCGCGCGGTGTCGTCACCGGACTCACCCGGTACGTCACCAAGGCGCATCTCGCGCGTGCCGTCCTGGAGGCGACGAGCTGGCAGACACGCGAGGTCGTGGACGCCATGTACCAGGACTCCGGAGTGCGGATCACCACCCTCAAAGTGGACGGCGGCATGACCAAGAACAACCTCCTGATGCAGCACCAGGCGGACGTCCTGGGTGTACCGGTGATCCGCCCCAAGGTCTCCGAGACGACCTGTCTGGGCGCGGCCTACGCCGCCGGGCTCGCGACCGGCGTGTGGAACGACCTGGACGAGCTGAAGGCGCACTGGCAGCAGGACGTGGAGTGGACGCCGCACATGGACGCCACGTCGCGGGACCGCGAGTTCCACAACTGGCGCAAGGCGGTGGAGCGGAGCTTCGGCTGGCTGGAGGAGGACGAGGGCTGACAGGCCGGCCGAACGGAACCGCGGCCCGTACCCCAGTCGGCGGGGGTACGGGCCGTGGCGGTGAGCGCACGCCGACAGCGCACTACGTAGTGACGGGTTCCCGAGCCGCCGCGGCCGCCGCCATCGCGTGTTCGACGACGTCGATGAGGACTTCCTTGACGCTTTCGCGGTCACGCGCGTCGCACAGCACCACGGGCACGTCGGCGTCGAGGTCCAGGGCCTGGCGTACGACGTCGGCCGGGTAACGGTTGGCGCCGTCGAAACAGTTGACGCCGACGACGAAGGGGATGGAGCGCCGTTCGAAGTAGTCCACCGCGGCGAAGCAGTCCTCGAGGCGCCGCGTGTCGGCGAGGACGACCGCACCCAGCGCGCCGGTCGACAGCTCGTCCCAGAGGAACCAGAACCGGTCCTGTCCGGGCGTGCCGAAGAGGTACAGGACCAGGTCCTCGCGGAGCGTGATGCGGCCGAAGTCCATGGCCACCGTGGTGGTGTGCTTGCCCGCGACACCACTGGTGTCGTCGATGGGCCGGCCTGCCTCGCTGAGGGTCTCCTCGGTGCGCAGCGGCTTGATCTCACTGACCGCGCCGACCAGCGTCGTCTTGCCGACGCCGAAGCCGCCGGCCACGAGGATCTTCAGCGTGACCGGCTCGACGGGGGCCTTGTCGCGCTCAGTGCGCTTGAAGATCATCGTTCACTTCTCCTGCATCGGTGGTGTCGCGCGGGGCCGGTCCGTGTCCGCCGCCGCCAGGGGGTTCGATAACGCGTACGTCGCCGGGTGCGCCGCCATGCCGCTCAGAGCGCCCGGAGGCCGCTGATGACATCGCGCAGGATGCTCTCGTCCGGCAGCTCGGCGGGGGGCACGGGACGCGTCACGTGCACCAGTTCGTCGTCGACGAGGTCCCCTATGAGGACGCGGACCACGCCGATGGGCAGGTCGAGTTCGGCCGCCAGCTCGGCGACCGACTGAGGCGTGTCACGGCACAGCCCGACGATGTCCACATGCTCCGGAGACAGCGTCCGATCGGTCTCCGGGACGTCGTACGCGTGGGCCTCGGTGACGACGACCGCGATCAGGTCGAGCCGGTGCTGTCCGTTGCTCGTGGTGCGGCCGCGCGTCATGGCGTACGGCCGCACCACGGGGCCCGCGTCGTCGTCGAACCAGCGGGGCGACTCCTGCGCCCGCGGTAAATTCCGCGCCGTTGTGGTTCTCTTCGTCCCTCGACCGTCTTCGCTCATGACCTCCCACTACCCCCCGGCGGGCAGATCCGTGCGCGGTGCCGTACCCAGGTGCACGCCTACCCGCTTGACCAGCAGCGTCATTTCGTACGCGACCAGACCGACGTCGGAATCCGCGTCCGCGAGGACGGCGAGGCAGCTGCCGTCGCCCGCGGCCGTGACGAACAGGAAGGCGTCGTCGAGCTCGACCACGGTCTGGCGGACCCTGCCCGCCTCGAAGTGCCGCCCCACGCCCTTGGCGAGGCTGTGGAACCCGGAGGCGACCGCGGCGAGGTGCTCGCTGTCCTCCCTCGTCAGATTCTTCGACACACCGGTCGGCAGGCCGTCTCCGGAGAGCACGAGTGCCTTGCGGATGCTGGCGACGCGCTGCACCAGGTCGTCGAGGAGCCAGTTCAGCTCACCCCGTCCCCCGGTCGTGGTGGTGCGTGCGTCGGCATTCGGTGCGGTCATCGACCGTCCCCCTCGGGTGTCGTTCCTGGTGCTGTGCCGTTCGTGGCGTCGTCGCCCGCGGCGTTCTCGTCGCGGCCGCGCTGCCAGCCCCGCTGGAGCGATGCCATGCGGCTGCGTACCTCTTCGGCGTCCCGCTCCTCGGGCCGGGTCTCGGCGCGCGGGGAACGGTGGTCGGGTCCGTCCTTCAACTGCGGGGCCAGGTTGGCCTGCCGGACACGGCGGGGCAGTCCGCCCACCGTGGTCGTGGTGCTCGGGTCCCCGGCGCGGCCCTCGGCCGGGGCGCGGCGGCCGCGTGACGGCAGGTCGGTCGGCGCGTCGTCGACGGCCGTGACGTCACGGTGCGGAGGCGACAGGTCGGGCCAGGAGGGCTGCTGCCGCGAGCGCTCCGGGGACGGCATCTCGTCCTCGGCGGCCGGGTCCAGGGGCCTGCTCTCCGTAGACCCGTCCTCCGGGAAACGGCGGTCGGTCCAAAAGCGGCTGTCCGACGGAAAACGGTTGTCCGTCCGGGAGCGGTTGTCCTCGGAGAAACGGCTGTCTTCGGAGAGGCGGTTCTCCTGGGCTCTGCCTCCGGAGAGGCGGCTTTCCTGCGACCTGTCGTCGGGGAAGCGGCTGTCCTGTGGCCTGGCGTGCGTCACCGGGCGGCCGTTGGAGCGGACCAGCTTCGGGGTCCTGCGGCGCGGCAGCGGAACAGGGCCTTGGGAGTGGGCGTCCTCGGCGGAGTCGTCGTCGGCGGGTGCGGTGTCCCGGCGGGTCGGCTCGGCGCGGCTCGCCTCGCGGTCGTCGCGGGCCTGCTGGTGCTGTTCTCCGGGTGTGCCCGCCACCCGGCGGCGGGGCCGGAAGAGGCCGCCGCGCTCGCTGTCCTCGTCGTCGAGGGACCCGGGGAAGCCGCCGAGGTCCGCCATGCCGACGGGCGCCTCCAGCTCGACGGGGCCGTCGAGGACGGACGCGGGCAGGCCCGGCAGCTGCACGGGCACCTGCGCGAGGGCCGCGGCACGGTCGACGTTCTGGTCGGCGCCCGGCACGGCTTCCTTGGTCCGTGCCCGGTCGAGCCGGAAGCCCGTCCCGTCGGTCTCCGGCACGTCGTCGGTGAGCAGGGAGTCGGGGATGAACACGACGGCGGTCGTGCCGCCGTACGGCGAGGGCTGCAGCGAGACACGGACACGCTGGCGCTGCGCGAGCCGGCTGACCACGAACAGGCCGAGACGGTCGGTGTCGGAGAGCTCGAACTCGGGGGTCTCCGCGAGGCGCAGGTTGGCGTCCAGGAGGGCGTCGGGAGTCATGCCGAGGCCCCGGTCGTGGATCTCCAGGGTAAAGCCGTTGGCGACGTGCTCTCCGAGTACCTGTACGGCGGTGTGCGGGGGCGAGAACACCGTGGCGTTCTCCAGGAGTTCCGCCATGAGGTGCGTGAGGTCGGCGACCGCGGGTCCGGTGACCGCGATGCGGGGCAGGCGGCGCACCTCGATGCGTTCGTAGTCCTCGACCTCGGCGACGGCCGCGCGGACGACGTCCATGAGCTGGACGGGCTTGCGCCACTGACGTGAAGGAGCGGCGCCGGACAGGATGACGAGGCCCTCGGCGTGCCGCCGCATGCGGGTGGTCAGGTGGTCGAGCCGGAACAGGTCGGCGAGTTCGTCGGTGTCCTCGGTCCTGCGCTCCATGGTGTCCAGGAGCGTGAGCTGCTTGTGCAGCAGGACCTGGCTGCGGCGGGCGAGGTTGACGAAGACCTCGGAGACGCCGCGGCGCAGGTCGGCCTGTTTGACGGTGGCTTCGACGGCGGCGCGCTGCAGGGTGTTGAGGGCCTGGCCGACCTGCCCGATCTCGTCCTTGCCGTACGTCAGGCGGGGCGCCTCGGTCTCCACGTCGACCTGCTCGCCCGCGGCCAGGCGGCGCAGTACGCCGGGCAGCCGGACGCCGGACGCCTCATGGGCCTCGAGTCGCAGGCGTCGCAGGTCCCTGATGAGGCTGCGGCCGATGCGTACGGACAGGAAGAGGGAGACCAGCAGGGCGAGCAGGCCGAGCACGCCGGCCGCGATGACGCGGACGATCACGCGGACGGCCGCGGGCTCGACGCGGTCCTGGAAGCGGTCGGTCGCCTCCATGTTGCTCTCGGAGAGGTGCTTGAGGACGCGGCCTGCGGCCTGGTCCCAGTGGGCCGATGTGACCGCCCGCGGGGTGCCTGCCCCGGACTCGATGATCGCCTGCTCGGCCTTGCGCAGCTGGGTGGCCTCGGTGCCGTTCCAGTAGCGCTCGTAGCGGACGCGTTCGTCCTCTGGGACCTGGGCGAAGTTCACTTCGACGAGGAGTCCGCGCTGCGCCCGGAGCTCGGTGACCTGACGGATCTCGGACTTGGTGATGCGCCCCGCGACGAGCGCCGAGCCGACCATCGCGTCCTCACGGGACAGCAGCTCACGCGCGCGGGTGGCGCCGACGAGCGCACGACCCTGCTGGTCGTACTTCATGTCGTCGAGACCGGAGAAGCCGTTGAGGGTGCTCAACAGGTCGAAGTAGGGGTCGATCAGCTTGGTGTACATCTTCATGGCGCCGGCCCGGGTGACCGTGCCCTCTTCGACACCGCGGCGCAGCGGGGCGATGGTGTCGAAGGCTTCGACGAGCTCGTTGAGCCGCCTGCGCGATTCCCCGCTGACGCCGTCCCGGACGTCCGGGTGCCGGGCGTTGGCCCGGATCTTGTCGATCATGTCGTCGGTCGCCGTGCGGCTGCGGCGCAGCGCGGCCATCGCGTCCGAGGCCCGCGGGTCGGCGAGGTAGACGAGGGTCTGGCGGCGCTCCTGCTGGATCACGCGCGCCGTGTCCTCGACCGGGTAGGCGAGCTTGTCGACCACGTTGACCGAGTCGACGAGGTCCAGCGCCTGGCGGCCGGTGATCACTGTGGTGAAGGCCCAGATCGCCGTGAGGGAGAGCAGCGGCACGAGCAGCAGCGCCACGATCTTCCTGCGGATGGACTTCCCGCGAAAGCGCATGGCCTCCCCCAGATCGGCCCCCTGCGGCCGTTGCACGGGCCAGGGGCACACATGTGCGTCAACAAACGGCGCGAGCCTACTACTGACTCACGGGCAACTCGAAGGCGCATCCGAACGCTTTTCGGCCGTGACGAGAAAGGGGCGTCCGCAGTTGTCCCTCCATTACGGGACTTTGCGTCCCAGCATGCGGCACCACTTCCCGGGGCCCATCCGCCGTTGTACGCACGCCAGTTGGCCGGTTTCCTTCGCTCCACGGAACCGGAACGGGAATCTTTCGGATCTCTCGTTCGTCCTTGAGGAAGAGAGCCGCGGGCCGCGGTCGGGTCGCCGGTACGCCTCGGGTGCGTGACGGGGCGGGCGACATGAAGCGCGGCATAACGGGCAGTCCGGAGGGTGACCCGTGAACGGCCGCGAGCATGGGGGGAAGAGACGGAATGATGGGTACGGCAGAGCGCCACAGGGAGTCCGGGGGCGAGCAGCAGCACCGCGAAATGGCGGATCAGCGGCCGCCGTTGTGGGTCGAGGAGCCGGCGCGCAGACGGCGGCTGCCCGATCCGGTGCGGACGGCGGCGGTGCGGGCGGTGATCATAGTGGCGCTGACGCTCGTGCAGGCCATGGTCGCCTTCCTCGCCGCCCTCGCGGGGTCGTGGCTCTCCTTCCCCATGGTGCTGAGCAGCGTGGCCAGCACGGTCGTCGCCACGTGGGGCGTGCTGGACGTGTGGGTGACGCGCCAGGTCTGGAACCAGCGCAACGGGGTGGTGTCGATGCCGAGCAGCACGGCGCGGCGACTGCGGCGCGAGCGGCGCCGGGCACGCCGTGAGGCGCGGGCCCTGGCGCGCGGGAAGGGACGCATACACGGGCGCAGCGGGCCGGGGCAGCTGTCGCACCCCTGAGCCGGGGCGAAACAGGCCGACGACCGAGCGCCGACCGCGAGCAGCCGACGAACGGGCCGGCGGTTGCTCGTGGCCGGACTCAGACTCCGGCGAGCTCCGCCGCCCGTTCCGCGGCCAGGCCCCTGCGCACCTTCATGAAGGGACGGGCGCGGTCGACCGCGAGAACCGCCGTGGTCCGTCCCGCGCGTTCGTAGACGGCGAGGAACCCCTCTCCGCGCACGCCCGCCGACGGGTCGCCGCCCAGTCCGTCCGGCGAGCCCTCGACGATGCGTACGGAGTCCCCGTCGCTCCTGCGGCCGGCGAACTGGATGCGGGAGCCGTACTGGTCCGACCAGAAGTAGGGCAGAGCGTGCGCCGTGTCGACCGTGTGCCCGGCGAGCAAGTTGCGTACGGCTGCGCGGGGTTGCTCCGTGGCACTCGTCCAGTGCTCGGCGCGGACTCCGCCCACCCTGGCGACGTCGCCGACGGCGACCACCTGGGGCAACGCCGTCACGCAGCCGTCGTCGCACAGGACGCCGTCGTCCACCGCGAGAGGGGAGCCCGCGAGCCAGGCCGTGTTGGGGGTCGCCCCGATACCGACGACGACCACGTCGGCGGGCAGCAGCCGCCCGTCGGTCAGTTCGACGGCTGTGACGGAGCGGCCGGCCCGGACGGCTTCCGAGGTACGCGCACCAGCCGCGCCCGGATCAGACGCACCCGCACCCTCCGCTCCCTCCGCGCCCCGGAGCCCCGCCACGCCCACCCCCGTGAGCAACCTGACCCCACCGCGCGCATGCAGGCCCGCGCACACCGAGGCCATCTCGGGGCCGAGTTGGGCCACGAGGGGCAGCGGCGCGGCCTCGACGACGGTGACGTCATGCCCGAGGGCCACGCACGAGGACGCGGTCTCGGCGCCGATGAAGCCGCCGCCGATCACCACGACCCGACGCGGCCCGCACGTCAGCTCCGCCCGCAGTGCGCGGGCGTCGTCCAGCGTGCGCAGGGTGTGGACGCCCGCGAGCGGAGGCCCGGGAAGACGCCGGGCCGACGCGCCGGTGGCGATGACGAGGCCGTCGCCCGCCACGGTGCGACCGTCATCGAGGACGACCGTGCGGCCGCGCACGTCGAGGGACCTGGCCCGCGCGCCGAGCAGCCACTCGGCGGCGAGTTCGGCCGTCTCCTCCGCGTCCGCGAGGGCGATGTGGCTCTCGTCCGCTGTGCCGGAGCCGGACCCGGTGAGGAAGCCTTTGGACAAGGGAGGTCGGTCGTACGGCGCGTGCGGTTCGGCGCCGATGACGACCAAGCGACCGTCGAACCCCTGGGCGCGCAGCTCCCTGGCCGCGTACAGACCGGCGAGCGAGGCGCCCACCACGATGACGGTCCTCATGCCGCGGACCCCTTCTCGGCGGCGCCCGTGCCGCCATCACCCGTGGCTCCCGCGTCGGAGGCGACGAGCACGTGGATGACGCCGTCCTCCACGTACACCTGGTGGGTGCGGACGGGGCGGCGTGCGGGCAGGCAGGCAGGCTTGCCGGTGCGAAGATCGAAGGAGGCGGCGTGCAGGGGGCATTCGATCAGGCAGCCCTCCAGCCATCCCTCCGACAGGGAGGCATCCTGATGGCTGCACGTGTCGTCGATGGCGTAGAGCTCGCCGTCGGCGTTGAACACCGCGACGGGCGGTGTGATGTCGAGGCGGACGGAGTCGCCCGCGGGAAGGTCTTCGAGGCGGCATACGGGGATCATGGGCCCCCCTTTGGGTGTGATTAGGCCCGGTCCTTGGCCTCTGGCGGGCCAAGACCCTTCGGTAACATGATGTTTCGCATGGCGCACCAGAGAGCGCTATGCGCAACAGAATCCGGGTGGGGTGCCTTTCGCGTCAAGGGCTTCCCGAAGACGCGGCTTCAACAGGCCGCCAGGTGGTGAGAGTTCAGATATGACGGGCGACCGGAAACAGGCTGATCAGGACAGGGCACCCCGCGGTGAGCCGCGGGAGAAACAGCCGAAGGGGGCGGCCGGATCCGTCCAGTCCGTGGACCGCGCGGTGAGCGTCCTGGAGATCCTCGCGCGACACGGCGAGGCCGGAGTCACCGAGATCGCCGACGAGTTGGGCGTCCACAAGTCGACGGCTTTCCGGTTGCTCGGCGTGCTGGAGAACCGGGGCCTGGTCGGGCAGGCGAAGGACCGCGGGAAGTACTTCCTGGGCGCGGGGATACTCCGCCTCGCGGGGGCGGCGGCAGTGCGCATGGACATCTCCCAGGAGGGCGGCCCCGTCTGTCGCGAGCTCGCGGACGAGCTGGGCGAGACGGTCAACATCGCGGTCCTGGACGACGACGCCGCGGTCAACATCATGCAGGCCCGCGGCCCGGCGTCGGTGACGGCGCAGAACTGGCTGGGCCGGCGCACCCCGCTCCATGCCACCTCCAGCGGAAAGGTGCTCCTCGCCCATCTGCCGACCACCCTGCGCGAAGGCCTGCTGGCCCGCACCCTGCCGCGGCTGACCGACCACACGGTGACCGGCACGGTGGCGCTGCGCGGGGAGCTGGAGGCCGTGGTGGAACAGGGCTTCGCCGTGGCCGTCGAGGAGCTGGAGGTGGGCCTCGCCGCCGTCGCGGCGCCGGTGCGCGCGCACGACGGCAAGGTGATCGGCGCCCTCAGCGCATCCGGTCCCGTCTACCGGCTGACCGAGGACCGGCTGACCGAGCTCGGCAAGCGCACCGTCGCCGCCGCCGTCGAGCTCTCCCGGCGGATGGGGTACGGCTTCTGAAATTTGCCGCGCCCCCGCCCGAGCCGCGACAGAGCCGGTGCGCGGGCCGGGCGCGGGGGCCGAGCGCGCGGGCCGCGGACACAGCGTCGCAGCGTACGAACTCATGAGGGCGGAGCCGGGAGTTCACGGCTCCGCCCTCATGCGTGCGTGCGCGCCCCCGTGCGCTCCCGGGAGCGGCGAACGGCTTGGCTCCACCCCCTTGACGGCCTCTTGATGGCATTCCCACTATGTCTCTCATAGCGCAACCGAACGTGCAGGACGCAACAACACCGCCACGCCGTGCGCAACAGCAGAGGAGTCTGGCCGTGCCCCACGAGGTCCGTGCCGTCGTCGCCCAGAAGAAGGGCGCGCCCGTCGAGGTGCAGACGATCGTCGTGCCAGATCCCGGCCCCGGAGAGGTTCTCGTCTCCGTACAGGCCTGCGGGGTCTGCCACACGGATCTGCACTACCGGGAGGGCGCGATCAACGACGACTTCCCGTTCCTGCTCGGCCATGAGGCGGCCGGCACCGTCGAGGCGGTCGGCGCCGACGTCGACGGCCTCGTCCCCGGCGACTGTGTCGTGATCGCCTGGCGCGCCCCCTGCGGGGCCTGCCGCTCCTGTCTCCGCGGCCGCCCCTGGTACTGCTTCGACTCGCGCAACGCGACCCGACCCATGACGCTCCTGGACGGCACACCGCTGAGCCCCGCACTCGGGATCGGCGCCTTCGCCGAGAAGACGCTGGTCGCCGCCGGGCAGGCCGTGAAGGTCGACCCGGCGGCCCGCCCCGAGGCCGTCGCCCTGATCGGCTGCGGTGTGATGGCGGGTTACGGGGCCGCGGTGAACACCGGCGGAGTGGGCCGCGGCGACACCGTCGCCGTCATCGGCTGCGGCGGCGTGGGGAACGCCGCGGTCGCCGGGGCTGCCCTGGCCGGGGCCCGCCGCGTCATCGCCGTCGACATCGACGACGCCAAGCTGGACGGGGCCACGCGGTTCGGCGCGACGCACACCGTCAACTCGCGCGGCACGGACCCCGTCGCGGCGGTCCGGGAGCTGACCGGCGGCCACGGAGTCGACGTCGCCATCGACGCCGTCGGCACTCCGGCGACGTACGGACAGGCCTTCTACATGCGTGATCACGCGGGCGTCCTCGTCCAGGTCGGCGTGCCCGACCCGGAGATGACGATCGACCTGCCGCTGATCGACCTGTTCTCGCGCGGCGGCGCCCTCAAGTCGTCCTGGTACGGCGACTGCCTGCCCACCAGGGACTTTCCGATCCTCGTGGATCAGTACCTCACCCGCCGTCTCGACCTCGGCGGATTCGTCTCCGAGACCATCACGCTCGATCAGGTGGAGGAGGCGTTCGCGAGGATGCAACGGGGCGAAGTGCTGCGGTCGGTGGTGGTCCTGTGAGCCCCGACCGGGCCGCAGGGCCCCGCGTGGTCGTCGTCGGCGCCGGCATCGTCGGCTGTTCGCTCGCCGACGAGCTGACCGCCCGCGGCTGGACCGACGTCACCGTCCTCGACCAGGGGCCGCTGCCCGCGCCCGGCGGCTCCACCTCGCACGCGCCCGGCCTCGTCTTCCGGACGGGGCCCTCGAAGACCCTCACCGCGTTCGCCGCGTACACCGTCGAGAAGTTCAACTCCCTGGAAGTGGACGGCCTCCCGTGCTTCAACGCCGTCGGCGGCCTGGAGCTCGCCACCACACCCGAGCGCTGGGCCGACCTGCACCGCAAGGCCGGTTTCGCCGCGTCCTGGGGCGTGCGGGCCGAGCTCGTCGGCCCGGCGCGCTGCAAGGAGCTGTGGCCGCTCATCGACGAGACCCTGGTGTACGGAGGGCTGTACACGCCCGAGGACGGCCTGGCCCGTGCCGTGCCCGCCTGTCGCGCGCAGATGGAACGGGCACGCGCGCGTGGAGCACGTTTTCTCGAACGGCACACCGTGACGGGCATCGAGAAGGACGGTGGCCGTGTCACCGCCGTCGTCACCGACCGCGGCACCTTTCCCGCCGACCACGTCGTCTCGGCCGCCGGGTTCTGGGGGCCGGTGATCGGCCGGATGGCGGGGGTCGACGTCCCCCTCCTGCCGCTCGCCCACCAGTACGTGAAGACCGCGCCCCTGCCCGAGCTCGCGGGCCGCAACGACCCGCGCACCGAGGCTTCCCTGCCGATCCTGCGCCATCAGGACCGCGACCTGTACTTCCGTGAGCACACCGACCGCATCGGCATCGGCTCGTACGCCCACCGCCCGCTGCCCGTCGACCCGTTCACCGTCCCCGCGTACGACGACGCCGAGGACATGCCGTCCTCGTACCCCTTCACCGAGGAGGACTTCGCATCCAGCTGGGAGGACTGCCGGCAGCTCCTCCCCGCGCTGAAGGCGGCGGAGGTCGCGGAAGGCTTCAACGGCGTCTTCTCGTTCACGCCCGACGGCATGCCCGTGCTTGGCGAGTCCCGCGCGCTGCGCGGCTTCTGGCTGGCCGAGGCCGTGTGGGTGACCCACTCGGCGGGCGTCGCCAAGGCGGTCGCCGAGTGGATGGTCGACGGGCGGCCCTCACTCGACGTCCACGACTGCGAGCTGACGCGCTTCGAGGACGCCCAGCGCTCCCCCGCGTATGTGGCGGAGCGCGGCGCGCAGCAGTTCGTCGAGGTGTACGACGTCCTGCACCCGCTCCAGCCGATGGACCGGCCGCGGCCCCTACGGGTCAGCCCCTTCCAGGTGCGCCAGCAGGAGCTGGGCGCGGTCTTCCTGGAGGGCGGCGGCTGGGAGCGCCCGCACTGGTACGAGGCCAACGCCTCGCTGGCCGAAGGATTCCAGGGGCACGCACGAGACGCCTGGGCAGCCCGTCACTGGTCGCCCGTCGCGGCCGCCGAGGCGCGCACCACCCGCGAGCGTGTCGCCCTCTACGACATGACGCCGCTGCGCCGTCTGGAGGTCAACGGGCCCGGCGCCCTCGCCTTCCTGCAGCGCATGACCTCCAACAACCTGGCCAAGAGGCCCGGTTCTGTCACGTACACCCTCCTCCTCGACGAGGCGGGCGGCATCCGCTCCGACCTGACCGTCGCGCGGCTCGCCCCCGACCGTTTCCAGGTGGGCGCCAACTCTCCCGCCGACCTCGACTGGCTGCTCCGCCACGCCCCCGACGACGTGCACCTCAGGGACATCACCTCGGGGACCTGCTGCATCGGTGTGTGGGGGCCCCTGGCCCGCGCCCTCGTCCAGCCGCTCACCCGCGACGACTTCTCTCACGAGGCGTTCGGCTACTTCAAGGCCAAGGAGACCTACATCGGGCACGTCCCGGTGACGGCGATGCGCCTGTCGTACGTCGGTGAACTGGGCTGGGAGCTGTACACCACCGCCGATCTGGGACTCCGGCTCTGGGACACGCTGTGGGAGGCGGGGCAGACGCACGGCGTGATCGCGGCCGGGCGCTCCGCCTTCAACAGCCTGCGCCTGGAGAAGGGGTACCGGGCCTGGGGTCACGACATGACCACCGAACACAACCCCTACGAGGCGGGGGTCGGCTTCGCGGTCCGCATGAACAAGGGCGACTTCGTGGGGCGCTCGGCGCTCGAAGGCCTGAAGCGGCCCACACGGAAGCTCACCGCCCTGCTGCTCGACGACCCCGCCGCGGTCGTCCTCGGCAAGGAACCCGTGTACGTCGACGGCGTCCCCTCCGGGTACGTCACCAGCGCCTCGTACGGGTACACCCTGGGCCGCTGCGTCGCCTACGCCTGGTTGCCGCTCCTGGAGACCGGCACCGGCGTCCACGTCGAGTACTTCGGCGAGAAGGTTCCCGCGACGGTCGCCGAAGAGCCCCTGTTCGACCCGGAGATGACCCGCATCCGCCGCTAGCCGCCAGGAGGCATCGGTGTCCCCCACCTACGACGTGATCGTGATCGGCCTCGGCGGCATGGGCAGCGCCGCCGCGCACCACCTCGCCGCGCGCGGCTCCCGTGTCCTCGGCCTGGAGAAGTTCGGCCCGGTGCACGCCCGCGGCTCCAGCCACGGCGGTTCGCGCATCACCCGGCAGTCCTACTTCGAGGACCCCGCGTACGTACCGCTGCTGCTGCGCGCGTACGAGCTGTACGACCGCCTCGAACGCGACACGGGCCGCGACATCGCCACCTTGTGCGGCGGCGTGATGCTCGGGCGCCCCGACAGCCGCACGGTCTCCGGCTCACGGCTCTCCGCCGAGCAGTGGGACCTGCCCCACGAGATGCTGGACGCCAAGGAGATCCGCCGCCGCTTCCCGACGCTCACGCCCGATGACGACGAGGTGGCCCTGTACGAGGCGCGGGCAGGCCTCGTCCGCCCCGAGAACACGGTGGCCGCACATCTCCAACTGGCCACGCGGAACGACGCCGACCTGCACTTCGAGGAGCCCATGACCCGGTGGGAGCCCTACCGGGACGGCGTGCGCGTCCACACCGCGGAGGACACCTACACCGCCGGACAGCTGGTGATCTGCCCGGGCGCGTGGGCGCCCGCGCTGCTGACCGATCTGGGCGTGCCCTTCACCATCGAACGGCAGGTCATGTACTGGTTCCAGCCCTCCGGCGGCATCGGCCCCTTCCTCCCCGAGAACCATCCGATCTACATCTGGGAGGACGCGGAGAACGTCCAGGTCTACGGCTTCCCCGCCATCGACGGGCCCGCGCTGGGGGCGAAGGTGGCCTTCTTCCGCAAGGGCACGCCCTGCACTCCGGAGACCATCGAACGCTCGGTCCACGACGACGAGATCGTCGCGATGGCCCAGCAGGTGGGGCGGCTGATCCCGGACCTCCCCGGCGGCTTCGTCAAGGCCGCCACCTGCATGTACTCCAACACGCCCGACGAGCACTTCGTGATCGCCCGCCATCCGGAACACCCCGGTTCGGTGACCGTCGCGGCCGGCTTCTCCGGACACGGCTTCAAGTTCGTGCCCGTGGTCGGCGAGATCCTCGCCGACCTGGCGCTCGACGGCGCCACCGGGCATCCCATCGAGCTCTTCGACCCGAGCCGCCTCGCCGCCACGCCTGCCTGAGAACTGCCGAGAAGCCCCGTTGAGGAGTACGAGAACCGTGACGACGACCCCGTTGCCGCCGAGCCTCACCGCGACCCTCCCCGGCCGCTACTACACCGATCCCGAGATCTTCCGGCAGGAACAGGAGCGCGTCTTCGAAGCGCTCTGGTTCTGCGCCGTGCGCGCCGCCGACCTCGACGAACCGGGCGCCTTCCGCACCGTTCAGGTGGGGCGCGAGAGCGTCCTGGTCACGCGCTCCCGCACCGGCGAGCTGCGCGCCTTCCTGAACGTCTGCCGCCACCGCGGCGCCCGCCTGTGCACCGAGGAGGCCGGGCAGGTGCGGCGCGCCCTCCAATGTCCCTACCACGCCTGGACGTACGACCTGGAGGGACGGCTCGTCGCCGCGCCCAACCTGGTGAAGATGCCGGACGTCGACCGCGCCGCCTACGGCCTGATCAAGGTGGCCCTGCGGGAGTGGCTCGGCTACGCGTGGGTGTGCCTGGCCGACGAACCGCCCTCCTTCGAGGAGACCGTCATGGGCGCGGCGGTCGAACGGCTCGGCGACGCGGCGGCCATCGACCGCTACGGCACCGAGCGTCTCGCGCTCGGCAAGCGCGTCTCCTACGACGTGCGCGCCAACTGGAAGCTGATCGTCGAGAACTTCATGGAGTGCTACCACTGCGCGACGATCCACCCCGAACTCACCGATGTCCTGCCGGAGTTCGCGGACGGTTTCGCCGCCCAGTACTACGTGGGGCACGGCGCGGCGTTCGGGGAGGAGGTCGGCGGGTTCACGGTCGACGGCAGCGCGGGCTTCGGCCGGCTCCCCGAGGTGTCGCAGGACCAGGACCGCCGGTACTACGCGATCACCGTGAAGCCGACCGTGTTCATCAACCTCGTCCCCGACCACGTGATCCTGCACCGGATGTTCCCGCTGGCCGAGGACCGCACGGTCGTCGAGTGCGACTGGCTGTACGCACCCGATGTCGTCGCTTCCGGCGTGGACCTGACGCACTCCGTGGAACTCTTCCACCGCGTCAACACGCAGGACTTCGCGGCCTGCGAGCGCACCCAGCCCGCGATGGCTTCACGCGCCTACCGCGAGGGCGGGGTGCTGGTGCCGACCGAGCACCACATCGGGCTCTTCCATGACTGGCTGACGAAACAGCTCGCTACGTAGTGGTCGCTCGAGCCGGGACGGGCCTCTCCTGGGCAGTGGGTCGCTTGTACATACGCGTCGCGGTGATCTCTCCGTGCACCGTCTCGCCCTCCGGGTCCTGCTGCGGCAGGCCCGGACGCAGGTGCTCCTCGACGCTGATGTACTTCAGGCCCGCGCGCAGGTCCGCGTCGTTTCGCAGGCGGATGACCAGCGGGAACTCGGCCAGCGCGGTCGTGTCGAACAGGCCGGTCGTGTAGAGGAGCTGCACGCCGAGCGCGTCCGAGACGGCCCGCTGGAGCTCCAGGAGGTACGTCGCGTTGGCGCGGCCGATGGGGTTGTCCAGGAAGAGGGTGCCGGCGTGCCGGTGCTTGTCGCGGCCCCGGTCGTTGCTGCGCAGCGCGGCCATCGTGCAGTACAGGGCGATGGCCGCGGTGAGCAGCTGCCCTCCGGAGAACACGTCGCCCATCTGCCCGACGGGGACGCGCTCGGCGCGCAGCACGGCGTCCGGCTTGAGGATCTCGACGGCGACACCGCGCGGTTCCAGGGCTGCCTGGACGCCGCGCAGCAGCAGTGACATGCCGTCGCGCCGCATGTCGGAGTTCTTCTTCACGGCGGCGCGGGTCGCCTCGTCGATGACCTCGCCGAGCCGCTCCACGAGCGTGGCCTGGTCGGGCTCCTCGAAGCGGACGCGCAGGAATTCCTGCCCCGACCACTCCCCCAGGCCCTCGGGCAGGCGGGACAGGCGCTGTGCGGACCTCAGGGTGGCGAGTGCCGACTCCACGAGGCCGCGCAGCCGGTCGACGATGCTGTCGCGGTTGCGCTCCAGCTGCTCCAGCTCGTCGGTGAGGACGCGGAGCCGGGGCGCGAACGCGTCGGCCCACTTCTTGGCGTGCTCGGGCAGCGCGGACGCGGGCAGTTCGCGGATCTGCTGGCGGGCGGGCGTGCGCACCTGCTCGTACCGCGTCGCGTTCGCGTGCCGTACGAGGATGTCACTGGCCTCCCGGACGGCGGACTCGGCCGTCGACAGGTCGGCGGCGCAGCCGCGCAGGGAGCGGCGTGCCTCCGCGGCGGCCTGGCGGGCCTCCTCCAGGGAGCCCGGGTAGCCCTCGGGGGTGTCTTCGGTGTCCTCTTCGTGGTGCTCGCGCAGGAGGTCGCGGAGCAGCGCCGCGGTCTCGTCGAAGCCGCCGGCCGCGTCCTCGGTGACGCGGTGGGTGTGCAGCAGGGCGGCGTGCGCTTCCTTGGCGCGGCTCAGCGCCTCGGTGTGCGCGGCCAGTTCGCCGGTGGCGGTGCGCAGGAGCGTCTGGGCCTGCTCGGCGTCGGCGGGGACCAGCTCTTCGGGGAGCTCGGTGTGGGCGTCGCCGTCCTCGGGCGCGTGCCGTTCGGCCTCGCCGCGCAGCCGGCCGAGCTGCTCGCTCGCGGTGGACGCGCGGGCCTCGATCAGCTGGACCTGTGCCTCCGCGCGGGCGGCGGCGGCCTGCCGGGAGGGGCCGTCGGAACCGTCGGTGCCTTCGAGGAGCAGGGCGGCGCGGGTGCGGACCTTGTTGCTGAGCCGGTCGAGCTCGGCGAGTGCGGCGCTCTCGTCGCTCTCGGCGCGGGCCTGCTCGGCACGGAGGTCGGCGCCGACGCCCACCTTCTCGTAGAGCTGGGACGCCGCGCGGTAGGCCTCGCGCAGCGCGGGCAGCGACGACTTGGGGGCCTCGCTCTCCTCCGGTACGTCCTCGGGGGCGCCGGCGATCTCGGCGCGCTCGGCGCGCAACGCGCGGGCGGTGCGGCGTGCATCGTCCGCGGCGCGCTGGGCGGCACGGCGGTCCTCGTCCGCGGCGCGGGCCCGGTCCAGGCAGGTCTGGGCGCGGGCCTCGGACTCCACGGCGTCGTCGGCCAGTTCGCGGAGCTTGGCCTGCCAGCCCGCCCGCTCACGGAGCCGGAACGCGAGCCCCGCGAGGGCGTCGGCGACGCGCCGGGCGCGCTGGGCGGCCTCCTGGCGTTCGTCACGCACGCGTGCCGCCTCGCTCGCGGCCTCGTCGGCCTCGGCGCGGGCGGTGCGGGCCTCGGCGAGCTCGGCCTCGGCCTCCACGGCGAAGGCGCGCGCCTCCTCGGCGGTGGTGGCCAGTTCGGCGAGACGGCCACTGGGGCAGCCGGTGCGCCAGGACGCGAGGCGGGCGGCGAGCTCGCGGTCCTTGGCGAGACGGACGGCGAGCGCGCGGATCTCCTCGTCCCGCCGCGCGGCCCGTGCGCGCAGCGCCTGCCGCTCCTCGTCGGCGGCGTGCTCGTCGTGCATGGCCGGGTTCGGCGGTACGAGGAAGACGCCGCTGTCCGTGGACTGCTCGCCCGGCGTGGGCGCGAGGAGGGCGGCGGCGGTGCCCACGGCGACGGCGGAACGCGGCAGCAGGGCGGCTTCGGCGAGGGCGTCGCGGGCGCGGGCGTGCGTGTCCGGGTCGGTGATGACGACGCCGTCGACGAGCTCGGGGCGGGCGGCGAGCACGCGCGCGTGGTCGGCGGGGTCGACGGCCTGGGCGAGGTAGCGCCAGCCGGGCAGGGCGGGGATGCCGTGCTCGGCGAGGAACTCGACGGTGGCGAGGACGTCGGGGCCGGGCGGAAGCAGGCCGCCGTCGCCGAGGGCGCCGAGGATGCGGGAGTCGTCGGCTGCGGCGGTGCGCAGGTCGAAGAGCTGGCGCTCGGCGGAGGCGACGCCGTCGTCGAGCAGCGTGCGCAGGTCGTCGGCGGAGCGGTCAAGCTCCTCTACGGAGAGGGCGCTTCCGGAGAGGGCCTCTTCAGAGAGGGCACTTTCGGCGGAGTCGCCTGCCCGGCGGGGCAGCGGCACCCCGTCGCCCCCGCCCGGCAGGCTCAGGAGTTCGGCGAGCCGCTGGTTGCCCGCGATGGACTCGGCGGCGCGGCGCTCCGCGTCGTGCGCGGCCTCGGCGGCGGTCGCGGCGTCGGAGGCGCGGGCGGCGGTCAGCTCGGCGCGGGCCTCCGTGGCGGCCGTCTCCTTGGCGTGGTCGGCGGCGCGTCCCGCGGCCTCGCGCGCGGCGTCCCATGCGGCGACGGTGGTCTTCTCGGCGTCGCTCGCGGCGAGGGCGGCGCGGGCCGGGTCGGCGTCGGGGGCGGTGTCGTCGAGCCAGCCCGCGCGGACGGCCTCTGCGGTCTCCTGCTCGACCTCGGCGAGGCGCTGCTTCAGGTGTCCCGCCTCGCTGCGGGCGCGCTGCGCCTCGGTGGCGGCGACCGTGGCGTCCCGGTGCGCGGCCTCGCCGGTCTCCTGGAGGGCGGCGGACCGCTCCTCCTCTTCGTTGGCGAGGTTCTCCGCGCCCTCGGCGGCGGTGTGCAGGGCGCGGACGAGGTCGGAAGCGGCCTTGGCGCGGGCGGCGAGCGCGGGCGCCGCGTCGCGCTCGGCCTCACGGATGGCGACGGCCACGCGCGCGGAGCGGTCCGCCGCGGCGCGGTGCCTCAGGACGGCCTCCGCGGCCTGCCAGGCGGAGTGCAGGGTGCGGGCGTCGGCGAGCTCGCGGCGCTGGGCGGCGGCGGCCTTCTCGGCGACGGTGAGCGCCAGGGAGGCGTGCCGGTAGGCCAGTTCGGCGGAGATCAGGGCGCTCCTGCCGCGGGCCCGCTCGGCCTCTGTCACGGTGTGGGCGGCGGCGGTGACCTGCTCGGCCAGGTCGGCGACGCGGCCCTGCTCCTCGACGGCGCGGGCGGAGAGCCTGCGCGCCAGGGTCCGGGTGCGGCGCTCGGCGCCCGCGTGCACGTCACGCGCGCGTGAGCGGGTGTCCGCGGCGTCGACGATGCGGTTCAGCAGGTCCACGGAGCCCGCGGTGAAGTCGCGTTCGGCCATCAGCTCGGCGCGACGGCCCAGCTTGTTGCCGAAGCCGTGGACGAGGTCGGCGAGGCCGTCCGTGTCGCGCGTGTCGGTGACGGCGCGCAGCAGCAGGTCGGTGAAGTCGGAGTCCTTCTTGACGGCGAAGAGGCCTGCGGCCTCGCCCTCGTCGGCGTTCATCTCCCGCTGGTAGCGGAAGAGTTCGGGGTCCAGGCCGAGGTCGCCGAGGTGTTCGTTCCAGCGGTCGTGGATCTCTTCCCAGTGCACTTCGAGGTGCGGGTACGCCTTGACCGCCTCGGTCATGGCGTCGCGGAAGCCCTTCATGGTGCGCCGCCGCCCCTGGGCGCCGGACGCGCCCTCCACCGAAGGGCGCACGGCGGTGGACTCGGCGACGGGCAGCGAGTCCAGGCTCAGGCCCGGGCCCGGCCGGAAGGAGTACCAGGCCTCGGCGAACTTCCGCGGGTCGTTGGAGACCTGTCGGCCGCGCCACTCGCTGACCTTGCCGACGACCACGCACTCGCCGGTCAGGGTGTGCTGCCACTCCAGGGCGACGTGCCCGCAGTCGTCGGCGAGCAGGAACTTGCGCAGCACACCGGAGCTGGCGCCGCCGAGCGTGTTCCGGTGGCCGGGCAGCATGACCGAGAAGATCAGCTTGAGCAGGACGGACTTGCCGCCGCCGTTCTCCAGGAAGAGCACGCCGGCGGGGGCGGGGCGGCGCGGCGGGCCCACGGGCTCGTCCTCGAAGAACTCCGCCTGGGTGGGCGCGGGGTCGGGCACCTCCGCGCCGACGCCGCGCAGGTCGAGCACAGTGTCGGCGTAGCGCGCACCGGCCGGCCCGATGGAGTAGAGGCGGATCCGGGACAGCTCGTACATGGCGGCGGACTCTCGTCGTAAGTCGTGGGGACGGCAAGGAAGGTGGGGGCGGGGGGCCGGAGCCCGGCGGCCGGGCGGGGCCGCGTCAGGAGCGGCGCGTCAGGAGTGGAACGGCAGCCCCGCGTCGGCGGCCAGCTCCAGGTCGTCGGTCTCTTCGGGCGGCAGCAGCGTCGCCGAGCCGTCCGTGACCGGGACGACGCCGAGTTCGAGGAGCTCCGCCATGGCCGCGGTGCCCGCCATGTCGCGGACCTGGAGCTGGTAGCGGGCCGTGGTGCGGTACGTGCCTCCGGAGTCGTCACCCGTGCGCTGCAGGAACCCCGAGTCGGTGAGGAAGGCGGCCGCCTTGCCGACGATGCCGGTGGTGGAGCCTGCCAGGCGGCGGGCGTCCTTGGTGGCGCCGGTCGAGCTGCGGCGGGCCCAGATCCGCCAGGCGGCCTCGAGGCCCGGGGCGTCCGTCGCGGGGTCGGTGTTGTCGCCGTGTTCCTCGGCGCGCTCCTCCAGGCGGTGGCAGGCCTGGCGCACGAACGCGTCCACTCCGTTGACGGTGACCCGGCCGATGTAGCCGTCGTCGGCGAGGTCCTCGGGGCGCGGGAACGCCATGGCCGCGATGGCGAGGTGTGCGAGGCCGTGCAGGAAGCGGTCGGTGGAGTCGGTGGCCGCGCGGCGTGCGTAGTCCCCCATGCGGACGGCGAAGACGGAGTCCTCCGCGGCGGTCACGGCCATGCCCGCGCGCGGGGACACCTCAAGGACGACGAGCCCGAGCCCGGTGGCGACGGCGTCGGCGAGCCGGGCGAAGGGCGGGTCCTCGCGGTAGCGGCGGAGCAGTTCGGCGTACTCCTGGTCGCGGGCGGGCTGCAGCTTGGGCTGCAGCCCGAAGGCGACGAGCCGCGCGGCGTCGGCGGCGTCGGCCGGGGTGACGGGCGCGGGGGCGGCGGGCGCCGCCGTGGAGTCCGGCTCGCCCCACGCGGCGTGCTCTGCGGGGTGGTCGGTCACGGCGTGTGCTCCTTGAGGAAGAGGTGGGAGTGGGGGTGGGTCATGGTCACGCCGCCTCCGTCCGGTCGGCCGCCATGCCGACGGCGTCCAGGAGCGCGGTGCCGACGACGAGGTCCGCGCCGCCGAACTCCTCGTCGTCGAGTTCGGTGCCGTCGTCCACGGCGAAGAGGAGCTTCTCCTCGCCCTGGCGGTAGGCGGTGCCGACCGGCGGGCTGGCCGCGTGCACGGCCAGCAGGGCGACCAGGTAGGGCAGTTCGGGGTCGCGGCGCCGGGCGTCGGCAAGAAGGCCGGAGAGCCTGCGCGGCGCGTCGGAGGGCAGATCGAGCAGTTCCATGGCGCTCGCGAGCTGCTCCTCGCTGAAGCGGCTGTCGTCCGGGGTGGCGATGAGGTCGGGCTCGGGCATCTCCGCGCCGAGGTGCTCGCGCTCCATGGGCGGCGTGAGCAGTATGTCGACGAGGTCGCCGACGCGGACGGAGACGGGGGTGCGCAGTCCGGTGCCGCGGGTGAAGTAGGCATCCGTCACGCGGATCGCCTGTTCGGCCGGGAGCGGCAGGAGGGGTGCGACCAGCTGGCCGTACAGGTCGAGGCCCGCGCGTGCGGTGGGAGTGGCGAAGGCCTGCCGGTCCTGTTCGGCGCGGAAGAGGGGGCCGGCCTCCAGGAGGCGGGACTGCAGCTGGGTGTGGCGGCGGATGCAGTCCTTGACGATGTCGACCAGCTCGGCGGCGCGGCGCTTCTGCTCGGGGTCCTCGGACTCGTCGCGGGCCTTGCGGATGTTGGTCAGGATGGCGTTCTCGTGGCGGTACCGGTCCGCTACGTGGTCGAGTGCTTCGGCGATCATGTCGGGGACGGCCTTGAGCCAGTCCACCGCGCGGACGTTGCGCCGGGTCGCGTCGAGGGCCTTGCGCAGGGTTTCCGAGTACTGGACGGTGCGGTAGCGGGCCTGCTCCGCGGCGAGCTGGGCGTCGGCGAGCCTGCCGCGGCTGATCAGCACCTCGAGCTTCACCTCGGCGGCGATCTGCGCGCTGGTGACGTCGGTGTCGAGGGCGCCCACCAGGACGTTGACCGCTTCGTCGGTCGTCCGCAGGTAGACACTGCCGCCGTGGCCGGGGACCTCTTCGAGGAGCTTGAAGTCGTAGTCCCTGCGGACATACGTCCCGTCCGGGGCGAAGGTGCCGTACACGGCGCGAAAGCCGCGGTCGACGCTGCCCACGTTGATCAGGTTCTCCAGGACCCAGCGGGCCACGCGCTCGTGCTCGGCGGCCGGGCGCGCGGGCGCCTGGGCGGCGACGCGCGGGAGGAGCCGGCCGACGATCTGCTCGTGGTCGGCGCCGGTGTCGAAGTCCATGTTGAGCGTGACGAGGTCGATGGCGGACAGGGCCACCTCCGCCATCGCGTACACCGAGTACTCACCCGCGAGGTTGGCCTTGCGCACGTCGAGGTCGTGCAGCGGAGCCGTGCAGGCGAGGGCGCGCAGGCGGCGCGCCAGGCCCTCGTCGGCGGCCGGGCCCAGAGCGGGCCGCGGCCCCGCGCTGAGCTGGGGCGGAGCGGAGTCCGTAACGGCAGGCGAAGTCACGGTGCACAGACTAGATCCTCGGTCTGACAACGGTCGAAACGGCGCAGACCTGACAGCACCCGCTCAGCCGTGGTCGCCCGCCGCCCGCTGTCCGTACGCGTCGACCACCCGCCGACGCGAGTC
Source organism: Streptomyces venezuelae (assembly GCF_008642315.1). Lineage (NCBI taxonomy): Bacteria > Bacillati > Actinomycetota > Actinomycetes > Kitasatosporales > Streptomycetaceae > Streptomyces > Streptomyces venezuelae. The sequence continues at coordinate 7,500,414 of NZ_CP029192.1, read as the reverse complement.
GTCCAGGTACTCGACGAGCAGCGTCTCCGCGTCGTCGCGCCGGCCTTCCCGGAGCGCCTCCAGGATCTGTCCGTTGCGGGCGATGTAGGGCTCGTGGAGCCGCCGGGGGTCGTCCACCACGTGGAAGGCGAGGCGCAGTTCGGCGAAGACGCTGCGCATCAGCTCGTCGGTGCGCTCGCTCCCCGCGAGAGCGACGAGCTCCCGGTGGAAGTCGATGTTGGCGGTGGACACACCTTTCCAGTCGCCCGCCCGCGCGGCCCGCCGCCCGTCGGATACGGCGTCGGCCAGCCCGTCCACGGCGTACGGCGGTTCCCCGAGCCCGCGTACGACCGCGCACTCGACGAGGGCACGGGTGCGGTAGATGTCCCCCACATCCTCATCGGTCAGCATCCGCACGAACACCCCGCGATTGAGCTGGTGCTCAAGGAGCCGCTCGTGCGTGAGCAGCCGGAACGCCTCCCGGAGCGTGTTGCGGGAGACGCCGAGCGCGCCGCCGATGCTGTCCTCGGAGAGCCGAGTCCCGGGCGGGAAGAAGCCCGCGGCGATGCGGCTCCGCAGGATGTCCGAGACCCGCTCCGCCGTGCTCGTGCGCCCCAGGAGCGCGCGGTCGTCGGCCAGTCCGTTCACGTCACCCATCCCCTCCGCCATGCCCGGATTCAATCGCAGATGCAAGAACGAAACAACAGGGGTATTGAGGGATCGTTCAACGATCCTCTACGTTGTCGGGCACGGCTCACCGCTCCACCCCTCCCCGTCCCCCCACCGCACGACCGCACCACGCCCGCTCCAGCACCCTCCGTCCCTCACCTGTGAGGTGCCCATGAGCACGACCCCACCGCCCGACACGGCCGCACCGGCAGGGCCACCCTCCGAACACGTCGAACCCTTTGACGACAGCGGTGCGTTCGGCTGGCTGCGCGCCCTCGGACCCCGCGGACGCCGCGCCTTCGCCGGCGCCTTCGGGGGCTACGCCCTCGACTCCTACGACTACTTCACGCTGCCACTGAGCATGGTCGCGCTCGCCGCGTACTTCGGCCTCGACAGCGGCCAGACCGGGCTCTTCACCACCGTCACCCTCGTCGTCTCCGCCGTGGGCGGCGCCATCGCGGGGGTGGTCGCCGACCGGATCGGCCGCGTCAAGGCCCTGATGATCACGGTCGTCACGTACGCGGTCTTCACGGTCGCGTGCGGTTTCGCACCCAACTACGAGACGCTGCTCGTTTTCCGTGCCCTCCAGGGGCTCGGATTCGGCGGCGAGTGGGCGGTCGGCGCGATCCTCGTCGCCGAGTACGCCACCGCCAAGAACCGCGGTCGCACCCTGGGCGCGATCCAGAGCTCCTGGGCCGTGGGCTGGGGGCTCGCGGTGATCGTCTACACCCTGGTGTTCCAGTTCCTGGACGACGACGTCGCCTGGCGCGTGATGTTCTGGACCGGTGCGCTGCCCGCACTCCTCGTGATCTACGTACGGCGCAACGTGCACGACGCGCCCGAGGCCGCCGAGGAACGGCGCAAGAGCGCGGACAAGGGATCCTTCACGGCCATCTTCAAGCCGGGCCTGCTGCGCACCACGTTCTTCGCGGTGCTCCTGTCCACCGGCGTGCAGGGTGGCTACTACACACTGGCCACCTGGGTGCCCACGTATCTCAAGAGCGATCGCGGGCTCACGGTCGTCGGCACCGGCGGCTATCTGACCTTCCTGATCTCCGGCGCCTTCATCGGCTATCTGACCGGCGGCTATCTCACCGACAAGCTCGGCAGGAAGCGGAACATCACGCTCTTCGCCTTCCTCTCGGCGGCCAGCATCCTCGCGTACACGAACATCCCGGACGGCGCCAACGGCCTTCTCCTTGTGCTCGGTTTTCCGCTGGGCTTCTGTATGTCGGCGATTTTCAGCGGCTTCGGCTCGTTCCTCAGCGAGTTGTACCCGGCCGCCGTCCGCGGCACAGGGCAGGGCTTCACGTACAACACGGGACGCGCGATCGGTGCCGTCTTCCCCACCATGGTCGGATTCCTCGCCGACAGCTGGGGCGTCGGCGGAGCGCTGGTCTTCGGAGCCATCGGTTACGGACTTGCCGTCCTGGCACTCCTCGGTCTGCCGGAGACGCGCGGAAGGGAACTCCTGTGAACCGCGAGACGCGCGCCACGCCGTCGATCCGCAGCGCCAAGAAGGCGCGCGCCGCCTTCCGCGCGGGCGACACCAGCCCCACCTCGGGGTGGGCCGCGGGCTTCACGCAGGCCAACCTCATCTCGGTGCCCGCCGACTGGGCCTACGAGATGCTCCTGTTCTGCCAGCGCAACCCGAAGCCCTGCCCGGTCCTCGACGTCACGGACGCGGGCTCCTGGGCCACTCCGCTCGCCCCGGGCGCCGATCTCCGCACCGATCTGCCGCTCTACCGTGTGTGGGAGCACGGCGAGATGACCGCCGAGCCCACGGACGTGGTCGACCACTGGCGCGACGACCTGGTGACGTTCCTCATCGGCTGCAGTTTCACCTTCGAGTGGGCGCTCGCCGACGCCGGCGTCCCGCTGCGCCACATCGAGCAGGGCCGCAACGTCCCGATGTACGTCACCGACCGCCCCTGCCGCCCCGCAGGCCGCCTGCACGGCCCGATGGTGGTGTCGATGCGCCCCGTGCCGCCGGGGAGGCTCGCGGACGCCATCAGGGAGAGCTCGCTGATGCCCGCGGTGCACGGCAGCCCGGTGCACTGCGGCGACCCCGGCGGGCTCGGCATCCAGCACCTGGACCGCCCCGACTTCGGCGACGCGGTGACCGTCGAGCCCGACGACATCCCGGTGTTCTGGGCGTGCGGGGTGACCCCTCAGGCGGCGGTGATGGCATCACGGCCGCCCTTCGCGATCACCCACGCGCCGGGCCGGATGTTCGTCACCGACGCCCGGGACGAGCAGTACCGCGTGGTGTGACCGCCGAAAGCATTGGAGGCTTACGTCAAGCACTGGAGGCTTACGCCATGAACGCGCCCCTGATCGATCTCAACGCCGACCTCGGCGAGGGCTTCGGCCGCTGGCACCTGACCGACGACGAGGAACTGCTGTCCGTCGTCACCAGCGCCAACGTGGCCTGTGGGTTCCACGCCGGGGACCCGGCCACCATGCGCCGGGTGTGCGACCGCGCCGCCGAGCGCGGGGTGCGGATCGGTGCGCAGGTGTCCTACCGGGACCTGGCGGGCTTCGGGCGGCGTGCCATGGACGTGCCCGCCGCGGAGCTGGCGGCCGAAGTGGCGTACCAGATCGGCGCCTTGGAGGTGTTCGCCCGCGCGGCGGGCACGCGCGTGTCGTACGTGAAACCGCACGGCGCGCTCTACAACCGCGCCGTCCACGACGAGGAACAGGCCCGCGCGGTCGTCGAGGGCGTACTGCTCGCCGACGCCGCGCTGCCCGTCCTGGGGCTGCCCGGATCGTCTCTCCTGAAGACCGCGGACAAGGCCGGGCTGCCCGTCGTCACCGAGGCGTTCGCGGACCGCGCCTACACCGACGAGGGCACTCTGGTTCCACGCACCCAGGAAGGGGCGGTCGTCACGGACGCGGACTCCGTCGTCTCGCGGTCCGTCAAAATGGCCCGCTCCGGTGTCGTCACCACCCTCGGGGGCCGCCAGATCGAGGTCCGCGCGCGGTCGCTGTGTCTGCACGGCGACACCCCGGGCGCGGTGGAGCTGGCCCGTCGGGTGCGGGCCGAGCTGGCGGCGGCGGGCGTGCGCGTGGCGGCGTTCGCATGAGGGCCCTGCCGGTCGGCGAGCGGGCCCTGCTCGTCGAGCTCTCCGACGGCACCGAGGCCCAGGCCCTCCACGCGGAGCTGCTGCGCCGCCGCGCGTCGGGCGCCCTGCGGGTCCGGGAGATCGTTCCCGCGGCCCGTACGGTGCTCCTCGACGGTCTCGACGAGCCCGGCCGCGTCGGAGCGGAGCTGCCCGGCTGGGAGATCCCGCCGCTGCCCCCGCGCGCGGGAGACGTCGTGGAGATCCCGGTGAGGTACGACGGACCGGACCTCGCGGACGTGGCGGCGCACTGGGGCGTGCCCGTGGCCGAGGTGGCGCGCATCCACTCCGCCGCCGAATTCCGCGTCGCCTTCTGCGGCTTCGCACCCGGCTTCGGCTATCTCACCGGCCTGCCCGAGCGCTACGAGGTGCCGCGCCGGGCCACGCCCCGCACCGGCGTCCCCGCGGGCAGCGTCGCCCTGGCGGGCCCGTACACGGGCGTCTACCCGCGTGCGTCGCCCGGCGGCTGGCAGCTCATCGGCTCCACGGACGCCGTGCTGTGGGACCACGCGCGCGTGCCCGCCGCGCTGCTCTCCCCCGGCGTCCGCGTCCGCTTCGTGCCCCGTCCGGTAGTGGGGACGTGATGACCGACCACGCCCTCGCCGTCGTGCGCGCCGGAGCCCTGACCACCGTGCAGGACCTCGGGCGCCCCGGGCACGCCCACCTCGGGGTGCCCCGCTCCGGCGCCCTCGACCCGCCCGCCGCCCGCCTGGTCAACCGCCTGGTGGGCAATCCGTCCGACGCTGCCGTCCTGGAGACCACTCTCGACGGCTGTGCCGTGCGGCCGCGCAGGACCGTGACGGTCGCCGTCGGCGGCGCCCCCTGCCCCGTGGCCGTCGACGGCAGGCCCGCGCCCTGGGGAGCGCCGGTGCGCGTGCCCGCGGGCGCCCTTGTCGACATCGGATCGGCTGTCTCCGGAGTACGTTGCTACGTCGCGTTCGACGGCGGCGTGAGCGTCGACCCGGTGCTCGGCAGCCGCTCAACGGATCTGCTCTCCGGCCTCGGCCCGCCCCCGCTCGCGACCGGCGCCGTCCTTCCCCTGGGCCGGCCAGGCGGCATCCACGCACGCGTGGACGTCGTCCCGCAGCCCGCGCCGCCCCGGGAGCTGGTGCTCCGGGTGACGCTCGGGCCGCGCGCGGACTGGTTCACGGCGGCCGCGCTGGACACGTTCACCACGCGCGCGTACACGGTGTTCTCGGCGAGCAACCGGATCGGCCTGCGCACCGAGGGCCCGGCGCTGGAGCGGGCGTTCGAAGGGGAGCTGCCCAGCGAAGGCATGGTGCTCGGCGCCGTGCAGGTCCCGCCGGACGGCCGGCCCGTCGTCTTCCTGGCCGACCACCCGACCACCGGGGGCTACCCGGTGGTCGCCGTGGTCCGCGAGAGCGACCTGGCCGCGGCGGCCCAGGCCCGGCCGGGAACGCCGGTGCGTTTCGTCGCCGCCACGCGGCGGCAACCCCGGCCGAGTCCGTAGGCCGCCCGCTACACGGCCGCGTCCGGGCCGATCCTGCTGCGCACCGCGGTCTGTACCTCGTCCTCCTCGGCGGGGTCCGCGGCGAGCCTCCTGAGGCGGTTGACGACGCGGGCGTCACCGGTCTCTGCGTGCCGTGCGGCGACTTCGCGGGTGGACTCCTCGCAGTCCCAGAGGCACTCGACGGCGAAGCCGGAGGCGAAGGAGGGATCGGTGGCGGCCAGCGCGCGTGCCGCGCGGCCGCGGAGATGGGAGGAGGCGGTCTCTCTGTAGACGTGCCGCAGCACGGGGGCGGCGCAGGCGATGCCTAGGCGTCCCGCGCCGTCGACGAGGGTCCACAGCGTCGGCGCGTCCGGGCCCTCGCCGCGGACGGCCTCGCGAAGGGCGGCGAGGACCAGCTTGCTGTCCTGCGCGCCGCCCCGGCAGGCGAGCATGCGTCCGGCGGCGGCACCCAGGTCGTCGGGCCGGTAGGCCCAGCGTCGGGCGCGCTCGACGGCGGCGACGCTGCGCATCCGTTCGAAGGCGTCGATGGCGGCGTCCGTCACGGTCCGTGAGAGGCCTTCCGCGGCGAACTCGATGAGGTCGAGGGCGGCGGGGTCGTGGGTGTCCGCGAGGTAGCGCAGGGCAGTGCCGCGCGCCCCGTCCGAACCGTTGCGGGCGGCCTCGACGATCTCGGCGCGGTCCTCGGGTCCGGCGACCGCGGTCAGGCAGCGGGCGGCGGGCACGTACAGGACGGTGCCCCGTTCGAGGCCCTCCTGCGCCCAGGCGAAGACGGCCTGGACGCTCCAGCCGGGGCGCGGCCCCGAGGGCCGCATCTGGCGCTGCCACCGGTCGAAGGAGCCCTGTTCCCGCGCGGCTCGCACGCGGGCGCCGATGTCGGCGCGGGGGTCCTCCTCCCAGAGGCGCCAGGGCCGCGGTTCGTAGGCGTCGCGGACGGCGGCGGCCAGCTCGGCCTCGCCCTCCGCGTCGGGGCCGAACCTGGCGAGCACGGGGGCCGCGAGGGCCCGCAGGCCCGCGTCGTCGTCGCGCAGCGCCAGCTCGTCGAGGGCCCATGCCCAGTTGGAGCCGAACGCCGCGTACCTCCGCAGGAGTTCGAGGGCGTCCTGCCTGCCGTACGAGGCGAGGTGCCCGAGGACAGCGAGGGCGAGTCCGGTGCGCGAGTCGTCCGTGTTCAGGACGTCCTCGGCATCGAAGAGGTGGCGCTCGATCTCGCCGAGCCCGCCGTGCAGGTCGAGGTAGAGCCGGGCGTAGTACAGCGAACGGTTCTCCACCTGCCAGTCGTGGCGGGGATCGTTGAGCACGCAGTGGTCGAGGGCGGTGAGCGCCTCGGACCGTGGGGCGGTGAGCGCGTGCAGGGTGCCGTCGCCGCGGCCCCTCTGCAGCAGGCCGAGCAGCGTACCGCTGGGCGCTATGACCGGATCGAACATGGGAAACAGCCTCACATCAAGCGTCGACGCAACCGGGAATCACGCATTACCTGGCCGTGCGCCAACACGTCGGGCCGCCCGCCGTCTTTTGCTTGTCGAAGACCATCTTCCTCTGCCTCTCGTCGGTGGCCCGAGGGTTCCCGGACGGGAGGTCCGGGGGCGGGCCGCTCACGGTCCACGCGGTGCGGCAACATCTGCCCCACCGTCGCGTCCGTGAATCACGTCGTCATGATGACCCGGCGGTCAGGTCCGCCGCGACCACATTTCCAGCGCCCCCGTTGTTGCTGGTCAGGTACCCGGTTCAGGCGGCCCCGAACAGCTGCAGCAGCTCCGCCTTTCCGAACATGCGGGCCGTGTCGACCGCCGAGGGAGTGCCCGCGGCGGGATCCGCACCACCGTCGAGGAGGGCCCGGATCACCGCGTCCTCGCCCTTGAAGACGGCTCCGGCGAGCGGGGTCTGGCCCCGGTCGTTGGCGCGGTTGGTGTCGGCGCCGCGCTCCACGAGGGAGCGGACCGCGTCGGCGTGCCCGTGGTAGGCCGCCAGCATCACCAGCGAGTCGCCGCTGTCGTTCGTGAGGTTCGCGGGGACGCCCGCGTCCACGTAGGCGGCGAGCGCCGCGGCGTCGCCCTGACGTGCCAGATCGAAGATCTTGGTCGCCAGCTCCACGACCTCGGGGTCGGGGGCTTCGCTCATGGGGGCGTTCCGCCTTTCTGGCTTGCTGGTTATCCGAGTGCGTCTGCCTGTGCAGCCGTACGAGTGAATCGACAGGGTACTGCCCCGCCGGGCACATGACCCGGACCGCCCGAGGCAAAGATCACGCAGAGGCGCGGAGGTCTCCCCGAGGCGTCCGTCATGGCCCAACCGGACTCCACCGTTAGAGGGAAATCTCAAGAAATTGACCCATTTGCACCTTTTATCGTATGGATACATGCTGTGAACCTGGAAGAACTCATGGTGACTGTCCCCACCAAACCAGGAGAACCGTCATGGTCCTTTCCATCTCGGGCGTCGTACTGCTCGGAATCATCGTCTTCCTCTTCTTCCGCAAGGACGGACTCAAGGCGTCGCACGCGCTGGTCTGCGCCCTCTTCGGCTTCTTCATGGCGGGCACGGCGATCGCCCCGAGCATCAAGGCCGGCAGCGCGAGCCTGGCGAGCCTCCTCGGCGGGATCAAGTTCTGACCGTCCCGCTTTCGTACGCACCTCCAGGAGACAGACGTGGCCAGGCGCCCACTCCCCCGCATTCTGAGCAACGGCACCGCATCCATCGCCCGGAGCAGGGAGCTGGCACGGTCGGCGGCCGACAGCGCCACGGATGTCCTCCATCCGCTGATCACGATCACCCGCGGACTGCGCCGGCTGGCCGCCGCCGGACGGCGCAGGTGGGCCGACACCCCCAAGGACAAGCGCGGGCCGCTGCTGTTCCTTGCGGCCTCCGTGGTCCTGGTCGTGGCGCTCGTGCCGTTCGGACCGCTGCTCGCCCTCATCTCCCTGATGGCGGCGGCGGCCTGGACGGGCCGCGAGCGCACCGCTCCGGAGCCGACAGGACCGGACGAGGCACAGGTACAGCGACTTCAGTCCCTCTACGAAGCGCTCGTCCCGTACTTCTCGGTCCCCGAGGACCCCGCCCCGCTCTTCGCGCACGGCGGTGAATGGGACAAGGCGTTCGTCGAGCACGACTTCGACGACACCGGGCGGATCTCCCGGCTCGTGGTGCGCTACCCCGCGTACTTCACGGACGGCGAGGCCGAGTCCCGCGCGCGGATCGAGCAACTGCTGCACGCCAAGGCGGGTCGCGGCCGCGAGTACCACTTCCTGTGGGACGAGGAGGGCAACCAGCTCACCGTCACGGTGCTCTCCCCGCTCCCCACCGACATCGCGGCCCAGCGTTTCGTCACCGCCCCGGGAGAGACCGTCCTCGGCTTCACCGACGAGACCGGCGTCCAGCGCACCCTGCCGCTGTCCGACGGCGCGGAACAGCGCGACGTACCCCCCGTCGTGTGGCGCACCGGCATCCGCTCCACCGAGCCCCACCTGCTGATCGCCGGTCAGCCGGGCAGCGGCACGACGACACTGCTGCGCTCCATCGCCCTCCAGGCGCTGCAGTACGGCGATGTGCTCATCGTCGAGGGCAGCGGCACCGGCGACTACGCCTGCCTGACCGGGCGCGACGGGGTCCTCGCCATCGAGTGCGGGCTCACCGGGGCGCTCGCGAGCCTCGAATGGGCGGCGCACGAGACCGAACGCAGGCTCATCGCGGCGAACCGCGCGCGGCAGGCGGGCCACCCGCCGCCGGAGGACACCAAGCGCCCCCTGTGGCTCCTCCTCGACCGGCCGAGCGCGCTCGGTCACCTCGCCGCGGCCGACGGCCGCACGGACCCCCAGTCGCTGCTGCAGGTCCCGCTGCGGCACGGCAGGGCGGCGAACGTGACGGTCGTGGTCGCCGACCAGCTGGACGGCCTCGACGCGCTGAGCGAAGCCGTGCACCAGCACACCCGCGCGCGCGTGGTGCTGGGGTACGCCACGGTCGACCAGTTGGAGGACGTCCTCGGGGCGCCTCCCCACACGACGCCCACGACGGACGTGCCGCCCGGCCGCGGCTACGCCAGGCTCGGCGCGGGTCAGGTGCACCGCCTCCAGGTGCCCGCGACCCCCGATCCGTACGACGACGCGACCAGCGAGGCACACCGCACGGCCGTCATGGAGCTGCTGCCGGAGCGGAGCACTCCGCCTGACGAGACGGAGGCCGCCGCCCCGGAGGCCACGGAGGCGGAGCCGGTCCCCGCCGAAAACTGACCGCCGCCCTTGGGGAGCCGGTGCCCGACTACGGAGAGGCGCGTCAGGCGACGAACGGGTGCGCTGCCTGCGCGCCCGCGCCGACGCCCGTCTCGACCAGCCGGGCCGCGGCCGCGAGGCGCACCGCCGCCTCGTCGGCGAGCGCGCCCCCCACGGTGAACGGCAGCCGCACGTACCCCTCGAAGGCTCCGTCCACTCCGAAGCGCGGCCCGGAGGGGACCCGGACGCCCACCCGCTCGCCCACCTCGGCGAGCCGCGACCCGGACACGCCCCCGGTGCGCACCCACAGGGTGAGGCCGCCGCGCGGCACCTCGAACTCCCAGTCGGGCAGCTCGCGGCGGACCGCGGCGACCAGCGCGTCACGGTTCTCCCTGGCCTGCTCCCTGCGCACGTCCACGGCGGCCTGCCAGCCGCCGGTGTTCAGGAGCCAGTTCACGGCGAGCTGTTCGAGGACCGGGGTGCCGAGGTCGGCGTACGCGCGCGCGGCGACCAGGCTGCGGATCACGTCGGGGGCGGCCCGCACCCAGCCGATGCGCATGCCGGCCCAGAAGGCCTTGCTGGCGGAGCCGACGGTGATGACGGTCGATCCCGCCGGGTCGAAGCCGCAGACCGGGCGCGGCATGGCCAGGTCCTCGTCGAGGCCCAGCTCGCTCATCGTCTCGTCGACGACGAGGACCGTGCCCGCGGAGCGGGCCGCCTCGACGAGCTGCCTGCGCTGGTCCTCGTCGGCGAGCGCGCCCGTGGGATTGTGGAAGTCGGCGACGACATAGGCGAGCCGGGGCGCGGCGTCGCGCAGGACCTGGCGCCAGCGGTCCATGTCCCAGCCCCTGAGGCCTTCGTCCATGGCGACGGGGACGAGGCGGGCGCCCGCCTCGCGCATCAGCTGGAGGATGTTGGCGTACGACGGCGACTCCACGGCGATGCGTTCGCCGCGGCCCGCGAAGAGGTGACAGATGGCGTCGATGGCGCCCATCGCGCCGGTGGTCACCATGATCTGTTCGGGCATGGTGGGGATCCCGCGCGCGGTGTAGCGCTCGGCGAGCATCTCGCGCAGGGCGGGCAGGCCCGCGGGATAGTCGCCGTGCGTGTGGGCGTACGGCGGGAGGGCTTCCAGGGCGCCCTGGACGGCGCGGGTGAGCCAGGGTTCGGGCGCGGGCAGCGCGGCGCAGCCGAGGTCGATCATGGAACCGAGCGCCTCGGGGGGCAGCGGTTCGAGCCCGCGCGCGGGGAGGGGGTTTCCGGCGGGGACGGCGGTCCAGCTGCCCGCTCCCCTGCGGGACTCCAGGAACCCTTCGGTGCGCAGCGCTTCGTAGGCGGCGGCGACGGTGGTGCGGCTGACGGCGAGGGCGAGGGCGAGTTCGCGCTCGGCGGGCAGGCGCGCGGCGACCGGGACGCGCCCTTCGAGGACGAGGAGCCGGATGCCGTCGGCGAGGGCGCGGTAGGCGGGCGGGCGGCGCGAGCCCGTGCCGAGGGGGCGGTCCTGCTGGGAGGCGAGGAGACGGGCGAGCTGCGTCGACCCCATCGCCGAAGTCCACTGAGCCATGATTCCCAGTCCACCTTCCCCGGATTGGCCATGGTTGGCTGCTCTGTACAAGCCACAGAGTGTCATGCGTCAGGCCACTACCACCACCGACGGGGGCACCTCTTGTCCGGCACGGCATCCGGGGCGACGCCCGGCACGGCACCGCGGGCGATCCGGCGGCGACTGCCGCGGAGACTCACGCAGCTCTACGCGGGCCTCACCCTGTACGGCGTGAGCTCCGCGCTCCTCGTGGTGTCCGGCCTCGGCCTGGAGCCGTGGAACGTGCTGCACCAGGGGCTCGCCGAGCTCACCGGTCTGTCGATCGGCGCCGTGTCCATCGTCGTGGGCGCCGCGGTCCTGCTCCTGTGGATCCCGCTGAGGCAGCGTCCCGGCCTCGGCACGGTCTCCAACGTCTTCGTCGTCGGCCTGGCGATGGACGCCGCGCTGGCGCTGCTCCCGGACGCCGAGGGCTGGGCCGTGCGCATCCCGCTGATGGTGTGCGGGATCGTCCTGAACGGCGCGGCGACCGGCCTGTACATCGCGGCCGCGTTCGGGCCCGGCCCCCGGGACGGACTGATGACGGGCCTGCACCAGCGGACCGGGCGCTCCATCCGGCTGATGCGGACGCTCATCGAGGTGGCGGTGGTCGTGACCGGCTTCGCGCTCGGCGGCACCGTGGGGGTCGGCACGGTCCTCTACGCGTTGGCCATCGGCCCGCTCGCCCAGTTCTTCCTGCGCCGGTTCGCCGTCCCCGCGACCGCCACAGGTGGCGTCGTGGCCTCCGGCGGCCCGCCGGAGCAGGCGATACTGCAGCCGTGACCACGCGCGTACGCCACCCCTACCTCGATCACCCCGGCCCGCTCGCCCTCGCCCACCGAGGCGGCGCGGCGGACGGCCTGGAGAACACCGCGGCGGCCTTCCGGCGCGCCGTCGACCTCGGCTACCGCTACATCGAGACCGATGTGCACGCCACCGCCGACGGCCGCCTCGTCGCCTTCCACGACACGACGCTGGACCGGGTGACGGACGCGGCGGGACGCATCATCGACCTCCCGTGGAGCGAGGTGCGCCACGCGCGCGTGGCGGGCAGCGAACCGGTGCCCCTCTTCGAGGAGTGCCTCGAAGCCTTCCCCGACGTGCGCTGGAACGTGGACGTGAAGGCGGAGCCCGCTCTGCTGCCGCTGCTCGACCTGATCCGCCGCACCAACTCCTGGGACCGCGTCTGTGTCGGCTCGTTCTCCGAGGCGCGCGTGGCCAGGGCCCAGCGCCTCGGAGGCCCGCGCCTGGCCACCTCCCTGGGCACCCGGGGCGTGGCGGCGCTGCGGATGCTGTCCTACGGAGTGCCCGCCGCCCTGCGCCGTTCCGCGGTCTGCGCCCAGGTGCCCGAGACGCACGGCAGGATCAGGGTGGTGGACCACCGCTTCGTGCGCGCCGCCCACGCGCGCGGACTGCAGGTCCACGTGTGGACGGTCAATGACGCGGACCGGATGAGCGCCCTGCTCGACCTCGGGGTGGATGGCATAGTTTCCGATCACATCGAGACGCTGCGCGGGGTGCTGAAGGACCGGGGGACCTGGGTCTGACCGCTCCGGGTCGGCGCCGCACCACGGGGAACAGCGAGGTCACGGGTGAGCACCGACACCGTGAGGAGAACAGCGTCCGACGACTCCGACGCCGCGGAACGGCGGCGCGAGCAGCGGGGCTGGTACGTCTACGACTGGGCGTGCTCGGTCTATTCGACGAGCGTTCTGACCGTGTTCCTGGGGCCCTATCTGACCGAGATCGCGAAGGCGGCCGCGGATCCCGAGGGTCATGTGCATCCGCTGGGCCTCCCGGTCCGCGCGGGCTCGTTCTTCGCGTACACGGTCTCCTTGTCGGTGCTCGTGTCGGTCTTCGTCATGCCGCTGGCGGCTGCCGCCGCCGACCGGACGGGCCGCAAGAAGCCGCTCCTCGCCGTCGCCGCGTACCTGGGGGCTGCGGCCACGGCGGGCATGTTCTTCCTGGAGGGCGAGCGGTATCTCCTCGGCGGTCTCCTGCTGATTGTCGCCAACGCCTCGCTCGCCGTCTCGATGGTGCTCTACAACTCCTACCTGCCGCAGATCGCGCCTCCTCAGGAGCGTGACGCGGTCTCCTCGCGCGGCTGGGCCTTCGGATACGCGTCGGGCGCCCTGGTTCTGGTGGCGAACCTCGTCCTCTTCCTCGCGCACGACAGCTTCGGCGTCTCCGAGTCGACCGCGGTCCGCATCTGTCTGGCGTCGGCGGGGCTCTGGTGGGGCGCCTTCACCCTCGTCCCCCTGAAGCGGCTGCGGGACCGCGGGACGCCCGCGCACGAGGCCGGCACGGCACCCCGTGGCGGGTGGCAGCAGCTGCGGTCGACCGTGCGGGACATGCGGCGCCACCCCCACACGCTCGCGTTCCTGCTCGCCTACCTGGTCTACAACGACGGCGTCCAGACGGTGATCTCCCAGGCCTCCGTCTACGGCTCCGAAGAGCTGGGCCTCGGTCAGTCCACGCTGATCGTCGCGGTCCTGCTGGTCCAGGTGCTGGCGGTCGCGGGCGCCCTCGCCATGGGGCGCCTCGCCCGGACGTACGGCGCCAAGCGGACCATTCTCGGGTCGCTCGTGGCCTGGACGGTGACGATCGGGGCCGGGTACTTCCTGCCCGCCGGCGCGCCCGCGTGGTTCTTCGTCCTGGCCGCGGGGATCGGCCTGGTCCTCGGCGGCACCCAGGCCCTGTCCCGTTCGCTCTTCTCGCACCTGGTGCCGCACGGCAAGGAGGCCGAGTACTTCTCCGCGTACGAGATCAGTGACCGCGGGATGGCGTGGCTGGGACCGTTGATCTTCGGCCTCACCTACCAGCTCACGGGCAGCTACCGGGACGCCATCGTGTCGCTCGTGGCGTTCTTTTTGCTCGGTTTCGCCCTGCTCGTACGGGTACCCGTACGGCGTGCGGTGCGCGACGCGGGAAATCCCGTACCCGACAGGATTTAGCAACTGAAGCCAAAGGCCGGTAGTGTACGCCTTTGGCCTGCCAGGCGGACCGTTACTGCGAGCTGAAGAATCAGAAACGCTGGGTGACATCTGCTGCCAGATGTGACAAACCGGGCACTGGTGGGTACAACAAGGGGCGGCATACGACGGCGACGCATAACCCTGAACGGGAATCTTTACCGCCGACCGGACGTTGACCGGATGACGACGACAGCGACACCTGTCCTGTGGGCGACAAGCCCGGGAGGCACGATTCATGAGTGAGCGAGCTCTTCGCGGCACGCGCCTCGTGGTGACAAGCTACGAGACCGACCGCGGCATCGACCTGGCACCTCGCCAGGCCGTGGAGTACGCATGCCAGAACGGACATCGTTTCGAGATGCCGTTCTCGGTCGAGGCGGAGATCCCGCCGGAGTGGGAGTGCAAGGTCTGCGGGGCCCAGGCACTCCTCGTGGACGGCGACGGACCTGAGGAGAAGAAGGGCAAGCCGGCGCGTACGCACTGGGACATGCTCATGGAGCGCCGCACCCGAGAGGAGCTCGAAGAGGTCCTCGAGGAGCGTCTCGCGGTTCTCCGGTCCGGTGCCATGAACATCGCGGTGCACCCGCGTGACAGCCGCAAGTCCGCCTGACGGCGAACGCTGCGGCACACCGCACAACGCAGTACACAGCGCAACGCAGTACAAAAGGGCCGGGGCCACTGCTCAGCAGTGGCCCCGGCCCTTTTGTGTCTCGTCCCGTCCCCGTGTCTCGTCCCGCTCTCAGTGCGGGAGCTGCGGGTCGTCCCGACGCGGGTCGCGCCTCGGCGGCTCGTCGTCCCTGATGACCTCGCCCTGCACGACCTTGCCGTCGGGGCGGTGCATCCGCGCCTGCTGATAGGCGTCGCCCAGCCCGCCGGGCGTCGCCTCGCGCACCTTGCGCTCGAAGGTCCGCTCCGCATACCTGCTCAGCGCCTTCTGCACCGGCGGGACCAGCAGGATCAGCCCCAGGGCGTCCGAGATGAGCCCCGGCAGGATGATCAGCAGGCCGCCCAGCATCGTCAGGGCGCTGCCTCCCCCGGTCTCCCGGGCGGGCGTCTCGCCGCGCTGCTGCTGTTGCACCGCCTCGCTGAGCTTGCGGAACGCCCGGCGCCCCGCGCGCTTGATCACCGCGGAGCCGAGCAGCAGGCCGCCCACCAGGAGCAGGAAGACCACGAGCCCGCTCGTGGCTCCCGCCACGACGGTCAGCAGCCAGATTTCCAGGACCAGCCACGCGGCGATGCCGAGCGGCAGGAACCTCAGGGGCCCGGAGCGCCGGGGCCGGGCGGGTCGGATGGGAGGCGGTGCGCCAGTCGTCATGCTCCCAGTGTGCCTGGGCCCGCCTCAGTCCGGCATAAGGGGATGATCAAGACGGCGCCCGGCCCGGTCCCGGCGGACGGCCGCCACCGGACCCCACGCTCAGTCCTGCTTGCGCCCGATGGCCTTGCCGACCTTGCCGACCCGCTCGCCCACGCCCCAGGCGGTGACCCGCCACAGCGCCTCGACGACGATGTTCTGGCTCATCTTGCTGTCGCCGAGCTCCCGCTCGACGAAGGTGATGGGCACCTCGACGACGTGGTAGCCCGCCTTGACCGCGCGTCGGGCCAGGTCGACCTGGAAGCAGTACCCCTGTGACTCGACCTCGCCGAGTCCGAGGCCTTCGAGGGTCTCGCGGCGGAAGGCGCGGTAGCCGCCCGTCACGTCGCGGATCGGCACGTCGAGCAGGAGGCGCGAGTACGTGCTGCCGCCGCGGGAGATGAACTCGCGGTGCTTGGGCCAGTTGACCACCCGTCCGCCCGGCACCCAGCGCGAGCCGAGCACGAGGTCGGCGCCCTTCAGGGCGGTGAGCAGCCGGGGCAGCTCCTCCGGCTGGTGGGAGCCGTCCGCGTCCATCTCGACGAGCACGCCGTAGTCGTTCTCCAGGCCCCAGCGGAAGCCCGCGAGATAGGCCGCGCCGAGCCCCTCCTTGCCCTTGCGGTGCAGGACGTGGACCTGCTCGTCCTCTGCCGAGAGCTCGTCGGCGATCTTGCCGGTGCCGTCGGGGCTGTTGTCGTCGGCGACCAGAATGTGCGCGTCCGGCACGGAGGCGCGCACCCGGCCGACGATGGCCTGGATGTTCTCCGCCTCGTTGTAGGTCGGAATGATCACCAAGGCCGTGCCGAGCGAGCCGAACTGCCTCCCCTGGTCCCCTGCTTCGGAGACCCCGCCGCCGTCGTTCACTAATGCCCCTTCGTTCGTACGCAGAGGACCACCATAATGGCCGCTGCCTGCGACGCCGCGACGGCACGGGACGTACTGCGGATCGGGGCCCGGCGCCCTTCGGGCCGGCCCGGGACCCGCTGGCTGCGGATCGACCGAAAGCCGTTGTCTACTGAGCGTCCGGGCCCCACCCGGGTCACACCTGCCGAGTCGGCTGATACGTTCCCTCGCCTCCGCGTCGCGGGCGCTGGACCTGGCTCCCAGTGGTGGTGCGCCGGTGCGGCACACCACCCGTGACCCAGCGGCGTTCGACGACTGCGTGGAGGTTCGCCGGTCGGACGTCCTGTGGTGGACCCGGCCGAACCTACCGGCCCACGGCGGCTCTCTGTCAATACCCGGCTGAGCTGCGGCGACTTAACGGACCGCCAGGTCAGTGCAGAGGATTCCCAGGTCGTACGGAGCCGTGACCGGCCACGATCGGCTGCGCGCACCGCCGGGACATCACTCGTCCGGCCCCACGAACACGGCCCTTCCGCCCACCACCGTGCGCAGACAGACGGGGAGTTCGGCCCCCGGCGAGAGGTCCGGCAGGCCGGGCGTGCCGGACCGCGGATCGGTCGACCAGCGGGCCACGCGGTCGTCCGGGGCCTGCACCACCAGATCGGAGGTGCGCCATACGGCGTAGTCCGCGGGTGCGCCCGGCACCAGGATGCCCGCGTCGTCCCTGCCGACGGCCCGCCAGCCGCCGCGGGTGTGGGCGGTGAACGCGGCCCGTACGGAGACCCGGTGTTCCGGCGTCCGGTGGAAGGCGGCGGCGCGGACGGTGCCCCACGGGTCGAGGGGCGTGACGGGGCTGTCGGAGCCGAAGGCCAGCGGCACACCGGCGCGCAGGAGGGCCGCGTACGGATTGAGGGTGCGCGCGCGCTCGACGCCGAGGCGCTGGGCGTACATGCCGTCCTCGCCGCCCCACAGCGCGTCGAAGGCCGGCTGGACGGACGCGGTGAGGCCGAACTCGGCGAAGGCGGCGATCGTCTCCGGGGCGAGCATCTCGGCGTGCTCGACGCGGTGCCGTGCGGCGCGGACGCGGGCCGCACCGACCTTCTCGGCAGCCTGGCGCATGCCGTCGACCACGGAGGCCACCGCGGCGTCCCCGATGGCGTGGAAGCCCGCCTGGAGGCCTTCCTCCGTGCACGCCACGACGTGGGCGGCGACGGCCGCGGCGTCCAGGTACGCGGTGCCGGTGTGCGCCGCGTCGGCGTACGGCTCGTGCAGGCAGGCCGTGTGCGAGCCGAGGGCGCCGTCGACGAAGAGGTCACCGGCGGCGCCGACCGCGCCGAGTTCCTTCGCGCGGCGCACGTCCTGCTCGGCCCAGTAGCCGACGACGCGCGGGCCGGGCTCGTCGGCGGCGAGCCGCAGCAGCCCGGTGAAGTCGTCCTCGTCGGAGATCTCGGGGCCCGCGCACTCGTGGACGGAGCCGATGCCGAGCGAGACGGCGTGGCGGAGCGCGGCGCGCTGGGCCTCCGTGCGCTGCTGCGGGGTGATCGCGCCGAGCGCCGCGGCGCGCACGCCGTGGTGGGCGTCGGCGGTCAGCGGGGCTTCCGGGTGGTATCCGGCACGGTCGGTGACGCCGGGCACCAGGTCGAGCAGCGCGGTCGTGACGACCGCCGAGTGGACGTCGATGCGGGAGAGGTAGAGGGGCCTGCCGCCGGCCGCCTCGTCGAGTTCCGCGCGCGTGGGCGGGCGGCCGCCGGGCCAGCGGGCCGCGTCCCAGCCGTGGCCGAGGAGGACGGTGTCGTGCGGCCGCGCGGTGGCGTGTTCGCGTACGAGAACGAGTGCGTCGGCCAGCGAGCGGGCCCCCGTGAGGTCCAGGCCCGTCAGGGCGAGGCCGGTGGCCGTGGTGTGCACATGGGCATCGGTGAACGCCGGGGTGACCAGGGCACCTTCGAGGTCGACCACGTCGTCGACACCGTCGGCGAAGGCGTCGGCAGCGCCCTCGGAGCCGACCCAGGCGACATGTCCGCGCTCGACGACCATTGCGGTGGCGAACGGGTCGGCGGGGCTGTGGACGTCGCCGCCGCGCAGCAGCACGGTGCGGTGGTTCGATGGATCCTGGGGGTCGTTCCCGGGGGCGGTGCTCTGGCTCATGGGACCAGTCTCGCCCCTGCCGGCGGGCGGCCGGCGCGGGGGTCACACCTGGGGCGGGCGCGCCTCGTACGGAGTGGAGAGGACGACGGTCGTGCGCGTGGAGACACCGGCGAGCGCCCGCAGGCGGCTGAGCAGGTGCTCCAGCTCCAGCGGGGTGGCCACCCGGACCTTGAGGATGTAGTTCTCGTCGCCGGCGACGCTGTGGCACGCCTCGATCTCCGGGACGCCCGCGAGGCGGTCGGCGATGTCGTCGGGGGCACTGGGGTCGAACGGTTTCACCGAGATGAAGGCCGTGAGCGGCAGCCCGACGGCCTCGGGGTCGACCACCGCGGCATAGCCGCGGATGACACCCCGCTGCTCCAGCCTGCGCACGCGCTGGTGCACGGCCGAGGTGGACAGGCCCGTGGCCTTGCCCAGGTCGGTGTAGCTCATCCGCCCGTCCTTGACGAGCAGCTGCACGATCTGTCGGTCCAGCTCCTCCATGCGCCGAACCTACAGGGCTCTTGATCCGTTCGGGTAGCCGACTCGTCTCCCCGCTCGGGGGCAACTTTATTTGGCATGTGACGAACGACACACCCCTGTGGCCGTGTCCGACGGGATGCAACGATTACCTCCACGACGGGACGGGAAGTGCTTGCTGTGGTCGAGGCCGCAGCGCCTTGTCGGCCCACCCGAGGGGGAGATTCCCATGCAGAATTTGAAGCGCCCCGGCCGGTCTGCCCGCGCCAAGCAGCAGCCGGTCGCCGAGCCCGAGCCGGAGGGCGTCGAACCGGCTGACGCCTTTCTCGACTCCTACGACACTTTCGAGATGTACCGGGTGAACTGCCCCGACTGCGGGCAGCCCATCGCGCTCCTCGCGGACGAGGACGTGCTGCCCGAGCACGCACTGTGCCCCACGCCCTGGAACCCGTTCGGGCTCACGGTCTGTGTGGGCACCGGCCGCGCGGCCACCGACGCCGTGCCCGCCGACGAGTCGATGGAGGCTCAGGAGCAGGACACCGCCCTGCTCCTGACGCTCCCTCAGGGCCTCGACTGGCGGACGCAGCCCTTCTCGCACGTGGGCGGTCCCGGCTCGCGCCCCATCCGGGTGCCGCAACAGCACCGGCCCGCCGCCTGATTCACCAGTAGGTGCCCTGCACCATGGCGGCCAGGCTGTCGTGGTGCAGGATCAGCGTGTCCGCGGCCTTCTCGTCCGCCGGAACAGCCGCCTCCCCGAAGTGGACCTGCCGGTAGGCGACGCGCAGCATGACGATCGCGTGCCGCAGGGCCGCGTAGAGCGTGTAGAAGTCCATGTCGCGCGGCGTGTGCCCGGTGAGCCCGGCGTACGCCGCCTCGACGCGGTCTCGGCGCTGGAACTCGGGCAGCCCCGGCTGACCGAAGCTCACCGTCAGGTCCTGGAAGAAGCGGTGGAGGTAGACCGTCCAGCCGAGGTCGACCTCGCGCGGGGCGAGCGCCGCCATCTCCCAGTCCAGGACGGCCGCGGGTTCGAAGCCGTCGTAGATGATGTTCCCGATGCGTGCGTCGCCCCAGTTGAGCACGGCGTCGCCCTCGTGACGGGGCCACATCTCCTCGAGACGGTCGAAGGCGCTCTCGATGAGTGGTGAGCGGGGCAGTCCGTCCACCACCCAGGCGTAGTAGGCGCGTTGGGCGGCCACATGGCGTCGCAGCGGGCTGCCTTCGCCCGGCAGCGCGAGGAAGGCGGCGGTCTCCGGTGGTGCTTGGTCGTGCAGGTGGGCGAGGACGCGGACCGAGGCCTCTTCGAGGCGCGCCCGTTCGGCGTCCGACGCCGCGTGCAGCCAATTGCCGTCATACGTATAGGGCATGACGTCCGGCGGTACGCGGCCCTCGATCCGTTCCATGACGAAGAACGGCGCCCCGAGCGGACCCGGGTCCTCCTCGAGCCACAGCACCCGCGGCACCGGCACGTCGGTGTGTTCGGCGACGAGCCGCATCGTGCGGTACTGACGCGGCATGTCGTAGACAGGGAAGATCGTGTACGCCGCGGGGTCGGCCGCGAGCCGCAACGCGCACTTGCCGAGCGGCGGTTCGGGGTGTTCGACGGTGAAGAGCAGGGTCTCGCTGGACATGCCGTTGGACTCTGGGACGGTCATGTCGGCCGCCTTCGCGCCGGGCAGCCGGGCGTCGAGCCAGGTGCTGAGGCGGCGGGCGAGGTCTTCCGGGTCGCGCGTGGTGGTGCGGGGGCGGGGTGCCGTTGCCATGTCCGTGCTCCTTCCTCCGGGCAGGCCGCGCTCTCAGGGCGCCACGGAGTCGAATCCGGTGAAGCCGCTCGGGTCGTGGCGGCCGAAGCTGCCGTGCTCGAAGATGCCGTAGCCGGTGCGGCCTTCGAGGGTGAAGCGTGCGGCGTGGTCGATGACGCCGTACGCGGCGAGGGGGTGGGCCGCGGGGTCCGACAGGTCGTAGCTGCGCCGGTCGGTCCACTCGCGGCCGCGCCAGGTGCCGTGCTGCCAGTCGTCGGCGGGCGGGTATCCGGCGCCCACGGCCAGGGGCAGCGAGGCGAGCACCTGCACGCCGACCTCCACGGGCTTGTGGCCGTCCGGGTCGGTGAGGTGGATGACGGCGTGGTCGGGGTGGCGGGTGCCGGAGCGGTAGGTGATATCGGTGCGGGGCCAGCCGAGTTGGCGGTCGGGCCGGCCGGGACGGACGAGGGTGGCGTCGTTGAGGGTGCGGTAGCCGTCCGCGTCCTCCTGGGCGATGACCATGAGGAAGCGGTCCTCGAAGTGGACCGGGCACCAGATCCAGTGGAAGCCCTCGGTGGCGAACTCCTCCTCCAGACGCCCGCGTTCCTCGCCGGGTACTGGTCGTACGCCCCAGCTGCGGTCGCGGGTCGCGGTCCACTCCCCCGCCGTCACGGCGATCTCCTCGCCGCCCGCCCGGATCACTCCGGCGGGCCGGCCCGCCTGCACGAAGCGGCGCCCTTCGAGGGTGAGCCGGTCGCCGCGGCGCTGGACGTGGTGCGGCTCCCACAGGGCGGGGAAGTCGGCGGTCCAGGTCAGGTCGTACGAGAGGGACGCGGGGTCGTCCGGGTCGGCGGCGCACGAAAGGCGGATGCGGTGCAGCGGCTCGTCGACGGTGATGCGCAGCGGGCCGACGCCGAGGTCCATCCGGTCCTCGCCCAGGGCGTCGCTGGCGCGTACGGCATGGAGCGTGTCCCCGATGCGCAGGGTGGCGTACGCGTCGATGACGCCGAGGTTCGGATAGACGCCGAGCCCGAGAATGAGCAGGGCGCGGCCCTGGTGGTCGAAGAGGTGGAAGATGCACCGGTCGTAGGCGTTGCGGTCGCCCGTCGCGACGTACTTCATGGAGAGGGGGACCTGGTGCACGGGGTACTCGTCGAGCGGGACCGGACGGTCGTCTGCCACGGCAAACCTCCCTGGTCGCACGGCAGTTCAGGGTGGCGGGAGGCAGGTGACCCTCCGGCGCGGAGTTGACGGTACGTCAGTTCGCGAGGCGGAGCCAGACACATGTCAGACCCGGAACAGACGCACGATTCCTCGCGGCGGTGTCCTGTGGGGGGTGAGGGGCGTTGCCCCTGTATGACCCCCACGGACATGGGACCGGCGCACTTCCCCACCGGACATCGACGGCGCACCCTCGTGACGGTGCCCGCCTCCGCAGAATCGGTTCCCCAGAACTCCCAGAGACCTCAGGAGCCCCAGCAGCACCAGGCTCCGTACCCGTACGCACACCACCCGCAACACGCGCACCAGCAGCATGCACATCACCAGCAACAGCAGCCGCACCAGGCCTACGCGCAGCCGTACCAGCAGCCGCCCGCGCCCTACCAGCAGCCCCACGTCCAGGACCCGCCGATCTACCGCGCCCTGATCCGCCACTGGGCGGACCGGGGCCGCACGCTGCCGGGGCACCACGACGCCGAGTGGGTCAGGCTCGTGGCGCCGCCGGTGCGGCACGGCCAGTTCAGCGCGAGTCGGGACCCGCGAGGTGACGTGCGATGACCATGCGCTGGATCTGATTCGTGCCCTCGACGATCTGCAGCACCTTGGCCTCGCGCATGAGGCGCTCCACCGGGAAGTCCGCCGTGTAGCCGTACCCGCCGAGGACCTGCACGGCGTCCGTCGTCACCTTCATCGCGGCGTCCGTGCACAGCAGCTTGGCCATGGCCGCCTGCTTGGCGAAGGGCCGTCCCGCGTCCCGGAGCCGGGCCGCGGAGAGGTAGAGCGCCCGGCCCGCCTCGATCTGCGTCGCCATGTCCGCGAGCATGAAGCGCAGGCCCTGGAAGTCCGCGATGGGCCTGCCGAACTGCCTGCGCTCGGTCGCGTACCCGACGGCCTCGTCGAGAGCCGCCTGGGCCACCCCGATCGCGCAGGCCGCTATGCCGAGGCGGCCCGAGTCGAGCGCGGAGAGAGCGATGGCAAAGCCCTGGCCCTCGTCCCCGAGGCGACGGGAGTCGGGAATGCGTACGCCGTCGAAGTTGATCTGGGCGGTGGGCGAGCCCTTCATGCCCATCTTCTTCTCGGGCACCGCGGCGCTCAGCCCCTTCGCGTCGCCCGGCACCAGGAAGGCCGTGATGCCGCGGGCGCCGTCCGCGCCCGTGCGGGCCAGCACGGTGTAGAAGTCGGCGACGCCGCCGTGCGTGATCCAGGCCTTGGTGCCGCTGATCACCCAGTCGTCGCCGTCACGGACAGCCTTGGTGCGCAGCGACGCCGCGTCCGATCCGGCCGCGGGCTCGGAGAGGCAGTACGCGCCGAGGAGACCGCCGCCGAGCATGGCGGGCAGGTGGTCCTTCCGCTGCTCCTTGGTGCCGTACCCGGCGAGGGCGTGACAGGAGAGGGAGTGGACGCTGACGCCGAGACCGACGGTGAGACGTGCGGCGGCGAGCTCCTCCAGGACCTGGAGATAGACCTCGTACGGCTGGTCGCCGCCGCCGAACTCGGAGTCGTAGGGCAGTCCGAGCAGGCCCGACTCGGAGAGCAGCGTGAAGAGCTCGCGGGGGAAGCGCCCGGCGTCCTCTTCCTCCGCCGCCTTCGGGACGATCTCGCGCTGGGCGATGTCCCGGACCAGCGAGAGCAGATCCCTGGCCTCATCCGTGGGCAGCTGACGCTCCACCGACTGCGTGATGTGGTCGGGCATGACGCTCTCCTCCCTGTGGGGCTGCGGCGGACGCCCGCGCTGGGTAGGGGCGGCGCCGCCGGGAAACGTGCCGAGCCGTGGTGGTCTTCCGGGTCACGAAAGCAGCTGACCAGCGGCTCCGGCGCGTTGAGTATGCCCGATCGGCGGCGACCCGTCACTAGTTAACGACCGCTTACTCGAAAGATAGCTGAAGATCGCCGGTGACCGCCGACGGCCGCGGCCGGGGCGGGCCGACGGGTACGGCTGATTGGTACGAACCATTGACCGCACTGGTCTAGTCCTCCTACTGTTCCCCCGAACGTCTTAACGCGTTCATGCCAAGTCGCACTTCGCAGGTCCACAGCAGCACTTTCCCCCTCCCGGTTTCCCCCCACGAGGAGTCACGATGCTCAGACCGCACACCTCCCGCGCCTCCTTCAGGGCGCTCGTCGCCACCACCTGTTGCGCCGTCCTCGGCGCCGGCCTGCTGGCGGGCGCGGGCTCCGCGTCCGCCGAACAGGACAAGGGCACCGCGACGAAGGCCGCCGCCGGCTCCAAGGTCGTCGGATACTTCACCGAGTGGGGCGTCTACGACCGGAACTACCACGTCAAGAACATCGAGACGTCGGGTTCGGCCAACAAGCTGACGCACATCAACTACTCCTTCGGCAACGTCCAGGGCGGCAAGTGCGCGATGGGCGACGCCTACGCGGCCACGGACAAGGCCTACACCGCCGACCAGTCCGTGGACGGCGTGGCGGACACCTGGGACCAGCCCCTGCGCGGTAACTTCAACCAGCTCCGCAAGCTGAAGAAGAAGCACCCGAACCTCAAGGTGCTGTGGTCCTTCGGCGGCTGGACCTGGTCGGGCGGGTTCACCGAGGCGGCGAAGAACCCCGCGGCCTTCGCCCAGTCCTGCTACGACCTGGTCGAGAACTCCAAGTGGGCCGATGTCTTCGACGGCATCGACATCGACTGGGAGTACCCGAACGCCTGCGGTCTGACCTGCGACACCAGCGGCCGTGACGCGTACAAGAAGCTGATGTCCGCGGTCCGTTCGAAGTTCGGCAGCGGCAACCTGGTGACCTCGGCGATCCCGGCCGACGCCTCGGCCGGCGGCAAGCTCGACGCCACCGACTACGCGGGCGCCGCCCAGTACGTCGACTGGTACAACCCGATGACGTACGACTACTTCGGCGCCTGGGACGCGAAGGGGCCGACCGCCCCGCACTCACCGCTCACGTCCTACACCGGCATACCGAAGGACGGCTACAACTCCGACGCCACCATCAAGAAGCTCAAGGGCCTCGGCATCCCCTCGAACAAGCTGCTGCTCGGCATCGGCTTCTACGGCCGCGGCTGGACGGGCGTCACGCAGAAGGCGCCCGGCGGCACCGCGACGGGCCCGGCGGCGGGCAAGTACGAGCAGGGCATCGACGACTACAAGGTGCTCAAGACCAAGTGCCCGGCCAACGGCACGGTCGGCGGGACCGCGTACGCGCACTGCGGCAACAACTGGTGGAGCTACGACACCCCGGCCACCATCGCGGGGAAGATGAACTACAAGAACCAGCAGGGCCTCGGCGGCACGTTCTTCTGGGAGCTCAGCGGTGACACGTCCAACGGTGAGCTGATCAAGGCCATCAACTGACGTTCCGCACGCGCGGGTCGGGGCGGGAGCCGATGCGGCTCCCGCCCCTTCGCGTACGCCCTGCCACGCACGCCCCGCCACGCAAGCCCCGCCGCATGAGCCCGTTCAGGGCCTGGCGGGCGCCGGGTACGACGGCTCGAAGTCCTCGATCACCCGCAGCGTGTCCCCGAGCGTCCGCACCAGGAGGCAGCCGACCGTCTCCCGCGTCAGGCCGGGGCGGTCGATCCAGTCCAGCGTGATGCCCTCCACGCTGCACAGCCAGCCGATCAGCGCCGTGCGCGCCAGCTGCGGGATGTCCTTGCGGCCGTACGCCCCCTCGGCGATCGCACCGATCAGCGCCTCGCGCACACCGTCCCGTATCGCGTGCACCTCGGCGTCGAAGCCGACACCGCCGCTGATGATGGTGCGGTACGCGGCCTGGTGGTGCTCGGCGTAGCGGAGGTAGCCGTCGACGGTGCGCTGCACCCGCTCCACGGGCGGCAGGTCGTCGTGCCGGCCCGCACGGGCCACCAGGTCGGCGACGGAGTCCTCGATGATCGCCAGGTAATAGCCGCGCTTGGACTTGAAGTAGTAGTAGATCAGCCCCTTGGCGACGCCCGCGTGCTTGGCGATGTCGTCCATCGACAGCGCGTCGTAGGACGTGTCGGCGAACAACTTCCGTCCGATGGCGATGAGTTCGGCACGGCGCGCCGCCGAGCGGTCGGTGCCGCGCTGTTGACTATTATTCAATTTGAGCCCTAGTCTCCAACTGCCTCGGAATCGTCCGCAGTATGGCAGAACGGTGCCACCCTCCGGCCGCCCTCCGACGGCTCTTCACGCACTCCCCTTACGCACGCTTGGCGACGCGGAACGACGTACGGGAGGAAGACAGTGAGCGCAGCACGCACCGCGTTACGCGAAGGCAGAACGTCCTGGAAGAAGACGGCCGCGATGGCCCTGCCGGCCGTCCTGGCCGTCGGTGTGATGGCCTCCGTGATGGCCGAGGGCGCGCTCGCCGCGTCCTTCGCGGTCTCCGGGACCAGCTTCCAGGTGTCCTCCGGAAAACTGACCAGCCAGGGCCTCTCCTCCTACGTACAGACGGACCGGGACATCGACGGCAAGGGGCACCCGGTGGCGCTCCTCGGGATCGGTGACGCGACCCTCTCCGACATCTGCCAGGCCGCCGAGGTCAAGACCCCGGTGGGCACAGTCGTCTTCAAGCTGACCGCGGGCGGCGACGCGGGCAACGTCACCGCGAGCAACCTCATCATCGACGGCGAGGACCTGGTGGGCGACGCCCGCTTCGGCACCGCACAGATCGGCCGGGACGCCTCGACGCTCGACGAGGTGCCGGGCGTCAAGGGCGAGCGGGGCAAGTTCGGACTGCAGGCCGGGGACATCACGGTCTCCGGGGTGAAGTCGCACGCCTGGTCGGCGACCGGCGGCAACTTCCGGCTCAAGGGCATGCGCCTCGATGTCAGCCTGGGTGGCAAGAAGTGCTTCTGACCGGCGGCGGCAGGAGCGGCGTCCGACCGTTCCGTACGGACGGCGGCGGCTGGCTCGACCGGCGGCTGCCGTGGCCCGACCAGCGCCGCGTCGTCCGCAGATGGCGGCGCACCCGGCCGTTCTGGGCCGGGCTGCTGCTGCTCCTCGGCGGCGCCGAGCTGCTCCTCATCCCCCTCTCCCCGCTGACCGTGCTCGTCAGCCTGGGGCTCGGCGGCATCGCGGCCCTCGGCATCGGGATCGCGCTGGTCGTGGCGGGCCTCTTCCTCTGGCTGCTGCCGCACACGCACCACTACGTGAGCGTCAACGCCATGATCCTCTCGGTGCTCTCGTTCGCGGCCACCAACCTCGGCGGGTTCCTCGTCGGCATGCTGCTCGGCATCGCGGGCAGCGCCATGGGGTTCGCCTGGACTCCGGTGCCGCGGGACGCCGAGGAGGATCCGGCGCGGCCCAGGGTGCGCGACGGGCAGGGCACGCGGACGCTGGCCGTCCTGCTGCCCGTGGCGTTGGCCGCCGGGCTCGTCTCGCACGGCGGCCGGGCGGAGGCGGTCCCGGCGGACGCGGCCGCCGCGGACGCGATCGTGGCGCCGCGCGTGCCGCCGACCGTCACCACGACGCTCTTCGCGCCGCAGGGCTTCCTCCTGGCCGGGGTCCGGGAGATCCCGACCGCGGACGGGCCGCTGAAGGTGATGGTGCTGCGGATGAAGGCCGCCTCGCTCACCGACTACCGGCTGAAGACCCGCGACGGCAGCAACGAACTGGCCCTCGGCGCCGACACGTTGGACCTCAGCGGCGAGGTCACCCTGTACCTGACCAAGTTCCGGGGATGCCTGGAGGGCATCCTCTGTCTGACCTTCACGCCCGACAAGCTGCCGGTGCCGCCCGTGGTGCCGCCCTTCGTCTTCATGACGGACGTGAGCGCCGAGCAGGCGCTGGTCACGTCGGACTCGATCGTGGCGGGCGGTCTCAGTCTGCGGGCGTCGGCGTGAAGGGCGCGCGCCACCCGGGGGGCATCGGGTGATCCAGATCCAGGCGGCGCTGTTCTGGGCGTACGCGATCGGCGCGACGTTCGCCCTCTCCGCCGGGCGGCAGCTCCAGGTGTGGGAGCGGATCAACGCGGGCGAGGGCCCGCGCACCCGCAGCCGAGCCGCCAACCCGTACCTGGCGCTCACGGCGCTCTTCGCCTCCGTCCTCATGGTGCCGACGGGGCTCTTCCTGCTGTGGCAGAACCCGTCCTGGTCGACCATGCACGTGGCGGACGGCCACGACGGCGTGTGGGCGGGGTTCGTCCTCTTCTACGCGGGCGGGATCCCCGTGGCCGCGATCCTCGGGTTCCTCGTGGCGCAGGGCCTCATGCTCGTGGGCGCCGGCTACTGGGCGTACCTGAACTGCGTCGGAGGGTACTTCCTGCTGTTCGGGACGCTGATCCACGGGTGGGACGGCAGGGGGTACGAGCGCCTCTTCTCGTCCGGCACCGGGGACTTCGCGGACTGGCGGCGGGACAGCGTCGTCAACCACGTCCTGGACTTCGTGACATCCGGGACGTTCCTCGCGCTGCTGCTCTTCGGCGCCGCCGTGATCGGCGTCATGCTGATGACGGAGATCGGCTGGCTCATGGAGGGCTGGTCGCTGCCCGGCGCGGACGAGGACCGCAAGGTGCCGCGGCTGCTCGCCGTCGCCATCGCGGGGGCGGGGGTGTACGGCCTGCCGTTCGTGGGCGCGCTCTTCGCGAGCGTCCTGGTGCGGCTGGTCGGCGGGTGGCTCGGGCTCCCGCTGTTCGCGGTCGTGGCGGGCCTGACGCTGCTGCACGGGCGCTCGCCGGTGCGGTGGCTGTACGGCCTGGTGGGCGTGCCGGGGCGGCACTGGCGGGCCGGCCTCGAGGAGACCGGCCGCGATCAGGAGACGGGCGTCACAACAGACCGGTCTGCGTGACGAGCATCGCGAGGACGACGACGAGGGCCCAGCCGGCGAAGTGCTCCAACAGGTTCGGCCCGTCGTCCTCGGGGCCGCCGGTGCGGGCCTTCGCGCGGATGGCGGTGGCAGAGGTCGCGGTCATGTCCTTCTCACTGACGTTCGTCCGGCATGGCTCCCCCACGAGGCCCCGGTGACGATTCCACCCCACGGGACCCCTCTACCTTGCCAGCAGAAAGCGCCCTCGCGGGCGAGACCTTGGTCACCCCGGCCCGCCCCACAACTCCGCCGTCGCGCCGCGCGTCTAAGTACCGACGGCGGGGTGTCCCCCTGTCCGTCCGCCCGTGCACCGTACGACCGAGAGGTTCCCGATGAGCACGAACCGGACGATGCCCCGCCGCAGGGCGCGGCTCGCCCTCGCCGCCGCGATCACCGCGACGGTCGCCCTCAGCGCCCCGGTCTCGCAGGCCGCCCAGTCCCCCGCGGAGAAGCCGACGCCGGGTGCGCCGGGACTCGGCGACCCGATGTTCCCGCTGGACGGGAACGGCGGATACCAGGTGGAGCGCTACTACCTGGACTTCGACTGGCAGGCACCGAAGACCCCCTTCGAGGCGACGACGACGATCAAGGCCCGGTCCACCCAGGCGCTCTCGCGTTTCAACCTGGACTTCGGCGGCAACACCCTGCACAAGGTCACCGTCGACGGCTCCGCGGCGGCTGCGTCGCGCGAGGGCGACGAGCTGACGGTCACCCCCAAGGCGCCGATCGCCAAGGGACGTTCCTTCACCGTCAAGGTCACCTACACCGCCGACCCGACCCAGACCCGGCACCGCGACGACGCGATCGAGGACTACGGCTGGATACCCACGCCCGACGGCACGGTGGTCTATCCGCAGCCGAACGGCGCGCGGCTGATCTTCCCGGCCAACGACCACCCCAGTCAGCGGGCGCCGATCACCTTCCGGATCACGACGCCGGCCGACCGCACGGCCGTCGCCAACGGGAAGCTGGTCTCGCGCGCGGAGCGCCCCGACGGCCGGGTGCGCTGGACGTACGACTCGGAACAGCCGCTCTCCACGCAGCTGGTGCAGCTGGCCGTCGGCAAGTTCCAGCTGGTCGACGGCGAGGGCCCCGGCGGCATCCCGCTGCGCGACGTCGTCCCGGACGCGCTGGTCGAGCCGACGGCCGCGTACCGCAAGCTCACCCCGGACCACCTGAAGTGGCTGCAGGACAAGCTCGGCCCGTACCCCTTCAACCGCTACGGCCTGCTGGTCGGCGACACCGACCTGGGGGTGGCGCTGGAGACGCAGACGCTGTCGCTCGTCCCGAAGGCGGACCTGCTCGGCACGAAGGTCGACGCCGAGCGGAACATGGTGCACGAACTGACCCACCAGTGGTTCGGCGACAGCGTGGCCCTCGACAGCTGGTCCGACCTGTGGCTGAGCGAGGGGCACGCCCGCTTCTACGAGAGGGAGTACTCCGAGCAGCACGGCGGCGACAGCTTCGAGGCCGCCATGAAGACCGCCTACCAGGCCCACGACCAGTGGCGCAGGGACTACGGCGCCCCCGCCGAGCCGACCGAGCCGAACCTCTTCAAGCGCATGCGGTACGACGGTTCGGCCCTGGTCCTGTACGCGCTGCGCGAGAAGGTCGGCGACACGACGTTCCAGAAGATCGAACGTGCCTGGGTGAGCGGGTTCAAGGGACGCACGGCGAGCACGCGGCAGTTCGTCGACCTCGCGTCGAAGGTGGCGGGCGAGGACCTGGAGGGCTTCCTGCACCCCTGGCTGTACGGCAGCAGGACGCCGCCGATGCCCGGGCACCCCGACTGGGTGGTGGATCCGGCCGCGTGACCCCGCATGTCGCCCGAGATGCGCCCTTCGTCCCCCGCTCATAGCGTGGAGGCATTCCTACCGAAGGAGTTGTCATGGGCGAGAACGCCATGGACAAGGCAAAGGGCAAGGCCAAAGAGATGATGGGCAAGGCCTCCGGCAACGACCGCATGGCGGCCGAGGGCAAGACCGATCAGGCCAAGGGCAAGGCGAAGGACGCCGCGGACGGCATGCGCGACAAGGCCGAGGGCATGCGCGACTCGTTCCGCGAGGACCGCTGACCCCACGCCGTGTGCCCGCCCCCACGAGGGGGCGGGCTCACACGTGTGCGATCCAGGGCGACTCCACATGCCCTACAGACGCGGTGGAGAGCGCGTCAGGGCACCGGCCACCTCCGTACGAACGCTGGTTAGGCTTGCGTCACGAGTGGTGATCGCGTTGGGGCCGACCTGCGGGCGACACGAAGGGGACGGGCAAGTGCAGCCGGACGAGCGGGACTTGGATGGTTGGACGCCGATGGGTGCGGTCTGGCGGACGGTCGTCGAGGGAGTCACCGGTTCAATGGCCTACCTCGCCGACAAGCACTGGAACGTCGTGGCGTGCAACGACGAGTTCAGAGCGCTCATCCCGGACGGCAGACCGCCGTCCAACATCATGCGGTGGATGCTCCTGGACGACCGGGCCCGCCACGACGTCCTGATGAACTGGACCGAGGACTGGGCGCGCGGCGCCTGCCCGGCCCTGCGGCGGGCCGTCACGAACCACCCGGCCGACCCGGCGCTCATCGACCTGGCGAGCGACGTGCGGAGCGATCCGCTCGCGGGGCCCATCTATCTGGCGACCGCGAGCTCCCACCCCCTGCACCCCGACGGCGTCGTGCGGCAGGTCAACCACCCGACGAAGGGCCCCGGTTGGGTCACCGCAACGGCCGCGAGCCCCCTTCCCACGATCGACGCCATGTTCGTGATGATGCGGTACCGGCCGGGCGAGGTCCGCCCGCACCAGCCGCCACCGCTGAGCACGAACGCCCTCTGACGGACGCGCCCGGCACGACCGGGCGGTCAGCGGATCCCGACCGCGGCCAGCGCGGCGCGCTGACGCTCGGAGAGTTTCGTCGGGAAGTACAGGTAGCAGACGCCACCCGTGCCCGAGACGACCTTGCCCGAGGCGTTGTAGCGCTTCGTCCGCAGCCAGATGTTCTCCCACTCGCGCCGCTTGTAGACGCGTCGCACCGCCTCGTTGCTCGACGACGCCGGGTCGTTGGCGATCACGTCGCCGTCCGCGGTGAACCCGATGACGGTCATCAGGTGGCCCGCCGTGCCGTAGCCCGCGCCGGTCAGCTCCTCCTTGAGGAACGACTGGGACGTTATGGCCGGCAGGCCCGCCGCGATCAGGGCCTCCAGCTCCGTGAGCGAGGCGAGGCGGGTCACCACGCCCTGGAGGTCCTTGTACGTCGAGGCGTACGCGGCGTTGAAGGGCCAGTTGCCGCAGCCGTTGTACTGGTAGTCGAACGTGTACCGGGCCGCGTGGCACACCTGCGGGTCCTCGTAGGAGGGGTCGACCCAGGACAGGTCGTCCGCCGTCGGCTCGCGTCCCCAGAACTCGATGATCATCTGTGACGACGTGGGGCTGCACCAGGCCTCGCCCCCGTTGTCGTACTCCGGGTACTGGCCCGCGTGGATCTCCTGCGAGTACCGCGGGACGGCCAGCTCCTTGGCCAGGCCCGGCTTCGACGCCGGGACCGTGAAGCGGTCGGGGACCGCGGAGGCCATCGCGCCGATCCGCCACACCGTGGGGGTATGGGCGGAGCCGGGCTTGCGGTAGAGGGTCAGGCGCAGCTGGTACGAGACGACGCGCAGGCCCGTGGTCGTGTCGTCGAGGGAGAGCGTGTCGGTCCAGACCGTGGACTTGTCGTCGGTCTGGTCGTCGACCGAGGTCCGCCTGATGTCGGCCTCCTTGTCGTCCCCCGAGGTCCAGCGGCCCATCACGTACCACGGCGTCTTCGTGTCGTCCGAGTACGTGCCGCGCAGCTCGACCTGGAGCCAGGTGCCGGTCGGGGTGCGTGCGTTCCAGGACGCGATCAGCTCCGTGGCGGGGACGGTGGAGCGGTGCGTCGGCGTGGTCCAGCGGGCGTACTCCCAGGTGGCGGTCTTGCCGGTGTGCGGGTCCGCGTAGTCGGTGCGGCCCGCGGGCTTCGCGATCCGCAGGCCGGGGCGGGCTCCCGCGACGACGGACGTGCCCTGGTGGGTGCCGGAGCTCCAGTCCTTGTGCGAGGTCCAGAAGCGGTTGTCCACGAGACGGTCCGCCTTGGGCCCGCGGGCCGCGGAGCCGGTGGCGGCCAGGGCGGGCGCGGCGGCGGTGGCCGCGAGGGCGGCTGCCGCGGCCGCGGTGGCGAGCACGGTTCTGCGGGACATGTCATCAGCTCGGTCTGATCGCTGCGGTCGGTCGGTGCGGCCGGTGCGGTCGGTCTGTCCGGTGCGGTCGGTTCGGTCAGCTCGGTCCATGGAGGGGACCCCCAGTCGACATGGTTTCCGGCGGGATCCGGAAAGTCGGGTCAGGTGCACGGAAGTGGGCCAACTATGGCCGGTCCCCGCCGACTTCTGCCAGCGCTTCGGGCACTGCCGTACGCATCAATATTGGCCTCAACCAATGGCATGACCTGCGACGGCGCGCGGAACACATCGTTCCGTGAGCCGTACCCTTGCCGTGATGACCGCACACCCGCACACCCCGCTCCCCCGCCTCGCCGACACCCTGCGCCGCCTGCCGCCCTCCTGCGGCCCCGTCCGGCTCGTCGCCGTCGACGGGCACGCGGGCTCCGGCAAGTCGACGTTCGCCGCCCGCCTGGCCGAGGCGCTCGGCGGCGCGCCCGTCCTGCGCCTCGACGACATCGCGAGCCACGACCGGCTCTTCGACTGGACGCAGCGGCTGCGGGAGCAGGTCCTCGAACCCCTCTCCCGCGGCGAGAGCGCGCACTACGCGGCGTACGACTGGCACGC
The DNA here is from genome assembly GCF_008642315.1 of Streptomyces venezuelae. Classification (NCBI taxonomy): domain Bacteria; kingdom Bacillati; phylum Actinomycetota; class Actinomycetes; order Kitasatosporales; family Streptomycetaceae; genus Streptomyces; species Streptomyces venezuelae. The sequence continues at coordinate 7,467,115 of NZ_CP029192.1, read as the reverse complement.
GCGCCGCTTCGGCCCCACCGACCGGCCGCTGCCGCCCGCCCCCGTGGTGATCGTCGAGGGCGTCGGCGCCGGCCGCCTCGCGCTGCGCCCGCACCTCGCCGCCGTGCTGTGGATGGACGTGCCGCACGAGGAGGCGTGGCAGCGGGGACGCCGAAGGGACGGAGCGGTCCAGCGTGATTTCTGGGACGGCTGGGAACCGGAGGAACTCCAGCACTTCACCGGGGACCCCTCCCGGCCCTTCGCGCACCTTTTGGTGCGCCAGTGTCCGGAGGGGTACGAGGTACTTCCGGGGCCCGATGTGACACTTACAGAGGCCTGAATCATCACGCTGAGTGAGCGATCATCGGCGGTCCGCTGAACCTCCGGAAACTCGCTTCCACTGGGCCCGACGAGTTTTGTCGAGTGCCTCAACTCTGCTTGACCCAGGGCCCGTACAGGACTTACGTTCTGAATGTGCGGTCTTGCGATACCGCCCGCAGACGCGAAGCCCCCGGTTGTTCCCCCGTGATCGGGGGCTTCGTTCTGCCTTCCTGGCCCCAATTCCGGCCGCTGCGCGCCCCCGTCCGCTCACCGTCGGTCACCAACGGGTGGATCCCTCACCGTCGCTTTCCGGCCGATCGTCCGGTGCGGCACCCTACGGCCGACCGCTCCCCCGCAGGTACGATGCATCTCGGTGCGCCTTTTCGGACGAGTGCTCTGCGCATCGGAACAACTGCCGTCCGCAGCACGATGGTTCAGCGCAGTCGCCGGCGGGCACCGGTCCGGCGGTACGCAAACGGGGGCACGGTTTGTGGGGGACCTGATGGACTTCGACGCGGTGGGCTCACCCGCCCCGGCCGACCTCGCCTGGCTGAGGGGCGTCGACGCCTACACGATGGGCGCATATCCGCAGGCGGAGGACGAATTCCGGACGGCGGTACGGATGGACCCCGGGATGGCCGACGGCTGGCTCGGGCTGCACGCGCTGCGCATCGACACGACGACGGCGCTGCTGCGGATGTTCCAGCACCGGGACCGGTTCGGCGAACAGCGCACCCGGCACGGCCGCGCCCTCAACTCCTGGTACTGGCTTGGCTGGTGGGTGCAGCCCGTCCTGGAGAGCACGCGCGACCTGCTGCTCGCGCACGCCTCGCACTGGCTCGACGGCCGCCATGTCCCCGAGCTCGACCGGGCGCTGGCGGGCCTTCCGCCGGTCGACGCGGACCCGCAGGTGCGCTTCCTGCACGCCTGCCGCTCCTACCTGGTCAAGGACTGGGAGCAGCTGGTGCGGCACACGGACCCGCTGATCGACGACCCGATGCTGGGCATCGAGGCCGGACTCTTCGGCGGCATGGCGCGGGTCCGCCTGGAGACGTACGGCCAGGCGGAGCCCCTGCTCTCCGCCGCGCTCATGCGCTGCCGCAGCGAACAGCCGCAGCGCAAGGAGCTGCGCTACTGGCTGGCCCGCGCGCACGAGGGCACGGGCCGCTCGGCCGCGGCCCTGCCGCTGTACCGCGCGGTGCACCGGGTCGACGCCTCCTTCATGGACACCTCCGCGCGGCTCGCCGCGATCTCCGAGGGCGACGGGTACGACGAGGCGGCCGACCTCGCCGCCGCGATCAGCCTCACCGGGGCGGGCCAGGACGTGCTGGAGGGTCCCGACGGCATCGACGTGCTGTTCGGCCCCGAGGGACGTGACGTGAAGGTCACCGGACCCGACCTCCCCTCGAACGCCGGCCCCTCGGCCCCCAACGGTCCCGGCGCGCCCCCGGGCACCACCGGCCCCGCGGGCTCCCCGGGAGCCTCCGGGTCCTCGGTGCCTGCCGACCCCGAGGCCGTCCGCGAGAAGGCGATCATCCCCATCAAGGCGGGCCCGCCGCAGCTGCCCCCGGGCCCCACCGACCCCGCGCTCCTGGAGGCCGCGCTCTCCGAACTGGAGGGCATGGTGGGCATGGAGCCGGTGAAACGGCAGGTCAAGGCGCTGTCGGCGCAGCTGAACATGGCCCGTCTGCGGGCGGCGCAAGGGCTTCCGGTGCAGCCGCCGAAACGACACTTCGTCTTCTCCGGCCCCTCGGGCACCGGCAAGACCACCGTGGCCCGCATCCTCGGCCGGGTCTTCTACGCGCTCGGGCTGCTCGGCGGCGACCACCTCGTGGAGGCGCAGCGCGCCGACCTCGTCGGCGAGTACCTGGGCCAGACCGCCGTGAAGGCCAACGAACTGATCGACTCGGCGATCGGCGGGGTCCTCTTCGTCGACGAGGCGTACTCGCTCTCCAACTCCGGCTACGGCAAGGGCGACGCGTACGGCGACGAGGCCCTGCAAGTCCTCCTCAAGCGCGCCGAGGACAACCGCGACCACCTCGTCGTGATCCTCGCCGGATACCCCGAGGGCATGGACCGGCTCCTCGCCGCCAACCCCGGTCTGTCCTCCCGCTTCACGACGCGCGTCGACTTCCCCTCGTACCGTCCGCTCGAACTCACCGCCATCGGCGAGGTCCTCGCGGCCGACAACGGCGACGTGTGGGACGAGGAGGCGCTCGAAGAGCTGCGCTCCATCGCCGGGCACGTCGTCGACCAGTCCTGGATCGACGAGCTCGGCAACGGCCGCTTCCTGCGTACGCTGTACGAGAAGAGCTGCGCCTACCGCGACCTGCGGCTCTCCGGCTACCCCGGCGAGCCGGGCCGCGACGACCTGTCGACCCTGCGGCTGCCCGACCTGATGCAGGCGTACGGCGAAGTCCTCTCGGGCCGCGGACCGCAGGACGCCCCGGGGATCTGACGACCCCCGGGGCATCCTGGCCCGGATCAGCCCGCGCCGCTGACGGCGAGCGCGGGATCCCTTGCGCCCTCCGGCGGGGTCCTCGGCACCGTGACCCGGTGCGCCGGGTCACGGACCTCCCCCACCAGGAGTTCGAGGACGTCCTCCAGGGCCACCAGGCCGAGCACCTTCCCCGACGCGTCGGCGACCTGCGCCAGGTGCGTCGCGGCGCGGCGCATCACGGTCAGGGCGTCGTCCAGCGGGAGCTCGGCGCCCAGCATCGTCATCGGCCGCCACACCTGCTGCGGCACGGCACGCTCGGTCTCCTCCAGGTCCAGTACGTCCTTGACGTGGAGGTAGCCCATGAACGCGCCGTTCTCCGCGCGGACGGGGAAACGGGAGTAGCCCGTGCGGCCGGTGAGCTCGATGACCCCGGCGGGGGTGACCGAGGGGCCGACGGTGATCAGCGACACCGGATCGAGCAGGACGTCGGTGACCGGGCGCGAGCCCAGCTCCAGGGCGTCCTCCAGGCGCTCCTGCTCGACGGGGTCGAGCAGTCCCGCCTGGCCGGAGTCCTCGACGAGACGGCCCAGCTGCACACTGGTGAACACCGCCTCGACCTCGTCCTTGGGCTCCACCCTGAAGAGCCGGAGCACGACCCGCGCGCACGCGCCGAGGGCCACGGTCACCGGGCGGCACAGCCGCGCGAAGGCGACCAGGCCGGGGCTGAACCAGAGGGCGGTCCTCTCGGGCGCCGCCATCGCGAGGTTCTTCGGGACCATCTCGCCGATGACGAGGTGGAGGAAGACGACGACGGCGAGCGCGATCACGTAGCCGAGGGGGTGGATCATGCCCTCCGGCAGGTGGACCGCCTCGAAGACCGGCTCCAGGAGGTGGGCCACGGTCGGCTCGGCGACCGCGCCGAGCGTCAGCGAGCAGACGGTGATGCCGAACTGGGCGGCCGCCATCATCTGCGGCAGGTGCTCCAGGCCGTACAGGACCTGGCGGGAGCGCTTGGTGTCCAGGGGCTCGATCTGGCTGCGGCGCACGGACACGAGCGCGAACTCGGCCCCCACGAAGAAGCCGTTGGCGAGCACGAGGAGGAGGGCGAAGAGGAGCTGCAACATGCTCATCGGAATGCCTCCGCGGTTTCCATGACGGCGAACGCCTCCTGGGTGCGCACGATCCGCACCCGCTCCGCTCGGTAGTGCCCCACCTGGCGCACCGAGAGCCGCAAGCCCGGGAGTTCGGCCCGGTCACCGGGTGCCGGGATGCGGCCGAGCAGGTCGGCGACGAGTCCGGCCACGGTCTCGTACGGCCCCTCGGGCACGTCGAGGCCCATGCGCCGGAGCGTGTCGACGCGGCAGCTGCCGTCGGCGTCCCACGCCGCGTGGCCGTCCTCGGCCGGCGCGGGGCAGAGCTCGGGCAGATCGAGGTGGTCGTGCTCGTCGCGGACCTCGCCGACGAGTTCCTCCACGATGTCTTCCAGGGTGACGACGCCCGCCGTGCCGCCGTACTCGTCGACGACGACGGCGATGGGCTGCTCGCTGCGCAGCCGTTCCAGGAGGGGCTGCACGGGCAGCGTCTCCGGGACGAGCAGCGGGGACTTCGCGATCCGGCCCACGGGCGTCCTGAGGCGTGCGTGGGCGGGCACCGCGAGGGCGTCCTTGAGGTGGACCATGCCGATGATCTCGTCGATCCGCTCGGTGTAGACCGGGAAGCGGGACAGACCGGTGGCGCGGGTCAGGTTCACGACGTCCTCGGCGGTCGCCGACGATTGCAGCGCGCTGACCTTCACCCGCGGGGTCATCACGTGCTGTGCGGTCAGCTCCCCGAGGGAGAGGGTGCGTACGAACAGGTCGGCGGTGTCCTGTTCCAGGGCACCGGCCTGGGCCGAATGCCTGGCCAGGGAGACCAGTTCGCCGGGGGTGCGGGCCGAGGCCAGCTCCTCGGCGGGTTCGACGCCGAGCGTGCGCACCAGACGGTTGGCCACGGCGTTCAGGAGCGCGATCACGGGCCGGAAGAGCCGCGCGAAGACGTGCTGCGGGCCCGCGACGAACCGCGCGACCTGCAGCGGCCTCGACACGGCCCAGTTCTTGGGCACGAGCTCGCCGACCACCATCTGCACGGCGGACGCGAGCAGCATGCCGACCACCACGGAGACACCGCCGACGGCTCCCTCGGGGACGCCGACGGCCGTGAACGGGCCCGCGAGCAGGTGCGCGAGGGCCGGTTCGGCGAGCATGCCGACGACGAGCGAGGTGATGGTGATGCCGAGCTGGGTGCCGGAGAGCTGGAAGGACAGCTCCTTGAGGGCGTCGACGACCGTACGGGCCCTTCGGTCGCCGTCCGCCGCGGCCTTCTCCGCGTCCGGCCGCTCGACGGTGACGAGGCCGAACTCGGCCGCCACGAAGAAGCCGTTGGCGAGAATCAGCAGGAATGCCGCCCCGAGAAGCAGCAGGGGCACTGTCATGCCGCCGCCTCTCCGGTCGTGCCGGTCCCGGTATGTCGGGAGGGGGCGGCGCAGGTACTACAGGACGATCCGTCCATCGCCGGAGGGAGTCACTCCTCGGGTAGCAGGAGCCCCTGGGAGCCGGGCGGGCCCGTCAGGGGCGGGGCGACACTCCATGTGCGCCCCGCCACCAGATTAATCAAGACCGGGCGCGGGACGTCCAGTGGCGCGGGCGTCCGCGAGGGCACGCAGGGCGCGGGCGTCGCCGATGGCCTGCTGCTTGGCGATGCCCGGCTGGATGCCCAATGCGGGCAGGCTGGTGCCGTCGCTGAGGTTCAGGAACACCCAGGGGTCGCCGGGGCGGAGGTTGACCTGCACGATCTCGGCCCAGGCGAGGCGGCGCCTGGTCGCGATGTTGACGACGGTGACGCCGGACTCGTCGGCGACGACCTTGGGCCTGCTGAGCAGCACGAGCACGCCGCACAGCAGCGAGCCGGTGAAGACGAAGCTGGTCCGCTCCCCCGGGCTGAGCGTGGGCAGCAGGAACGCGATCGCCGTGATGACCACGAAGATCGCGACGCCCGCGGTGAGCAGGACGGCCCGGGTGCGCGTCGGCCGGAAGGTGACGGGCAGGTCGGGGGCTGCGGGGCTGTCGGGGGTGTCGGACATGCGGCGGGTGCTCCTGCCGGGTCGGGGCCGGTCAGAGGCGGCAGGCGTGGATGGCCGTGGTCAGGATGGCCCGCGCGCCGATGGCGTACAGGTCGTCCATGATCCGCTGGGCCTCCTTGGCGGGGACCATCGAGCGGACGGCGACCCAGCCCTCGTTGTGCAGCGGGGAGATCGTCGGCGACTCGAGACCCGGGGTGAGGGCGACGGCCTGCTCCAGGTGCTCGGCGCGGCAGTCGTAGTCCATCATCACGTACGACCTGGCGACGAGGACGCCTTGGAGGCGGCGCAGGAACTGCTGCACCTTCGGGTTGTCGGTGTCGGCGCCGGTGCGCCGGATCACGACGGCCTCGGACTTCATGATCGGGTCGCCGAAGACCTCGAGGCCGGCGTTGCGCAGGGAGGTGCCGGTCTCGACGACGTCCGCGATGACCTGGGCGACGCCCAGCTCGATGGCGGTCTCGACGGCGCCGTCCAGGTGCACGACGGAGGCGTCGACGCCCTGCTCCGCGAGGTGCTTGGCGACGATGCCCTCGTAGGAGGTCGCGACGGTCTTGCCCGCGAGGTCCTTGATGTCGCTCGCCGTGCCGGGCTTCGCGGCGAAGCGGAAGGTGGAACGGGCGAAGCCGAGCGGCAGGATCGCCTCGGCGTCGGCTCCGGAGTCGATCAGCAGGTCCTCGCCCGTGATGCCGATGTCGAGCCTGCCGGTCGCGACGTAGATCGCGATGTCCTTGGGCCGCAGGTAGAAGAACTCGACCTCGTTGTCGGGGTCGACGAGGACGAGCTCCTTCGACTCCTTGCGCTGCTGGTAGCCGGCCTCATGGAGCATCGCCGACGCAGGTCCGGACAGTGAACCCTTGTTGGGGACGGCGATGCGCAGCATGAGGTCAGCTTCCTTAACTGGTGGGTTACGGGGATGAGTTGAGCGTACGGCTCAGAGGTGGGCGTAGACGTCGTCGAGGGAGATGCCGCGGGCGACCATCATCACCTGTACGTGGTACAGGAGCTGGGAGATCTCCTCGGCGGCGGCTTCCTTGCCCTCGTGCTCGGCGGCCATCCACACCTCGGCGGCCTCTTCGACGACCTTCTTGCCGATGGCATGGACGCCCTTGTCGACCAGCTCGGCAGTGCGGGAGGTCGCGGGGTCGCCGTTGGCGGCCTTGTGCTGGAGCTCGGCGAAGAGCTCCTCGAAAGTCTTCTTGGACATGATGGTCGCCACTCTACGCGGCCGGGCGGTCCCCCTCAGCGCCAGGGTTCGGAGACGGTACGGAGCGTGGTCGCGGTGGCGACGGCCGCGGTGACCGCTTCGTGGCCCTTGTCCTCGCTGGAGCCCTCGATGCCCGCGCGGTCCAGCGCCTGCTCCTCGGTGTCGCAGGTCAGCACGCCGAAACCGATCGGGACGCCGGTGTCGACGGAGACCTGGACGAGGCCCTGGGTGACGCCCTGGCACACGTACTCGAAGTGCGGGGTGCCGCCGCGGATGACGACGCCGAGCGCGACGATCGCGTCGTATCCGCGTCCGGCGAGGACCTTGGCCACGACGGGCAGCTCGAAGCTGCCGGGGACGCGCAGCACGGTCGGCTCGCTGATGCCGAGCTCGTTCAGGGCGCGCAGGGCGCCGTCGACGAGGCCGTCCATGACCTTGTCGTGCCACTGCGCCGCGATGACCGCCACCCGCAGGTCGCCGCAGTTCTTCACACTCAGTTCGGGTGCACCCTTGCCGCTCACGTGCTTCTCCTCAAGGTGTTCTTGAATTACTGGTTGCCGCAGGCGGACACGTCGGTGGCGTCCAGCCAGGGCAGGTCGTGCCCCATCCGGTCCCGCTTGGTGCGCAGGTACCGAAGATTGTGTTCGCCGGCCTCGACGGGCATGGGCTCGCGTCCGGTGACCTTCAGGCCGTGCCGCTGGACCGCGTCGGTCTTGTCAGGGTTGTTGGTCATCAGCCGGACGCCGCGGACGCCGAGGTCGCGCAGGATCTGCGCGCCCGCGCCGTAGTCACGGGCGTCGGCGGGCAGGCCGAGCTCCAGGTTGGCGTCGAGGGTGTCGCTGCCCTGCTCCTGGAGGGCGTACGCGCGCAGCTTGGAGAGCAGGCCGATGCCGCGGCCCTCGTGGCCGCGCAGATAGACGACGACGCCGCGGCCCGCGTCGGTGATGCGCTGCATGGACGCCTCCAGCTGCGGGCCGCAGTCGCAGCGCAGCGAGTGGAAGACGTCGCCGGTGAGGCACTCGGAGTGGAGGCGGACCAGGACGTCCTCGCCGTCGCCGAGGTCGCCGTGGACGAGGGCGACGTGCTCGACGCCGTCGACGGTGGAGCGGTAGCCGTGCGCCGTGAACTCGCCGAAGGCGGTGGGCAGGCTGACCTCGGCCTCCCTGCGGACGGTGGGCTCCTCGGAGCGGCGGTAGGCGATGAGGTCCTCGATGGAGATGATCGTCAGGCCGTGCTTGCGGGCGAAGGGGATCAGCTCGGGCAGGCGGAGCATCTTCCCGTCCTCGCCGGCGATCTCCACGATGGCCCCGGCGGGGCGCAGTCCGGCGAGCCGGGCGAGGTCGACGGCGGCCTCGGTGTGGCCGTTGCGGGAGAGCACACCGCCGGGCTTGGCGCGCAGCGGGAAGATGTGCCCGGGGCGCACGAAGTCGTCGGCGCTCGCGGCGCCGCCCGCGAGGAGCCGGAGCGTGGTGGCGCGGTCGTCGGCGGAGATGCCGGTGCTCACGCCGTGCGCGCCGGACGCGTCGACGGAGACGGTGAAGGCGGTGCTCATCGACTCGGTGTTGTGCTCGACCATCTGCGGGAGGCGGAGCCGGTCGAGCTCCTCGGACTCCATGGGTGCGCAGATCAGGCCGCGGCACTCGCTCATCATGAACGCGACGATCTCGGGGGTCGCCTTCTCGGCGGCGACGACGAGGTCGCCCTCGTTCTCGCGGTCCTCGTCGTCGACGACCACGACGGGGCGGCCCGCTGCGATGTCGCGGACGGCCTGCTCGACGGGGTCGAGGGAGAGGTCGAGGGTGTCTTCTTCGCTGGCGGTGCCGTGCCAGACGGGTGCCACAGTCATGCCGGGGCTCCTTCCATGACGGGCTGCGAGGCGGCGGTGCGGGAGCGCAGCCACCAGTCGCGCATGCCCCAGAGGACGAGGGCGAGGTAGACGACGTACACGAGTCCGGAGAAGGCGAGGCCGCTGCTGAAGGCGAGCGGCACGCCGACCACGTCGACGAGCAGCCAGGCGAACCAGAACTCGACGAGCCCGCGGGCCTGGGCGACCATCGCGGCGAGGGTGCCGACGAAGATGTACGCGTCGGGCCAGGGGTTCCAGGACAGGTCCGGGACGGCGCTGAACAGGGCGCCGACGGCGAGGGTGCCGACCGCGGTGCCCGCGACGAGGACGCCCCGCTCCTTCCAGGTGGCGAACCGGATGGCGATGGAGCCGTCCTGCGCCTGCTGCCTGCCGCGCGTCCACTGCCGCCAGCCCCACAGCGCGACGCCGATGACGAGGAGCTGCTTGCCGACGCCGCCGGAGAGCTGCGCGGACGCGTACGCGGCGACGAGGATGACGCCGGACAGGAACTGGGCGGGCCAGGTCCAGATCGAGCGCCGCCAGCCGAGCGCGAGGGCGATCAGGCCGACGGTGTTGCCGATCATGTCGGACCAGAGGATGTGCTGGTCGAAGGCCGTGAAGGCTTCGGAGTTGAGCCAGTTCACTGTGCGGCCCCCTGCTGGTGTGCGCGGTCGCCGAGCAGGCGCTCGACGTACTTGGCGATGACGTCGACCTCGAGGTTGACCGGGTCGCCGGGCTGCTTGATGCCGAGCGTGGTCAGCGCGAGGGTCGTGGGGATGAGGCTGATGGTGAAGTAGTCGGGGCCCGCGTCGACCACCGTGAGGCTGACGCCGTCGACGGTGATGGAGCCCTTCTCGACGACATAGCGGGCGAGGCCGTCGGGGAGCGAGATCTTGACGATCTCCCAGTTGTCGGACGGCTTGCGCTCGACGATCTCGCCGGTTCCGTCGACGTGTCCCTGCACGATGTGTCCGCCGAGGCGGGCGCCGACCGAGGTGGGGCGCTCCAGGTTGACGCGGGAGCCGACCGCGAGCGCGCCGAGGCTGGAGCGGTTCAGGGTCTCGGCCATGACGTCGGCGGTGAATTCGTCGCCCTCGTGCTCCACGACCGTCAGACAGACGCCGTTGACCGCGATGGAGTCGCCGTGCTTCGCACCGTCGGTGACGACGGGGCCGCGCAGACGGAAGCGGGAGGCGTCGGGGAGGTTCTCGACGGCGGTGATCTCGCCCAGCTCTTCGACGATTCCGGTGAACACTCAGTGCTCCTTCGCTACGAGGGTCGCGGTGATGCGCAGGTCGGGGCCGATGCGGACGGTCTCGCTCACGTCGAGCCGCAACGCTTGGGCGATGGTGGTGATTCCGCCGCCGTCCAGGGCGGCGGGGCCCGCGCCGAGGAGGACAGGGGCGAGGTAGCCGACGACGCGGTCGACGCAGCCGGCGGCGACGAAGGCCCCGGCGAGGGTCGGGCCGCCTTCGAGGAGGACGGAGCGCACGCCGCGCGCGTGGAGCGCGTCGAGGAGGGTCCGGATGTCCAACCCGCCTTCCGCGCGCGGGAGTCGGACGGTCTCGCCCTCGTGGGCGGGGGCGGCGTCGTCGGCGACGGCGATCAGGGTGGGTGCCGCGTCGTCCAGGACGCGGGCGCCCGGCGTGACGGCGGTGCCGCGGGTGTCGACGACGACGCGCAGCGGCTGCACGACGTTCTCGATGTCCCGCACAGCCAGATGGGGATCGTCGGCGCGCTGGGTGCCGGAGCCGACGACGACGGCGTCGCACTCGGCGCGCAGCCGGTGCACGTCGGCGCGGGACTCGGCGGAGGTGATCCAGCGGCTGGTGCCGTCGGCGGCGGCGATGCGGCCGTCGAGCGTGGCGGCGTACTTCCAGGTGACGTGCGGGCGGCCGAGCCGGACCGAGGTCAGCCAGGCGGCGTTCCCCTCGGCGGCCTCGGCCTCCAGGAGGCCCTGTTCGACCTCGATCCCGGCCGCGCGCAGGGTCTGCGCGCCGCCGGTCGCCGCGGGGTTGGGATCGGCCACCGCGTAGACGACGCGGGTGACGCCCGCGTCGACGAGGGCCTGGGCGCACGGTCCCGTGCGGCCGGTGTGGTTGCAGGGTTCGAGGGTGACGAGGGCGGTGCCGCCGCGGGCCCGCTCGCCGGCCGCGCGCAGGGCGTGGACCTCGGCGTGGGGGCCGCCCGCGCGCTGGTGCCAGCCCTCGCCGACGGGCTCACCCGCGGCGTCGAGGACGACACAGCCGACGACGGGGTTGGGGCTGGTGGAGCCGAGGCCGCGGGCGGCCAGCGTGATGGCGCGCCTCATGGCGGTTGCTTCGGCTGCGGCGGTGGCCACCGGGTCCTCCTGCCTCTTCGGGCACGGACTCCGGGGCGCTGTCGAGAACGACAGAACGTACGGACGAGAACACCTGCGGCAACGCCTGCGCCGGATGACACCTGTCCCCGGAAACCCGGAGACCGTTCCGGGCCGAGGCCGGGAACGAGCCAAAACGACGGCGTGCACGGATGCCCGCCCGCCGCGCACTGCCTCCCATCCGGACTTTCACCGTCGGTCCAGGAATTTCACCTGGTCAACCGGTCACTGGAGGTGACCGGGTCGCGGACTGTAACCGCCGGTTCGGAATTACACCGACCCCGGAGTGCGCTGCTTCTGGTACGAGGCCAGTGTGCCATGACCGGATGCGGGCCATATGGGTGAACGTGTGTGGGCTGACTCACAGCATGACCATTCAACATCACATTCAACCAACTTGGTCCAGACCTATTGACGCACTGGTCTAGTCCTCTTAATCTCACCGACACCTCCGAGGAGCAGGAGCCGACGGCGTGCACGCCCGGGGCCCCAGAACGATCCACATCTGTGCCAGTTGTGCTGTTCCGCCCCGCTCGTGTTCCGCACCCGCCCAGGAGGCTCCCCTTGCCGTCCCTCAACCGCGCGAGACCCACGCTGCTCGCGTCCGGCGCAGCCGTCGCAGGTCTGCTGCTCAGTCTGGTCTCCGGCGGCGCCGCCCCGGCCGCCGCCGCCGACGACGCGTCCTGTCGCCCCGACGGCCTCTACCAGACGCCAGGGGTGAACGTCCCCTACTGCACCGTCTACGACAGCGACGGCCGCGAGAAGATGGGCGCCGACCACAAGCGCCGCACCATCGGCTACTTCACCGGCTGGCGCACCGGCAAGAACGGCGAGCCCGCCTACCTCGCCAAGGACATCCCGTGGGACAAGATCACCCACATCAACTACGCCTTCGCGCACGTCGACAAGGACAACAAGCTCTCCGTCGGCTCCGACAGCGAGAAGAACGCCGCCACCGGCATGACGTGGCCGGGCGTCGCGGGCGCCGAGATGGACCCGGCGCTGCCCTACAAGGGCCACTTCAACCAGCTCACCAAGTTCAAGAAGCAGCACCCGGACGTCAAGACGCTGATCTCGGTGGGCGGCTGGGCCGAGACCGGCGGCTACTTCGGTGACGACGGCAAGCGCGTGAACTCCGGCGGCTTCTACTCGATGGCCACCAACGCGGACGGCTCCGTCAACCAGGCGGGCATCGACACGTTCGCCGACTCGGCGGTCTCCTTCATAAAGAAGTACGGCTTCAACGGCGTCGACATCGACTACGAGTACCCGACGACGATGAAGGACGCGGGCAACCCGCTCGACTACTCGCTCTCCAACGCCCGCCGCGGCGGCCTCGTCAAGGGCTACGCGGCGCTCATGAAGTCCCTGCGCCAGAAGCTCGACAAGGCGGGTGCGGCCGACGGCAAGCACTACATGCTGACGGTGGCGGCCCCCTCCTCCGGCTATCTGCTGCGCGGCATGGAGACCTTCCAGGTCCAGAAGTACCTGGACTACGTCAACATCATGTCGTACGACCTGCACGGCGCCTGGAACGAGTACGTGGGCCCGAACGCCTCGCTCTTCGACGACGGCAAGGACGCCGAGCTCGCGGCCGCCAACGTCTACGGCAGCTCCCAGTACGGCGGCATCGGCTACCTCAACACCGACTGGGCCTACCACTACTTCCGCGGCTCGATGCCGGCAGGCCGCATCAACATCGGCCTGCCGTACTACACCCGCGGTTTCAAGAACGTGCAGGGCGGCACCGACGGACTGTGGGGCAAGGCGGCCGCGACCAGCTGCCCGGCGGGGTCCGGCCTGACCAAGTGCGGTGACGGCGCGGTCGGCATCGACAACCTCTGGCACGACAAGGACGACAACGGCAAGGAGTCTCCGGCGGGCTCCAACCCGATGTGGCACGCCAAGAACCTGGAGAAGGGGATCGTCGGCGACTACGTCACCAAGTACGGCTTCCCCGCCGACACCAAGCTGACCGGCACCTACGCCCGCAAGTACAGCTCCACGCTCGTCGCGCCGTGGCTGTGGAACGCCGACAAGAAGGTCTTCCTGTCCACGGAGGACGAGGAGTCGGTGGCGAAGAAGGCCGACTACGTGGTCGACCGGGGCATCGGCGGCACGATGATCTGGGAGATGGCGGGCGACTACCGCTGGAACGCCACCAAGGGCCAGTACGAGATGGGCGACACGCTCACCTCGCTGATGCACGACAAGTTCAAGAACGCGAAGCCGTACGGCGCGAAGGTCTCCAACAAGGAGCTGCCCACCAAGGCCGTCGACATCGGTGTGGAGTTCGGCGACTTCAAGCTGGGCGACTCCAACTACCCGATCACGCCCAAGGTGAAGATCACCAACAACACGAAGACGGCGTTGCCGGGCGGCACCGAGTTCCAGTTCGACTACTCCACCGCGGCCCCGGGCAACGCCTCCGACCAGTCCGGCTTCGGTACGAAGGTGATCAGCAGCGACCACACGGGCAGCAACGTCGGCGGCCTGAAGGGCGACTTCCACCGGGTCTCGCTGAAGCTGCCGGCCTGGCAGTCGCTCGCGCCCGGCGCCTCCGTGGACCTCTCCTTCAACTACTACCTGCCGGTGTCCACCCCCTGGAACTGGACGGTGAACATCAGCGGCACGACGTACGCGCTCGCCGGTGACCTGGCGCGCGGCACCACGGTCGTCGAGCCGGGCGGCGGCACGAACCCGACCGACCCGCCGGACCCGACCGACCCGCCGACGCCCGGCAAGTGCACGGCGCCCGCGTGGGGTTCGGGCACCGAATACGGCGGCGGGACCACCGTGTCCCACAAGTCCCACACCTGGAAGGCCAAGTGGTGGACGAAGGGCGATGAGCCCGGTGCCGGCGGCGAATGGGGCGTCTGGCAGGATCTCGGCGCCTGCTGACCGTCCGAAGTGCTCACGCCCGTAGGATCTGGCAGCCTACGGGCGTGAGCGGGGCGGGGGCGCCGCATGACGACGAAGGAGCCCTGTGATGAGCACGATCCTGGTGACCGGTGGTACGGGAACCCTCGGCCGACTGGTGACGGAGCGGCTGCGCGCGGACGGTCACGAGGTACGGGTGCTCAGCAGGCACACCCAGCCGTACGCCGTCGACCTGCGCGAGGGCACGGGCCTGGACGCGGCCGTCACCGGGGTGGACGTGATCGTGCACTGCGCGAGCAGTGTGCGCGGCGGGGACGAGCGTGCCGCCCGCAATCTGATCGCGGCCGCCGAGAAGGCCGGCGTCGCCCATCTGGTCTACATCTCGATCGTCGGCATCGACCGGGTGCCGATGGGCTACTACAAGACGAAGCTCGCGGTGGAGCGGCTCATCGAGGAGTCCGGGCTCGGCTGGACCGTGCTGCGGGCCACCCAGTTCCACGACCTGGTCCTGCAGATCATGGAGGCCTCGGCGAAGCTTCCGGTCATGCTGCTGCCCGGCGGGGTCAGCGACCAGCCGATCGAGGTCGGTGAGGTCGCGGACCGCCTCGCGGAGCTGGCGGCGGCGCCTCCGGCGGGGCGCGTCGAGGACATGGGAGGCCCCGAGGTCCGCACCTTCCCCGAACTGGCCCGCGCCTACCTGCGGGCGAGCGGCAAGCGGCGCCGGGTGCTGCCGGTGCGGCTCGCGGGCCGCACCTACCGTGCGGCACGGGCGGGCGGCCTTCTGACGCCGGACCGGGCCGTGGGCAAGCGGACGTTCGAGGAGTACCTGGCGGTGCGGTCCGGGGCCGCAGGCCAGTGAGGCGGCGCCGCGGTCAGTGACCCGTCCGCGGTCCGAACAGCTCGTCCTGCGCCGCGTCGCGGGCCGCGAGCAGCGCCCCGCGCAGCACCGCGGCCCCGCCGAGCGTGCCGGCCCGCACTTCCGTGCGCAGGGGCGACATGGCCGCGACGCGGTCCGTGACGCGGGCGGCGAGCTCGGAGCCGCCCGCGCGGCCCACCTCGCCGCCGAGGACCACACAACCGGGGTCGAGGATCGCGGCCATCGCCGCGGCGCCGACGGCCACCCGGTCGGCGACGGCGTCCAGGAAGGCGTACTCGCCGGTCTCGACGGCGTGCCGCACCACGTCGGCGGCGGACCCGCCGGGCTCCAGGATGCCGTGCTCCGCGCCGAGTTCGCGCAGGGCCGCCGCGCAGGCCAGCGAGTGGAAGCCGCCCTCGCAGCCGGTCGCCGACGGCAGCGTGCTCGTGCCGGGCACCGGCAGGAAGCCGATCTCGCCGGTGCCGCCCGAGGCGCCCCTGCGCAGCACGCCGTCGAGCACGACGGCCGCGCCGACGCCGTCGCCGAGCCAGAGCAGCACGAACGTGTCGCGGTCGTGCGCGGCGCCGTCCCTGCGTTCGGCGCGGGCCGCGAGGTTGGTCTCGTTCTCCACGAGGACGCGCGCGCCGAGCCGCTCGTGGAGGGCGCCGGCGAGGCGGCGGTGCCAGGCGGGCAGCGAGGACGTGTCGTGCAGGTCGCCGGTGGCCGGGTCGATGAGTCCCGGGGCGCCGATGCCGACGGTGTGCAGGCGCTGCACTCCGCCCTCCGCGGCCGTGCGCTCGACGAGGGCGACGGCCTGTTCGACGGCGGTGCCGGTGCCGGTTCCGCCGCCGATGGGCGCGGACGCCTCGGCGAGCACCGCGCCGAGCAGATCGGTGACGACGACGGAGACGCTCTCGGTGCGCACGTCGAGCGCCGCGAGGTGGGCGCGGTCGGCGACTATCCCGTACAGGCGCGCATTCGGGCCGCGCCGCCGGGCACCCGCCTCGCCGACGACCGTGATGAGCCCGGAGCCCTGGAGCCGCTCGACGAGATCGGCGACCGAGGGCCGCGACAGGCCGGTGAGCTGCTTCAACTGGTTCGCGGTGAGCGGCCCTTCGCTCTGCAGGAGCCCCAGCGCGAGCCGGTCGTTGATGGCTCGGGCGGTACTCGGTGAGGCAGGCGACACAGGCATGGCCGGATCCTCCCACAGGAATCTTCTATTTATCAGGCAGGGTTCCTGATAGTTTACGTCGCCGGATCGAGACAGCACTCGGGAGGGGCGGAACGGATGAGTGAAGTGGTCTACGACGAACAGCGGTTGAAGCGGGCGCGGCTCGCCGTCGCGGCCGTGTTCTGCGTGCACGGTTCGGTCGCCGGATCATTCGCGACCCGGGTGCCGTGGATCCAGGACCACGCGGACGTCAGCGCGGGCATGCTCGGCCTCGCCCTCGCCTTCCCCGCGGTCGGCGCGTCCGTCGCGATGCCGCTCGCGAGCCGCATCAGCCACCGCTTCGGGGCCCGCAACGCCCTGCGCGGCCTCCTCGTCATGTGGACGCTCGCCCTGGTCCTGCCGTCCCTCGCAACGAACCTGCCCACGCTCTGCCTGGCCCTCTTCGTGTACGGCGCGACCTCCGGCATGTCCGACGTGGCGATGAACGCGCTCGGCGTCGAGACCGAGACCCGCATGCGGAAGTCGATCATGTCGGGGCTGCACGGCATGTGGAGCGTCGGCGCCCTGATCGGCTCCGCGGCCGGCACGGTCGCCGCCCACCTCGGCTCGGACGCCCGCCTGCACCACGTGCTCGCCGCCGCCGCGCTGACGACGCTCGGCCTCGTCGCCTGCCAGGGCGTCCTCGACCTGCAGCCGGAGCCGGAGGAGGAGGCGCCGCCGCGGTTCTCGCTGCCGCCCAAGTCGGCGCTGCTCATCGGCGCCGTCGGCTTCTGCGCGGTCTTCGCGGAGGGCGCGAGCCTGGACTGGTCGGCGGTCTACCTGCGGGACGTCCTGGACACGTCGGCCGGTGTCGCCGCCGCCTCCACGACCGGCTTCACGCTCACCATGGCCATCGCCCGGCTCGTGGGCGACGCGGTGGTCAACCGGTTCGGCGCGGTGCGCACGGTGCGGGCCGGCGGCATCCTCGCGGCGCTCGGCGGCCTGCTCGTCGTCCTCGCCACGCATCCCGTGATGGCCATGGGCGGGTTCGCGCTGATGGGCCTCGGCATCGCGGTCGTTGTGCCGCTCGCCTTCGCCGCGGCCGGGCACAGCGGTCCCAACCCCAGTCAGGCCATCGCGGGCGTCGCCACCATCACGTACACCTCCAGCCTGATCGCCCCCTCCGCGATCGGCGCCCTCGCGGAGGCCACGAGCCTCGTGACCTCCTTCGGCCTGGTGACGCTGCTCGCCTGCGGCCTCACGGTCTTCGCGGGCGTCCTGCGCACGGGCGGGCGCAAGGCGGCGCAGGGCGCGCCCGCGGACACGGCGGCCCACGGACCGAGGTCCTGACCCACCAGGTCGTCCGACCCGATCCCGACCGGAACACCGCGCACACGCGAGAACCCGCACTTACGTCGCATTAACATGGCGTCGATCATTTCCGGCCACCAGACCGGGCCCGGTTCGGCGCACAGAAAGCGACTAACTCACCATGGATCTCGGCGTGCGCTGGAAGCTGCACGGCGACGGGCGCACCCCCGCGCCCGGAGCCGTCGTCCGTCCCGACGAGCGGCTCTCCTGGCCGCGCACCTTCGGGCTCGGCGCCCAGCACGTGGTCGCCATGTTCGGCGCGTCCTTCGTGGCCCCCGTGCTCATGGGTCTCGACCCGAACCTCGCGATCATGATGTCGGGCGTCGCCACCATCATCTTCCTGCTCGCCACGCGCGGCCGGGTGCCCAGCTATCTGGGCTGTTCCCTCTCCTTCGTGGGCGTCGCCGCGGTCATCCGCGCGCAGGGCGGCTCCAGCGCGACGGTGACCGGCGCGGTCCTCGTCGTCGGCGCCGCGCTGTTCCTGGTGGGCCTCGCCGTGCAGAAGTTCGGGGCACGGATCATCCACGCCGCGATGCCGCCGATCGTGACGGGCGCAGTCGTCATGCTGATCGGCTTCAACCTGGCACCGGTCACGGCATCGACGTACTGGCCGCAGGACCAGTGGACGGCGCTCCTGGTGATGCTGTTCACCGGCCTCGCCGTGGTCTGCCTGCGCGGCTTCTGGTCGCGCGTCGCGATCTTCCTGGGCCTGATCTTCGGCTACGGCATCTCCTGGGTCTTCGACCAGGTCTTCGGCAAGATCCACTCGGCGGACGCCTCGGGCAAGGTCGTCGACCACTGGCGCCTGGACCTGTCCGCCGTCGGCCACGCCGACTGGATCGGCCTGCCGTCCTTCCACGCGCCGAGCTTCGAGTGGTCGGCGATCCTCGTGGCGCTGCCCGTCGTCATCGCGCTGATCGCCGAGAACGCCGGCCACGTCAAGGCCGTCGGCGAGATGACCGGCGACAACCTCGACGACAAGCTCGGCACGGCGATCTCCGCCGACGGCGCCGCGTCCGTGCTCTCCACCGCGGTCGGCGGCCCGCCCAACACCACGTACTCCGAGAACATCGGGGTGATGGCGGCGACCCGCGTCTACTCGACGGCCGCGTACTGGGCGGCGGCCTGCTTCGCCCTGCTCTTCGGGCTCTGCCCCAAGTTCGGCGCGGTCGTGGCCGCGATCCCCGGCGGCGTGCTCGGCGGCATCACCGTCATCCTGTACGGCATGATCGGCCTGCTCGGCGCCCAGATCTGGATCAACGCCAAGGTCGACCTGCGCAATCCGCTGAACCTGGTGCCCGCCGCGGCGGGCATCATCATCGGCGTCGGCGGCGTCTCCCTGAAGTTCACCGACAACTTCCAGCTGAGCGGCATCGCGCTCGGCACGATCGTCGTCATCACGGGCTACCACGTGCTGCGCGCCTTCGCCCCCGCCCACCTCAAGTCCCAGGAACCGCTCCTGGATTCGGGCACGTCCACCTACGACGAAGAGGACCGCGAGCGCGGCTGACAGCCTGTCCGCAAATCGTTGGACGTGGTGCGTCACGCCTGATTAGGGTGCGCACCATGTCCACTCCCGAGTCCGACAGACTCACGCCACCGGTTGTCCGGTGGCTTCTCGCGCCACAGCGCTGACGTGCCGGCCCACGGGCCGCCGCCGCCACCGGATCACCGCCCCGTGCCCTGATCCTGTCGATCCACATCGTGGTTGCGGAGTCCCGCTGTGCCCTTTGCCCTGTACCTCCTCGGGCTTGCCGTCTTCGCGCAAGGAACCTCCGAGTTCATGCTGTCGGGACTGATCCCCGACATCGCGCGCGACCTGTCCGTCACCGTTCCGGCCGCGGGCCATCTGACCTCGGCGTTCGCCGTGGGAATGATCGTCGGCGCGCCGCTCATGGCCATTCTGAGCCGCCGCTTCTCGCGCCGCGGCGCGCTCCTCGTCTTCCTCGTCACCTTCCTGCTCGTCCATGTCGTCGGCGCGCTCACCACGAGCTTCGCTGTGCTCCTGGTGACCCGTGTCGTCGGCGCGCTCGCCAACGCCGGCTTCCTCGCCGTCGCACTGGTCACCGCCACGAGCATGGTCGAGCCCGACGCGAAGGGACGCGCCACGTCCGCCCTGCTCGGCGGCGTGACCGTCGCCTGTGTCGCGGGCGTGCCCGCGGGCGCGCTGCTCGGCGAGGCGTGGGGCTGGCGCTCCGCGTTCTGGGCGGTGGCCCTGCTCTCACTGCCCGCCGTGCTCGCCATCGCGCGGGCCGTTCCCGCGGGGACGCCCGAGGCCGGGAAAGCGGGTGTGCTCGGGGAGCTGGGCGCGCTGCGCGGTCCGCGGCTCCTGGTGACGCTGCTGCTCGGCGCGCTGGTCAACGGCGCGACGTTCTGCACGTTCACCTACCTCTCCCCCGTCGTCACCCATGTCGCCGGTCTCGGCTCCGGCTGGGTGCCCGCGATGCTCGCGCTGTTCGGCGTCGGCTCCTTCGTCGGAGTCGCCGCGGCCGGGCGCCTCGCCGACGTCAGGCCCCTGCCCGTCCTCGTGTTCGGCTCGCTCGCGCTGCTCGCCGGGTGGGTCCTGTTCGCGGTGACGGCGGCGCATCCGGCGGCGGTGGTCGTCCTGGTCCTCGTCCAGGGCGCGCTGTCGTTCGGGGTCGGCTCCACGCTGATCGCGCGGGCGCTGTACGCCGCGGCCGACGCGCCCCACCTGGCGGGCGGGTTCGCGACGGCCGCGTTCAACGTGGGCGCCGCGCTCGGCCCGTGGCTCGGCGGCCTCGCGATCTCCGCCGGGCTCGGCTACCGCGCGCCGCTCTGGTTCAGCGCGGCGCTGGTGGCTTCGGCGCTGGTCATCGGGGGTACGGCGCTCGGGCTCGGCAAGCGGCGTCCCGCGCAGGTTCCGCCCTCGGTCGCGGCTCCGGAGCCGGCCGACTCACGCGCCCACCCGTAGGCGTACACGGGAGAGGGTGTGCACAGCCATGCGCGGGGAGTGGGCGCGCCGAGCCGCGTCCACTCCCCGCCCGCCCCGCACGCCGTGCGTTCCCTCGTTTCGGGGAAGTGCCCGGTGCGCTGGCGTCCGGGGCGGGCCGGGGCTGGGACCCTGCCCCCATGGCGCAGGTGGAGCGTTTCGCAGAGTTCAGGACCCGGGCCCGAGGGGCCGACGACGTCGACGGCGTGCTGGCGCGGATGCGGGCGCTCGGCGCCGACTGGCCGCCGCGCGACGGGGTCGCCGTCTTCAACCGCGTCTACCTCACGGTGACCGACGAAGTCGCCCGGCGCCTCGGCCGGGGCGCCTTCCCCGACACCCACGCCGCGAGCACCCTGGCCGTCCGCTTCGCCCATCGGTACCTCGCGGCCGTCGACGCGGCGGCCGAGGGGCGCCGCCCGCCCGCCTGCTGGCGCCCGCTGTTCCAGTACCGCCGCCATCCCGGAATCCACCCCCTGCAGTTCGCGCTCGCCGGCATCAACGCGCACATCGGGCACGACCTCGCGCTGGCCGTCGTCGACAGCTGCCGGGCACTCGGGTGCGAACCGGCCGATCTGGAGGACGAGTTCGACCGCGTGGGCGACTCGCTCGTCTCCCTGGAGGAGCGCATCCGCGAGGAGCTGATGCCGGGCCCCGACCTCCTCCAGGTCGGCGACCCGCTGACACACCTCGCCGGTTCCTGGAGCCTGGAGCGGGCCAGGGACGGCGCCTGGGCGTCGGGGCGGGCACTGTGGGCGCTGCGGGAACTGCCGTGCGTGGCGGAGGAGTTCGGGGAGCGGCTGGACGGGGCGGTGGGTCTGGTGGGCCGGATCCTGCTGACGCCGCTGCCGGACTGACAGCGATCGTTGTACGTTGAAACGACCGTTCTCGGCGTACCCGACGCAAAGGAGCACCGGTATGGCGACCCCTCTCGGACTGGGCCTGCCCCAGGGCAGTCAGTACGACATCGGACGCGACGTCCCCGCGGTGGCACGGGCCGCCGAGGACATGGGCTACGAAAGCCTGTGGGTCCACGAGCGCATCCTCTACCCCGAGCCCGCCACACAGGGCCTGTACGGAATCCCGGGCCGCCCCTGGCCCGACGCGTACCGCTCGGTCGCCGACCCGCTGATCGCCCTGACGCTCGCCGCGGCGGCCACGGAACGGGCCCGGCTCGGCACCAGCGTACTGGTCGCCCCGCTCCACATCCCGTTCCAACTGGCGCGCTCGCTGGCCTCGTTGGACGCGGCGAGCGGCGGCCGGGTCGTCGCGGGCTTCGGCACGGGCTGGTCCCGCGACGAGTACGCGGCCGCCTCCGTCGCCCCCTACGAGCGGCGCGGCAAGGTCCTGGACGAGCTGCTCGACGTCTGCCGTGCGGTGTGGGGCCCCGACCCGGTGGCGTACGAGGGTGAGCTGACCACCATCGCGCCGTCCGTGGTCGGACCCAAGCCCGCCGGGCCGATCCCGGTCCTGCTCCCCGCCAACAGCCCCCGCGCCCTGCGCAGGCTGGTGGACCGTGCGGACGGCTGGATGCCGGTGGCGGCGGGCCCCGAAGCCCTCGCCGAACAGGCCAAGACCCTGAAGGAACTGGCCACCGAGCGGGGCCGGACGCGCCCGCTCCACACCGTCCTGCGGGCCAACACGCGGTACACCCCCAAGGCACACGAGGGCGCCCGACGCGCCCCCTTCCAGGGCAACGTCGCCCAGATCGTCGAGGACCTCGCAGCGCACGCGTCCACGGGCGCGGTGGACGAGATCCTCATCGACCTGGCGGGCAGCACGGGGGACGCGGAGGAGCTGAGGGACGTGGCGGCGGAGGTGTACGGGGCGGTGAGGGCGGCAGGGGTATAGACGTCGCCCCCAGCCCGCGGGGGTGCGGGCTGGGGGCGTAGGCGTGGGCCGCCCCGCAGGGGCCGGCCCACGGGCGCGGGGCTGTGTCGTCTGCGGCTCCGCCGCGTGGGCGCGACCAGCCACGACGGGCCGTCAGGTGCCCACCGCCCCGGGCGAAACGGCGTGCTCAGTCCTCAGGCAGCTCGACGGGAGCAATCGAGTCGTACACATCCCCCGGACCGGGGTTCGTCGCGTCCGTCGCCCCACCGAAGTGGTGCATGACGCCCCACACCGCGTTCAGAGCGGTCTGCACCGCACCCTCGGCCCACCCCGCCGTCCAGGAGATGTCATCGCCCGCGAGGAAGATGCCCCGCTTGTCCTCGGGCAGCGACTCCTGCATGAAGTGGGTGAACAGACGCCGCTGGTAGCGGTAGTGGCCCGGCAGGTTCGCCTTGAACGCGCCCATGAAGTAGGGCTCGTTCTCCCACGACACGGTCACCGGGTTGCCGATGATGTGCTTCCGGATGTCGACCTTCGGGTAGATCTCGCCGAGCGACTTGAGCATGACCTCCATGCGCTCGTTCGCCGACAGCGGCAGCCACTTCAGGCTGTCGTCGCACCAGGTGTAGGAGAGGCAGATGACGGCGGGCTTGTCCGGCCCGTCGTCCAGCAGGTAGGTGCCGCGCGTCATCCGGTCGGTGAGCGTCATCGACATGACGTCACGGCCGGTCTCCTCATCCTTGTCCAGCCAGAACGGCCGGTCCACCGGCACGAACAGCTTCGAGCTCTCCATGTAGTGGGTGCGCTCCATCGCCGTCCAGTGGTCGATGGGGAAGAGCGAGTCGTCGCACTCGATCTTCGAGAGCAGCAGCCACGACTGGGCCGTGAAGATCGCGGCCTGGAAGGTGCGGATGTCGCCGGAGGCGTCCGTGACCGTCACGCGGTTCCCGGCGGTGCGGTTGAGACGGGTCACGGCGGGCTTCGGCGCGCCGCCCTCGTGCAGCGACGACAGGGACGTGCCCGGCTCCCAGTGCACGATCTTCTGCGGCTCGCGGTCCCACAGGCGCAGCGGCAGCTGCTGGCTGCCGCCGACGATGCCGCGGTGGTGGTCGTCGGCCTCGGTGTAGACGACGCGCAGGATCTCCAGGATGGAGTTCGGGAAGTCCGTGTCCCAGCCTCCCGTGCCGAAGCCGACCTGGCCGAAGATCTCGCGGTGCCGGAAGGACTTGAACGCCTCGGAGTCGCAGAGGAAGCCGTAGAACGTCTGGTTGTCGAGCTTCTCGACGAGCTTCGCCCAGATCTCGCGGATCTTCGGCACGTCGCGCTCGCGCAGGGCGCGGTTCATGTCGGAGAAGTCCGCACCCTCTTCGAGGCAGTCGTTCCACGCCTTCGCGACGTCACGGTAGACCTGCGGCAGGTCCTCGACCGTCTCGGCGTAGTGCGACTCGCCCTTGAGGTCGACGACTGTGGAGGGGGTCGACTCGGCGAGCGGATTGGGGAACGCGCTGGTCTTCAGGCCCACCAGGTCGATGTAGTGCTGCAGCGCCGTCGACGACGGCGGGAAGCGCATCGCGCCCATCTCGGCGGTCAGGTCGGCGTCGCATCCGTCGAAGCCGACGGTACGCAGCCGGCCGCCGATCTGGTCGGCCTCGTAGACGACGGGCTTGAGGCCCA
Source organism: Streptomyces venezuelae (assembly GCF_008642315.1). Taxonomy (NCBI): domain Bacteria; kingdom Bacillati; phylum Actinomycetota; class Actinomycetes; order Kitasatosporales; family Streptomycetaceae; genus Streptomyces; species Streptomyces venezuelae. The sequence goes on along the minus strand of NZ_CP029192.1, from coordinate 7,443,140 downwards.
TCTTCATCAGCTCGTACGCGGCGATGATGCCGGAGAGACCGCCGCCGATGACGGCGACCTCGGTGCCGTGCTCGGTCGCGGGTATCTGGCCGAGGCCCGCGGGGTGGGCGAGGAAGTCGTCGTAGGCGTAAGGGAAGTCCGGACCGAACATGGTGATCGGCGGCTGGGCGTCGGTGTGCTGGATGGCCGTGGGCACAGTGGACGTCATGGGGTACGGACTCCTTGCGGGGGAACTGAAGCAGAAGGCTGCGGGGCTGCGGGGGGGGGAGGGCTCAGACGAGGGACGCGTACAGGCCGGGGCGGCGGTCGCGCAGGTACGGGTTGTTCTCGCGGGAGGAGCCCAGGAACTCCGGGTCGACGTCGCCGAGGACGAGCTCCTCGCCGCGGCCCGCACGGGCGCGCGCCACACCGTCGGGACCGACCAGCGTGGAGAGCCCGACGAACTCGAACTCCCCCTCGGGTCCGACTCGGTTGACGTACGCGACGTACAGCTGGTTCTCGAAGGCGCGCACCGGCACGAGGGACTCGGCGACGAACTGGAAGGGGTGCATCTGCGCGGTCGGCACGACGAGCAGGTCGGTGCCCGCGAGGGCGTGCGCGCGGACGTTCTCCGGGAACTCCACGTCGTAGCAGATCATCAGGCCGACGCGGACGCCGCCGAGCTCGGCCTGGACGACGGTCTGCTCGCCGGGGGTGAAGGAGTCGCGCTCGAAGCCGCCGAAGAGGTGGGTCTTGCGGTAGTTCGCGAGGCGGGCCCCGTCCGGGCCGATCAGCCGGACGGAGTTGAAGACCAGGTCGCCCTCGCGCTCCGGGTAGCCGTAGGCGACGCCGACCTCGTGGCGGGCCGCGATCGCGGCGACGGCCTTCGCGGAATCCCCGTCGACGGGCTCGGCGAGCCGGGCGATGTCGTCGCCGATCGCGTACCCCGTGAGGTACAGCTCGGGCGCCACGAGCAGCCCGGCGCCCGCCGCGGCGGCGCGTCCGGCGGCCGCGTCGAGTGCCGCGAGGTTCGCGTCGACGGAACCGGGCTGCCCGGAGCTCTGGAGCAGGGCGGTGCGCAGCGCAGGCATGGCGGATCCTCGGGGCGTGCGAAGGGGAAGGCGGGGTCGGTAAGACGGTACGGTCGGCGGCTGTGCCCGGACAAGGCGCGACCGTTGCGGGCAGCTGCGTGATCTGTTGCGCGTGGCGGGGTGTGCGCGGCGATTCGTTGCGCGTCGGCATGGGCCCCGGGTATCAAGGGGGTCTTCCTGCAGGCGCAGGGTGCGGGTGAGGCTCCCCGCCGCGCGGTGGAAGAGGAGTGGGGCCCGTGGCCGGACGTGCCGGAACCCCCTTCCGCGAGAACGTGATCACGCCCGGACGGACCGGGTGCACGGACTCCGAGACGGAGGCTTTCCATGATCCGCACAGCCACCCCGCACCCCCGCGCCATCGCCGTGGCCGCCGCGTCGCTGCTGACCGTGGGGGCGGCGGGGCGACCGGCACCTTCCACTTCGTCCACCTCGACAGGCCGGGCGGCGAGGGCGGCTGGGCGAAGGGCCGTGTCGACTGCCTGATGACGGGCGGCAAGGTCGCCACGGCGACCGGCATCATCACCGAGGGCAACTTCAAGAAGATGAAGGGCAAGCGCGTCGGCTTCACCGTCGACGACCGGGGTCGCAACGATCGCGTCGGATACAGCTGGGCGGCCTACGGAGCCACCCAGGGCCAACCCGACACCCTGGCGCTGTGCGCGAGCTCGGCCCCCTACGAGAAGGTCAGGAAGGGCACGGGCGACTCGGACGTCGTCCCGTGGAAGGTCCCGTACCCGGAGCCGCAGGAAGCCGGGAACGCCGGGAACTAGGCCGGAGACCCCGAAGAGAAGCGGCGCATCAGGGGCGAGAGCACGAGCACGGACTTCGTCCGCTCCACGAACGGCTCCCCCGCGATGCGCTCGAGGACCCGTTCGAAGTGCCGCATGTCCGCGGCGAAGACCTGCACGATCGCGTCCGCGTCACCGGTGACGGTGGACGCGGACGCGATCTCCGGGTAGCGCTCCAGGCCTCGCTGGATCGCCTCCGGTGAGGTGTTGCGGCGACAGTAGATCTCGATGAACCCCTCGGTCTCCCAGCCGAGGGCCGCCGGGTCCACGCGGACCGTGAAGCCGGTGATGGCCCCGGTGGCCCGCAGCCGGTCCACGCGCCGCTTCACGGCGGGCGCGGAGAGTCCGACCAGCTGGCCGATGTCGGCGTAGGAGCGGCGGGCGTCCTCGGCGAGGGCGTGCACGATGCGTTCGTCGAGATCGTTCAGTCGCACGGGGGGTGGATCACTTCTCTGCTGTGGCCAATCGGGAGCGGCTCATGCCGTACAGGAAGTAGAACACGAGGCCGACGGCCATCCAGACACCGAAGACCTTCCAGGTGGCGGAGTCGAGGCTGAACATGTTGTACGCGCAGAAGCCGAAGCCGAGCACGGGGAAGAGCCAGCCGAGCGGCACCCGGAAGGTGCGCGGCATGTCCGGGCGGGTCCTGCGCAGCACGACCACGGCGATGTTGACCAGACCGAAGGCGAACAGGGTGCCGATGCTGGTGGCGTCGACGAGCTTGCCGAGCGGGATGACGGAGGCGAGCGCCCCGCAGAACAGCGACACGATGACGGTGTTCACGCGGGGCGTGCCCGTCTTCTTGCTGACCCTGCCGAACGCCTTGGGGACCAGTCCGTCGCGGGACATGGCGAACAGGACGCGGGTCTGGCCGTAGAGGACGGTGAGGACGACGGAGGCGATGGAAATGACCGCGCCCGCGGCGAGGATCGTGCCCCACATGTGCTGGCCGCTGACGTCGTTCATGATCGCGGCGAGCGTGGCCTCGGAGCCCTCGAAGTCCTTCCAGTTCCAGGCGCCGACGGCGACGGCGGCGACCAGGACGTAGAGGGCGGTGACGATGACCAGCGACAGCATGATCGCGCGGGGCAGGTCGCGCTGCGGGTTCTTGGCCTCTTCGCCCGCGGTGGAGGCGGCGTCGAAGCCGATGTAGGAGAAGAAGAGGCTCGCGGCGGCGGCGCTGACACCGGCCGTGCCGAGCGGCATGAAGTCCGAGTAGTTGCCGGACTTGAAGCCCATGAAGCCGATGGTGCAGAAGAGCACGAGCGCGGCGATCTTCACGACGACCATGATCGTGTTGGCCGTCGCCGACTCCTTGGCGCCACCGAGCAGGAACACCATGGCGAGCAGTACGACGATCAGGCCGGGCAGGTTGATGATCGCGCCGTCGACCTCGCCGGGCGCCGCGGAGAGCGCGTCGGGGATGGTGACGCCGATGGTCCCGTCGAGCAGCTCGTTGAGGTACTCGCCCCAGCCGACCGCGACCGCGGCGACCGAGACGCCGTACTCCAGGACGAGGCACCAGCCGCAGACCCAGGCGACGAGTTCACCCATCGTTGCGTACGCGTACGAGTACGAGGAACCGGCCACCGGGATGGAGCCGGCCAGCTCCGCGTACGACAGCGCGGAGAAGAGCGCGGTGAGTCCGGCGATCACGAAGGAGATGGTGACGGCGGGACCGGCCTTGGGGACGCTCTCGCCGAGGACGACGAAGATGCCGGTGCCGAGCGTGGCGCCGATGCTGATCATGGTCAGCTGCCACATGCCGAGGGAGCGCCGCAGCGCCCCTCCCTCGCCCTGGCCACCCTCCTCGACCAGGCGTTCCACCGGCTTGCGGCGCATGAGACGGCCGGCGAGGCCAGGGCTGCCCGGGGGGCTTGGGCGGTTCTGCGGGGGTGCGCCTTGGTCGAGCACGCGCTGGCTCCTTCATCGCTGCCGGTCAGGGCGGCGAGGACCCACGGCACCCGCGCTTGGCGACGGGAACCACCGAGCAGGCAGTCCCCGCCACACCACGTTCAGCGCCTGACTCTAGAGTCCATGGCTTCCCGACCGTAATGCAGCAACCTTGCGTACCGCCGAATGATCATTGCGCACTTCCGTCATATGCGTCTCTTCGTTGCGCGGTCCGTTTCGTCCGTTGCGTTCCGCCCGTCACCGGGAGCACGACGAAGGCCCCCGCGGACGCACCGCGGGGGCCTTCGTGCAGGTCGGGAAGGGTCAGCTCCAGCTGGCGTGCAGCGGCTTGCCCTCCGCGTAACCGGCGGCGCTCTGGATGCCGACCGTGGCCCTCTCGGCGAACTCCTCCAGGGAGGCCGCGCCCGCGTACGTGCAGGAGGAGCGGACGCCCGCGATGATCGAGTCGATCAGGTCCTCGACGCCGGGCCGTGCCGGGTCGAGGAACATGCGGGAGGTCGAGATGCCCTCCTCGAAGAGCGCCTTGCGGGCGCGGTCGTACGCGGACTCCTCGGAGGTGCGGTTGCGCACGGCACGGGCGGAGGCCATGCCGAACGACTCCTTGTAGGCGCGGCCCTGGGCGTCGTGCTGGAGGTCGCCCGGGGACTCGTAGGTGCCCGCGAACCAGGAGCCGACCATGACGTTCGACGCGCCGGCGGCGAGCGCCATGGCGACGTCGCGCGGGTGGCGGACACCGCCGTCGGCCCAGACGTGCTTGCCGAACTTCTTGGCCTCGGCGGCGCATTCGAGCACCGCGGAGAACTGCGGGCGGCCCACGCCGGTCATCATGCGGGTGGTGCACATGGCGCCGGGGCCGACACCCACCTTGATGATGTCGGCGCCGGCCTCGATGAGGTCGCGGACGCCCTCGGCGGCGACGATGTTGCCCGCCACGATCGGGACCTGCGGGTCGAGCGCGCGCACGGCCTTCACCGCGGAGATCATCGACTCCTGGTGGCCGTGCGCGGTGTCGACGACGAGCGTGTCGACGCCCGCGTCGAGGAGCTGCTTGGCCTTGCCCGCCACGTCACCGTTGATGCCGACGGCCGCGGCGATGCGCAGGCCGCCGTCGGCGTCGACGGCCGGGGTGTAGAGCGTCGCGCGCAGGGCGCCCGTACGGGTGAGGATGCCGGCGAGGCGGCCGTCCTTGTCCACCGCAGGGGCGTAGCGCCGGTTGGCGGCGTCCAGCTTGTTGAAGGCGTCGCGCGGGTCGATGTCGGCGTCCAGGAGCAGCAGGTCCCGGGACATGACCTCGGAGAGCTGCGTGAAGCGGTCGACGCCGGAGAGGTCGGCGTCCGTGACGACGCCGAGGGGCTTCTGGTCGGCGTCGACGACGACACCGGCGTCGTGCGCGCGCTTGGGCAGCAGGGCGAGCGCGTCGGCGACGGTCTGCGTGGGGGCCAGGACGATGGGGGTGTCCAGGACGTGGTGGCGCGTCTTGACCCAGGAGACGACCTCGGTGACGACCTCGATCGGGATGTCCTGGGGGATGACGACGAGGCCGCCGCGGCGGGCGACGGTCTCGGCCATGCGGCGGCCGGCGATCGCGGTCATGTTGGCGACGACCAGCGGGATCGTGGTGCCGGTGCCGTCGGGCGACGAGAGGTCCACGCCCTGGCGGGATCCGACGGCGGAGCGCCTCGGGACCATGAAGACGTCGTCGTACGTCAGGTCGTACGCAGGCTGGATGTCATTGAGGAAGCGCACGTGCTGCTCATCCCAGTCGATCAGAGGTGGCCCCCGGACAGGTAGCCGGGGGAAAAGCACGTACTTCATTCTCCCATGCCGCCGGGGTTGTGCCGCCTGGGACGATCACCCAGGCGGGCCGGTGGGGCACTGGTCCGATCATCCAAGGAGCAGCCGGAAACGGAACAGCGGGTTCAGTCGCCGCCACGCTCCGTGTCGGCACAGTCGGCACAGTCGGCGCTGTCGGCGCTGTCGGCGCTGTCGGCGGGACCGAGCGCGAGCACGATCTCAAGACCGCCTTCCGCCGCCCCCCGCCAGTGCTCGACGGCCGAGGAGAACACGTCCTGGGCGATCCGCCACTCCCCCGGCGCCGCGTCCGCGTACTCCTGCCATCCGGATACGACGAGCAGCCTCCCGCGCGCGGGCCGCTCCCACGACAGATCGGTGAGGCAGTCGGCGAGCGCGTCCCAGTTGCGCCCGAACCAGTCGGGCAGGCCGAGCCCGCGGGCGCAGCGCTCCATGAAGGCGGCCTTGTCCGTCACACCCGAGAGGGAGAGCGTCGTGGTGGCCCATCCTGCGCCGCGCACGGCCTCCAGCACGGGCGTGAACGGGTCCCCGCCCGCGTCGTGGGTCGTCATCGCCTCAGCACCGCCTTGAAGGACGCGTAGTGGTCGTCGGTGTAGTAGACCTCGTCACCGCTCCCGGTGACGATCCGCCGAGCCCCGCGCCCCCGCTCGCCGGGCGTGCGGACGGTGTACTCGTGGTAGTACCCACGCTTCTGCCGCGGCAGCTCGCGCTCGAAGTTGCCGAAGACGGTGCCGTCCTTCGGGTACGGGAAGGGGCCCCCGTCGTCGATGAGACGCAACGTCTGCCGCGCCTCACCGGGCAGCCGCTCGGCCTGGACGGTGGCCATGCCACGGGCCCAGGCGGGGGCGTCCCGGTCGCCGCCCGCGGACGAGCACCCGGCGACGAAAACCGCGAAGCAGGCGAGCAGAACCCCCAGGGCGCGGGGAACGAACCGGTACACCATGCGTCAGACCTTGCCACGGCGCCCCGTAAGGGGCGCGGGGAACTGCGCGAACAACCCCCACGACCCGCAGACGCTCAGCTCCCGTCCGGATCCGCCCGATCAAGTGCGGGCCGAGGCGCGGCCCCGGCGACAAGCAACTGATCGGCAGCAGCCGTGTCCGTCACCAGGCTGGTGACAAGCCCGGACCGCAGCACCGCGTCGATGGCGGCAGCCTTCCGCTGCCCGCCCGCGATGGCGACGACTTCCGGAATCCGCCGGAGCCGATCCGCCTCGACGGTGATGCACCGCTCCCCGAGGTCCCGCCCGACCCGACGCCCCTCGGCGTCGAACAGGTGGGCCGACATCTCCGCGGCGACGCCCAGCGAGGCGTAGTGCGCCCGCTCCTCGTCACTGAGCATGTCGTGGACGGTGGAGATCCCCGGCTCCCAGGAGCCGATGGAGACGCAGGCGACCGTGACCTTGTCGAAGTACTCGAAGGCGCGGGCGATGCCGGTCTGGTTGCGCAGCGCCGCCGCGGTCGCGGGGTCGGGCAGCAGCATCGGCGCATAGATGGGGTGGGCCTCGCCGCCGGACACCTGGGCGGCGCGGCGGACGGCCTCGACGGAGCCGCGCTCCGCGGTCCCGGCGTCGTACACACCCGTCAGCTGCACGACCGTGCAGGGCGGCAGCTGGTCCAGCGCGGCCGCCATGTGGATCGTGGAGCGGCCCCAGGCGAGGCCGAGCACGTCGCCCTCGGTGACGAGCTCGCCGAGGAGGTCCGCCGCCACCTCCCCGAGGTTCTCCGGGTCGGGCGACTCGTCGATCTCGTCGGCGGGCGCCGGCGACTCCACGACGACGGCGTGCCGCAGGCCGTAGCGGGCGCGCAGCGCGTCCGAGCGCTCCGCGTCCAGCTCGGCGGGCACCCGGATCTCGATACGCACGAGATCACGCTCCAGGGCGGTCTCCAGGACCCGCGCCACCTTGAAGCGGCTGACGCCGAACTCCTCGGCGATCTGGATCTTGGACTTGCCCTCGAGGTAGAAGCGGCGGGCCATGGCCGCCGCCTGCACCAGCTCCGCGGGTCCCATCCGCATGGCTGACCGACCCGCCGACATGGCCGACACGGCGCTCTCCTCACTGCTGTTCACAAACTGGATTCGCCGTTCATCCTTGCAGATCCGGCCTGGTCGATCAGCCCTGGCGGACTGCGTTCACGTTCCCTTGGCTCAGTGGTCGCACGCCCAGCCGCTTGACGCGGTCTTTGCCTCGGCTTGGGTGCGCAATGAACGTACCGCGTCCGCGGGATCCTTGGCGCCGTAGACCGCGGAGCCGGCGACGAAGACGTCGGCCCCGGCCTCGGCGCAGCGCTCGATGGTCTCGGCCGAGACGCCGCCGTCGACCTGCAGCCACATCTCCAGGCCGTGCTTGGCGATCAGCTCACGGGTGCGGCGGATCTTGGGCAGCATGATGTCGAGGAACGCCTGGCCACCGAAGCCGGGCTCGACCGTCATGATCAGCAGCATGTCGAGCTCGGGGAGCAGATCCTCGAACGGCTCGATGGGCGTCGCGGGCTTCAGCGCCATCGAGGCGCGGGCGCCCTTGGCGCGGATCTCGCGCGCGAGCCGGACCGGGGCCGCGGCCGCCTCCGCGTGGAAGGTGACGGACCCGGCGCCCGCCTCGACGTACTGCGGGGCCCAGCGATCGGGGTCCTCGATCATCAGATGGCAGTCCAGAGGCGTGTCCGTCGCACGGGCCAGCGACTCTACGATCGGCACCCCGAGCGTGAGGTTCGGGACGAAGTGGTTGTCCATCACGTCGACGTGGAGCCAGTCGGCGCCTTCGACTGCCTTTGCCTCCTCGGCAAGACGGGCGAAGTCCGCGGACAGGATGCTGGGGTTGATCTGCACGGCCATGCCCCAAGCCTGCCATGCCCGGCGCTCGTTGCTGACCGCAGTCCACCGCATGGGCACGGTGGCTCCCGCGACCGCGTGCCGAGTGCCATGCTGGACGGTCCAGCGGCACCGCGCACGGCAAGCGGGGGGAAGCCATGGCGGAGGAACGGCGGCAGGAGCGGCGCGGCGTCGCGTGGCTGGTCTGCGGGCGGCGCGCCAAGTGGCTGGTGGTGCTGTTCTGGCTGGTGGTGATCATCGTCGCGGCGCCCCTGGCCCAGAAGCTCACCGACGCCCAGGAGAACGACGCGGAGTCCTGGCTGCCCGGCTCCGCCGAATCGACCCAAGTACTGGACATCTCGGCCGAGTTCAGGCCCGAGGTGATCCCGGCGATCGTCGTGTACGCACGCGAAGGCGGCCTCACCGCGGCGGACCGCGAGCAGATCACCGAGGACGTCCGCCAGGCCGGGGAACTGCGCGCCCACGGCATCCGCGGCGCCGAGACCCGCGGCCCCGTGTACGACGAGAAGGCGAACCCCGAGGCGGCTCAGGTGGCCGTCCCGATCACCATGGACGCCGAGGGCTGGGAGCGCATCGGACCCGCCGTCGACAGCATCCGGGAACGGGTCGGGAACGGCGGCGACGGCCTCGCCGTGCACATCACCGGGCCCGGCGGCACCGGCGCGGACTCGGCGGAGGCCTTCGAGGGCATCGACTCGACGCTGCTGCTCGCGGCGGCCGGCATCGTGATCGTCATCCTGCTGTTCACCTACCGCAGCCCGACGCTGCTCCTCGCCCCGCTGCTCTCCGTGATCACCGCGCTGTTCACGGCCCAGGCCCTCGTCTACCTCCTCGCCGAGCACGCCGACCTCACCGTCAACGGCCAGAGCGCGGGCATCCTGACGGTCCTCGTCTTCGGCGCGGGCACCGACTACGCGCTCCTCCTGGTCGCTCGCTATCGCGAAGAACTCCGCCGCCACGAGGACCGCCACGAGGCGATGGCCCTCGCCCTGCACCGGGCGGGTCCCGCGGTCCTCGCGTCGGGCGCGACGGTCGTCCTGAGCATGCTGGTGCTGCTGGCCGCCGAGATGAACTCGACGAGCGGCCTCGGCCCGGTCGCCGCGATCGGCGTCACGGTGGGGCTCCTGGCGATGCTGTCGCTCTTCCCCGCCCTGCTCGTCATCTTCGGCCGGTGGTTCTTCTGGCCGCTGATCCCGCACGTCGGCTCCCCCGAACCGACCGAGCGCGGCCTGTGGGCGCGCACGGGCCGGCGCATCGACCGCCGCCCGCGGCTGATCTGGGGCGTCACGGCGGCGACCCTCGCACTCCTCTCGCTCGGGCTCCTGCAACTGCGGGCCGAGGGCCTCAGCAACGCCGACGCCTTCACCGACAAGCCGGACTCGATCACCGGCCAGGAGGTCCTCGCACGGCACTTCCCCGCGGGCTCCGGCGATCCGCTGGTGATCGTGGCCGGTCAGGCGCAGGACGACGCCGTCGTCCGCGTCGTACGGGACACGCGCGGCGTGGTGCCCGCGAGTGTCGCACGGCCGCCGGGGACGAAGGCCGAGCACGACGGCAAGGTGCTGTTCGAGGCGACGCTGACCGATCCGTCCGACAGCGCGGCCGCGAAACGGACGGTGGAACGGGTGCGCGACGCCGTCCACGCCGTACCCGACGCGGACGCGCGGGTGGGCGGCGGCACGGCGGCCCTGCTCGACATGGACCGCGCCACGGCCCACGACAACAAACTGATCATCCCGCTCGTCCTCGCCGTGGTCCTGCTGATCCTCGCGGTGCTGCTGCGCGCGGTGGTGGCCCCGCTGCTGCTCATCGCGACGGTGGTCCTGTCCTTCGCGACGGCCCTCGGCCTCAGCGCGCTGGCCTTCCGCCACCTCTTCGACTACGCGGGCGAGCCGACGGACTTCCCGCTCTTCGTCTTCGTGTTCCTGGTGGCACTCGGCATCGACTACAACATCTTCCTGTCGACCCGCATCCGTGAGGAGGCGGGCCACCAGGGCACGCGCGCGGGCGTCCTGACCGGCCTCGCCGCGACCGGCGCGGTGATCACCTCGGCGGGCCTGGTCCTCGCGGGCACGTTCGCGGCGCTCGGCACGCTCCCGATGGTGGCGTTCGCCGAGATCGGCTTCGCGGTGGCGCTCGGCGTCCTTCTCGACACCTTCGTCGTCCGTTCGGTCCTGGTGACGGCGCTGTTCCTGGACGTGGGGCCGAAGGTGTGGTGGCCGCATCCGCTGGCACGGCGTGGGGACTAAGGCCTTGTCGTGGGCGTGATGGTGAGGCGCCGCACCTGTGGCAGGACCAGCGGGAGCAGCGCGGCGGCCATGACGACGGCAGCCGCCCAGACGAGGGTGGTGTCCAGTCCGAGCCGGGCGGCCACGGGCCCGGTCAGGAGGTAGGCGACGGGTACGGGCAGCATCTGGCCGAGCGTCGAGTACGACAGGACCCGGCTGAGCCGGTCGCCCGGGATGCGTTCCTGGAGCAGCGAGAGCCATACGACCATGGCGAGCTCCAGGCCCGCACCCGCCACAACGAAGGCGGCCACCAGCGCGGGCAGCGGGGCACGGACGGCCATCGCCGCGAGGGGCAGGGCCAGCATCACCGTCCCCCCGCACACGACGGCACCCGCGGCGGACGGCCGCCACGCGAGTGCCAGCGCGGCCCCCGCGATCAGACCGCCGGTGAACGCGGACACGACCACGCCCCACAGCGCGGCCCCGCCGAGGACCCGTTGCGCGTACAGGGGCCCCAGCATCTGGTAGCCCGCCAGCCACGCGGAGCCGGTCACGGCGGCCTGGCACACCATCACCGCCAGCCAGCGCCGCTGCCACACCTCCTGCCAGCCGCGTCCCATCTCACCCCGCAGGCCCCTACCCGGCCTGCCCTCGCGTGGCGCCGCGGAGTCCGGACGTACGGCCGCCCGGTCCACCTTGATCCGCGCGAACAGCACGGCAGACACCGCGAACGTCACCGCGTCCCAGACGAGCGCCAGGGCCGGGCCCGCCGCGGCGATGAGCACGCCGCCGAGCGCCGGTCCCGCCATCTTCCCCATGTTCTGCCCGAACTTCAGGAGGGCGTTGGCCGTGCGCCGCTGTCCGGTCGGCACCACCTCGACGACGGCACCGTCCGCCGCAGGCACGAAGAAGGCGCTCGCCGAGCCGCACACCCCCGACGTGACCGCGAGCTGCCAGGTGTGGACGGCTCCCGACCAGAGCAGACACGCGGCCGCCGTCTCGACGAGCGCGCACACGACGTTGCACCACACCATCACCCGGAAGCGGTGGTACCGGTCTGCGATCACGCCACCGAGCGGCAGCAGGACGATCTGTGGCAGGACGCCGGCCGCGAGCACGATCCCCAGGGTCTGCGGGCCACCGCCGGTGGCGAGCGCGGCGAAAGCGAGCGCCAGCGGGGCGACGGCCGAACCCGCCCACGACAACAGGCAGCCGCACCAGTGCAGCCGGAAACCACGCCCGGCGAGCGGCACGACGGCCTCGCGCAGCCGGGCCCGCCACGTGGCCCGTACGTCGGACCGTGACTCCGTCGGATCCGGCGGCGCCGCGCTGACCGGCCTCACTCCCCGCCCCTCCGAAGCACACGGTCCCGGTGCGGTGGAACCGGGTGACGAACGGAGACTCTAGGGCGGCGACGAGCCCGCACACGGCGGACGCGCCAACCGCGCCCGAGCTGTCACCCGGAGCGAGGGGTCACCCCGAGCGAGGGGCCGGGCGGTGCGCCGGATCAGACGATGCGGTCGGACGGCGCGATCAGACGGTGCGCCAGGTCAGGCGGTGCGCCGGATCAGCGCCAGGTACATCGCGTCCGTCCCGTGCAGATGCGGCCACAGCTGTACGTCGGGGCCGTCGCCCAGCGCCGGAACGCCCTGCATCAGCGGCCGCGCGTCGACGAGTTCGGCGCCGCCGCCGTGCTTGAGGACGTCGTCCACGACGGCCCGCGTCTCGGCGAGGTGCGGGGAGCACGTGGCGTACCCGACGATGCCGCCGACCCGCACCGACTCCAACGCGTTGCGCAGCAGCGCGCGCTGGAGCGGCGCGAAGCCGTCCAGGTCCTGCGGGCGGCGACGCCAGCGGGCCTCGGGGCGGCGGCGCAGGGCGCCGAGTCCCGTGCAGGGCACGTCCATCAGGACGCGGTCGAAGGTGCCGGGCCGCCACGGCGGGCGGGTGCCGTCGGCCGCGATGACCTGGTAGGGGCCGGGGTTCCCGGCGAGCGCCTGGGCGACGAGGCCGGCCCGGTGCGGCTGCTTCTCGGAGGCGAGCAGCGCGGCGCCGCGCTGGGCGGCGAGTCCGGCGAGCAGGGCCGCCTTGCCGCCGGGGCCCGCGCAGCCGTCGAGCCACTTCTCGTCGGGCCCGTCCAGCGGGGCGTTCGCGAGTGCGAGCGCGACCAGCTGGCTGCCCTCGTCCTGGACGCCCGCGCGCCCCTCGCGCACGGCCTCCAGGGAGCCGGGTTCGCCGCCCTCGCTGAGCCGCACGGCATACGGCGACCAGCGCCCGGGCAGCGCGGAGTCCTCGCCGACGGAGTCGAGGAGTTCGTCGGCGGTGGTGCGGCCGGGGCGCGCCACGAGCGTCACCTCGGGCCGCTCGTTGTCCGCCTCCAGCAGGTCCTCGATGCCGGCGCGGCCACCGCCGAGCGAGTCCCACAGCGCCGAGACGACCCAGCGCGGGTGGGAGTGGACGATGGCGAGGTGGTCCTCGGCGTCCTCGTCGTAGGGCGGCGCGACCTTCTCCACCCAGCCGTCGAGGTCGTCCTGGGAGACCTTGCGCAGCACGGCGTTGACGAACTTGGCGCGCCCGTCGCCGAGCACCACGCGGGCCAGCTCCACCGAGGCGGAGACGGCCGCGTGCGTCGGGATGCGCGTGCCGAGCAGCTGGTGCACGCCGAGGTTGAGCACGTCGAGGACCGGCGGGTCGACCTCGCGCAGCGGCCGGTCGATGCAGGCCGCGACGATCGCGTCGTACGTCCCCTGGCGGCGGAGCGTTCCGTAGACCAGCTCGGTGGCGAGCGCCGCGTCCCGCGTGTCGAAGTCGCCCTTGTCGCGCGCCTTCTTGAGGAGGGGCGGCAGGACGAGGTTGGCGTACGCGTCGCGCTCGTCGACCGCCCGCAGCGCCTCGAAGGCGAGGTAGCGGACGGGGTCCTTCTGGGGGCGGCGGTAGGGCTTGCCGGACTTCCCGGAAGGCTTGCGGGGTCGCCGGTTCGGCTGGTCGTTCAAAGGTGCTCCGCTGCTGAAATGGGTCCGAGTGCTGAAGTGGTCCGAGTGGGAATGGTTCCGAACCAACTCAGCCTACGTCGCCGCGCCCCATCCGCTCACCCGGGGCGATCCGGACCCCGCGTGCCCAGTCCGCTCCGCGCATCGGCTTCTTGCCCTGCGGCTGGACCCAGAGCAGCTCGACGGCGTGCGAACCGGAACCGACGTACACGTTGTTCTTCGCCGCGGAGATCTCACCGGGCGCGAGGTCGGTGCGGTCCTGGACGAGGCCGGCCTGGATGATCTTCAGCCGCTCGCCGCGGAAGACGGTCCAGGCGCCGGGCGCGGGGGTGCAGCCCCGCACGACACGGTCCACCCGCATCGCGGGCGCCGCCCAGTCCACCTGCGCGTCCTCGACGGTGATCTTCGGGGCGAGGGTGACGCCGTCGGCGGGCTGCGACACCGCCTGCAGGCTCCCGTCCTCGATGCCGTCCATCGTCGCGACCAGCAGGCCGGAGCCCGCGAACGCCAGGCGCGTGAGCAGGTCCCCGCTGGTGTCGGTGGGCCGCACCGCTTCGGTGACCGTGCCGTACACGGGCCCGGAGTCGAGGCCCTGCTCGATCAGGAAGGTGGAGGCGCCGGTGATCTCGTCGCCCGCCATCACCGCGTGCTGCACCGGCGCGGCGCCGCGCCACGCGGGCAGCAGCGAGAAGTGCAGGTTGACCCAGCCGCGGGCCGGGATGTCCAGGGCGGTCTTCGGCAGCAGCGCGCCGTACGCGACGACGGGGCAGCAGTCGGGGCCGATCTCGCGCAGCCGCGCCAGGAAGTCCTCGTCGCGCGGCTTGGCGGGCTTGAGCACCTCGATGCCGGCCTCCTCCGCGCGCTCCGCGACCGGGCTCGCGACGAGCCTGCGGCCCCGCCCCGCAGGCGCGTCCGGGCGGGTCACCACGGCGGCGACCTCGTGCCGGTCGGAGGCGATCAGGGCGTCCAGCGCGGGGACGGCGACCTCGGGAGTGCCGGCGAAGACAAGCTTCACTGAGGGGTACCTCGGATCTCTAATCAGTGGTGGTCAGTGGGTGGGGCGACGGCAGCACACCAGTCTATGGGCCGCGCGCGGACCCCGCCCGGGCCGGTCGTCCCCGCCTGCGGCGGCGCTCCCCACCGGGGGCGTACGAATCGCCGCGCGCCCTGTGCATATGCATATACGCCCCCGCACCGTGACCCCACACGAACTAGCGCGTTGGTCAAGAAAGAGTTGACCACAACGGGCCGCCGACGCGGCCCGATCCTTTTCAACGCCGGTTCGAGAGGCTTGTTCATGGCCGACCACGCAACCCACGACGCCCAGGCACGGGCCAGCCTGCACCTCCTGGTACGGGACATCGAGCGGGTCCGGCGGCAGGTGGACGCGCTGCGCACCCTCACCGCGCAGCTCGGCAACGTCTACCGCCCGCGCCGCTCCAGCCCGTCCGCGGGCTTCGTCGTGTACGGGCGGGCCCCCGCCCCGACCGTCCGTCTCGCCCAGGAACTCCGGGACAGCGTCGAGACGCTGGTCACCGCGGCGGTGGACTTCGACCGCTCGCTGGGGTTCTCGTGGGACGCGGTGGGCTCGGCCCTCGGCGTCACCAAGCAGGCGGTCCACCGCCGTTACGGCGCGCGACGGGCCACCACGCAGGCGGCGGCCGAGGCGGAGCGGGCCACGGAGACCCCGACGCCCGCGGTCACGTCGACGGCCACGCGTCCCCTCCCGGTCGGCGTCCCCCTGCCGTCCGTGCCCGCGGCCCGAACGATGCCGACCCAGCCGACGGCGGGCAGCCCCACCCTCCGCGACGAGCCGAGGCCGACGGCCTTCCCCGGTCCCCGCAACGGCTGACCCCGCCGCACACCCCGACGACCGCTGCCCTCTCGCTCCTCCGCCAAGGACGAGGGGGCAGCTTCATGGGGGCGGCGGCTTCATGGGGACCACCGTTGGGCTTCGTGCGGAGGTGAACGAACCCCGCGCGGGGGTGAACGAACCCCGTACGGAGGAACCGCTCAGAACCGGCTCACCCGATGTCCAACGGATCGACCCGCACCCGCACGGGCTCTCCCCCCGCCTCCCGCGCACCCTTCGCCCCCCGCGCCATCCGCGCCGCCTGCGCCGTCTTCAGCGAAGCGGCGAGAGCCGCCCCGCTGCCCGGCGGCACCCGGATCAGCACCCGCTCCCACGGCTCGGACGCGGGCGCCGCCCCCGCACCACGCCGCGACCCCCCGGAACCGGCCCCGCCGCCCCCGCCAGGACCGCCGGGACCTCCCGGCCCGCCACCCCGCACCGGAACCGGCCCCAACACCACCGCGTCCCCCGGCAGTTCCGCACCCGCCAGGAACTCCGCGAGCGCCTCGGACGGACCCGCCACCGCCGCCATGCGCGACACCGGCGGGAAGCCCAGCTCGGCGCGCTCCGCGAGTTCCCGCACCGCGTGGCCCACCGGGTCCCACCGCACCAGCGCCTGCACCGGCCGCAGGGTCGGCTCGGCCACGACCACCACCGTGCCGCCCACGCCCTGCGGACGGACCAGTGCCGCGGCACCGACCCACCGCCGCAGCGCGTCCTCGCCCGCCCGCAGGTCGGGCCGGCCAAGCATCGCCCAGCCGTCGAGCAGCAGGGCGGCCGCGTAACCGCCCTCGGCCACGGGCTCCGCACCCGGTGTGCTCACCACCAGCGCCGGCGCCCCCGGCACCGTGTCGAGAACCTGCTCGCGGCCCGACGTCCGCACCGGCACCGCGGGGAACGCCCGGCCCAGCTCCTCCGCGGTCCTGCGCGCCCCGACGACCTGTGCCCGCAGCCGGAACCCGCCGCAGGACTCGCAGTGCCAAGCGGCCTCCGCCACGCCGCACCAGCCGCACCGCAGGGCCGCCCCGCTCTCCTGCGCCTCCAGGGGCCCGGCGCAGTGGCGGCACCGTGCGGGCTCACGGCAGCGCTCGCAGGCGAGCCGCGGCACATACCCGCGCCGCGGCACCTGCACCAGGACGGGCCCGTGCTTCAGCCCCTCACGGGCGACCTGCCACGCCAGCGTCGGCAAGCGCGCGGCCCGCGCCGCCTCGTCCCGCGCGAGGTCCAGGTCGCCCACGGTCCGCACGAGCGGCGCGTTCCCCCGCACCTGCTCGCGGTCGGCGACGAGCGGCGCGGCCCACCCGCTCTCGACGAGTTGCGCCGCCTCGACCGTGCAACTCCAACTCCCGAGCAGGAAGCCGCACTTGTCCCGCGTGGCCCGCAGCTCCAACACTTCTCGCACATGCGGAAAAGGGGCCCGGTCGTCGCTGTGGTTGGAGTCCCCGTCGTCCCAGACGACGACGAGGCCCAGGTTCCGTACGGGCGCGAACATGGCGGCCCGGGTGCCGACGACGGCCCGCACGGTCCCGCGCCGCACGGCGAGCCACTCCTGGTAGCGCCGCTCCTGCCCGGCGTCGGCGGTGAGCAGCGCATGCTGCCCGGGGCCGAGCAGCTCGGTGAGCGCGGCGTCCACGCGCGCGGCGGGCCGCCCGGTCGGCACGACGACGAGCGCGCCCCGCCCGGAGGCGAGGGTGGCCTGGACGGCGCGGGCGATCTCCTCGGCCCACTGCGGCCCGGGCAACGCCGTCCACACGGCGCGGGGCGCGCCCCCCGAGGCGAGGGAGCGCAGGAACTCCGGCCCGTGCCCGTACCTCCCCCAGCTCCCCGGTTCGGGCGCGGCCGGCGGGGCGGGCGGCTCGGGAGCCGCCTTGGACTCGGCCCGCGCGTGCCGGGGCGGCACCGCGAGCTGCAGCACGTCGGCGAGACTGCCCGCGTACCGGTCGGCGACGGCCCTCGCCAGCTCCAGGAGCCCGGAGTCGAGCACCGGCTCCGGCGACACGACCTGCGCCAGCGCCGCAAGCGGCCCCGTGTACTCCGTCTCCGCGCACCGCTCGACGATGAACCCGTCGATCAGCCCGCCACCTTCACGCCGCCCCTCCCGCACGTTCCGCGACCCGGCCCCGAACCGCACCCGGACCCGCACCCCGGGCTGCGCCTCGGCGTCCAGCTCCTGCGGCACGGCGTAGTCGAAATAGCGGTCGAGGTGCAGCACACCCTTGTCCACGAGCACGCGCGCGACCGGCAGCTCCTTGGCCAGCGCGGCCCCCCGCCAGGTCCGGGGCTTGGCACGCGGCACCTTGGCCCTGCGCACCGACTCACGAATCAGCGCGAGCTGCTCCGGCTCCTCGGCTCCCCCGCCCTCGACCTCGTTCTCCCTGCTCACAGCTGCATTCCTACCAGACCGCACTGACACGGCCGCACGGCCGCAAAAACGCCGATGCCCGGCACCCCCGCAGGGGTACCGGGCATCGACAGTGACCGGGAGAGGGCGAGGACTACAGTCCCGCCGCCTTCCGCAGCGCCTCCACGCGGTCCGTGCGCTCCCACGTGAAGTCGGGGATCGCCCGGCCGAAGTGGCCGTACGCCGCGGTCTGCGAGTAGATCGGGCGGAGCAGGTCGAGGTCGCGGATGATCGCGGCCGGGCGCAGGTCGAAGACCTCGCCGATGGCCGTCTCGATCTTGTCCGTGTCGATCGTGGCCGTGCCGAACGTCTCGACGAAGAGGCCGACCGGCTCGGCCTTGCCGATCGCGTACGCGACCTGGACCTCGCAGCGGGCCGCGAGACCGGCGGCGACGACGTTCTTGGCGACCCAGCGCATCGCGTACGCGGCGGAGCGGTCGACCTTGGACGGGTCCTTGCCGGAGAAGGCGCCGCCGCCGTGGCGGGCCATGCCGCCGTACGTGTCGATGATGATCTTGCGGCCGGTGAGGCCGGCGTCGCCCATCGGGCCGCCGATCTCGAAGCGTCCGGTCGGGTTGACCAGCAGGCGGTAGCCCTCGGTCTCCAGCTTGATGCCGTCCTCGAGGAGCGCCTTCAGCTCGGGCTCGACGACGAACTCGCGGATGTCGGGGGCCAGGAGCGAGTCCAGGTCGATGTCCGACGCGTGCTGCGAGGAGACGACGACCGTGTCGAGACGGACGGCCTTGTCGCCGTCGTACTCGATGGTGACCTGGGTCTTGCCGTCGGGGCGCAGGTACGGGATGGTCCCGTTCTTGCGCACCTCGGAGAGGCGGCGCGAGAGGCGGTGCGCGAGGTGGATCGGGAGCGGCATGAGCTCCGGGGTCTCGTCGCAGGCATAGCCGAACATGAGGCCCTGGTCGCCCGCGCCCTGCTTGTCGAGCTCGTCCTCGTCGCCCTCGACACGCTTCTCGTACGCCGTGTCGACGCCCTGCGCGATGTCGGGGGACTGCGAGCCGATGGACACCGAGACGCCACAGGAGGCGCCGTCGAAGCCCTTCTTCGAGGAGTCGTAACCGATCTCGAGGATCTTGTCGCGCACGAGCTGCGCGATCGGCGCGTACGCCTTCGTCGTGACCTCACCGGCCACGTGGACGAGGCCCGTGGTGATCAGCGTTTCCACGGCGACCCGGGAGGTCGGGTCCTCCCGCAGAAGCGCGTCGAGAATGGTGTCGCTGATCTGGTCAGCGATCTTGTCGGGGTGACCCTCGGTCACAGACTCCGAGGTGAAGAGGCGCCGGGACACATCGCTCCCTGTGGTTGCAGCGGCTGCTGGCTGATCATGGGTGGACGGCCGGGAGCTGCGCCCGGCGTCGTCCGAGACCAGTTTATCGGTCACACTCGGCCGCCGGACCACATGTCTCGCCACTTGGGAGCCCTGTGACCTGCGACACTGCCTTGCGCGGTACGACGATCGGCCCCCACCGGGAATCCTCGTGCCCGATTTTGGGCGGGTTTGAGGCGCCCGATGAGGCGAAGATGACATTGAGCCCTGCCTGTGGACACCCCGTCAAGACAAGCGCTCGAATATGGCCGAGTTCCGGATGGTGAGACGGGGAGCACACACAGAGCCGCGTGGCGTCAGGAGAGGCGCTGGGCGACCAGGTCCCAGACGGTGTCGGCGAGGGCTTCCTTGGGACCGTACGGCACCGGTGTCTCGCTGCCGTCCGCGCCCAGCACGACGGCCTCGTTCTCCTCGGAGCCGAAGGTCTTGCGCTCGCCGACCTCGTTGACCACCAGCAGGTCGCAGCCCTTGCGGGCGAGCTTGGCGCGGCCGTTGGCCAGTACGTCGTCCGTCTCCGCGGCGAAGCCGACGATCACCTGGCCCGCGCGGGGCCTCTCCCCCGCGATCTCGGCGAGGACGTCGGGGTTGCGGACCAGCGCGATGGGCGCGGGCTCCTGGCCGTCCTTCTTCTTGATCTTCCCTGTGGCGTACGTCTCGGGGCGGAAGTCGGCCACGGCGGCCGCCATGACCACCGCGTCGGCGTCGGCGGAGGCCTTCACGACGGCCTCGCGCAGCTGCACGGCGGTGCCGACCGGCACGACGTCGACGCCCGCCGGGTCGGGCAGCGCCGCGTTGGCGGCCACGAGCGTGACACGGGCGCCGCGGGCGGCGGCGCTGCGGGCCAGCGCGTAGCCCTGCTTGCCCGAGGAGCGGTTGCCGAGGAAGCGGACCGGGTCGAGCGGCTCACGGGTGCCGCCGGCGCTGACGACGACGTGGCGGCCCGCGAGGTCCTGGGCCAGGTCCTTGCGCGCGAGGACGCGGCGTACGACCTCGAAGAGCTCGACGGGGTCCGGGAAGCGGCCCTTGCCGGTGTCGACGCCGGTGAGCCGGCCGACCGCGGGCTCGACGACGAGCGCGCCGCGGCGCCGCAGCGTGGCCACGTTCTCCTGGGTGGCGGGGTGCTCCCACATCTCGGTGTGCATGGCGGGGGCGAAGACCACCGGACAGCGGGCCGTCAGGAGCGTGTTGGTGAGCAGGTCGTCGGCGAGTCCGTGGGCCGCCTTGGCGAGCATGTCGGCGGTGGCGGGGGCGACGATCACGAGGTCGGCGTGCTGGCCGATGCGGACGTGCGGCACCTCGTGGACGTCGGACCAGACCTCGGTGGAGACGGGGTGGCCGGAGAGCGCGGACCAGGTAGCGGCGCCCACGAAGTGCAGCGCCGACGCGGTCGGCACGACGCGCACGTCATGGCCGGACTCGGTGAGCCGCCGCAGCAGCTCGCACGCCTTGTAGGCGGCGATGCCGCCGCTGACCCCCAGGACTACCTTCGGCTTCTCGGCCACTGCCACTGTCTCCCCGCACTCGGATGCGTACTGCTCCATGACACACCACAGGCCCGGCAGTCGTACTGCCGGGCCTGTGGTGAAGGTACGAAACGCTTACTGCGCCGGGCCCTCGATGGCCTCGGACGTCAGCAGGCCCGCGTTGATCTCGCGGAGCGCGATCGAGAGCGGCTTCTCGTGGACGTGCGTGTCCACCAGGGGGCCGACGTACTCCAGGAGGCCCTCACCGAGCTGCGAGTAGTACGCGTTGATCTGGCGCGCGCGCTTGGCGGCGTAGATCACGAGGCTGTACTTCGAGTCGGTGGCTTCGAGCAGCTCATCAATCGGCGGGTTGATGATGCCCTCGGGCGCGGTGATGGAAGAGGACACTCTCTGCCTTCCGATGGGGTCAAGTGATGTCAGGACCAGAAGTCGAGACACTGTTAAAGATCAAAGAACTTTCATCAAGGCTAGCAGCTCACGGGCCACGTCCTCGACTGAGGTATTGACCAGCGTCGTATCGAACTCGGCTTCGGCGGCGAGCTCCACCTTGGCGGCTTCGAGCCTGCGCTCGATCACCTCGGGCGCCTCGGTTCCGCGGCCGGTGAGGCGGCGGACCAGTTCGTCCCAGCTCGGCGGGGCGAGGAAGACGAGCTGGGCCTCGGGCATCGACTCGCGCACCAGGCGAGCGCCCTGCAGGTCGATCTCCAGGAGGACGGGCTCGCCCGCGTCGAGGCGGTCGAGGACGGCGCGGCGCGGCGTTCCGTAGCGGTTGCCCGCGAATTCGGCCCACTCCAGGAGCTCGCCGTTGGCGATGAGCTTGTCCATCTCGTCGTCGGAGACGAAGAAGTACTGGACACCGTGCTTCTCACCCGGCCGCGGCTTGCGGGTGGTGGCCGAGACCGAGAGCCAGACCTCGGGGTGTTCTTTGCGCATATGAGCGACGACCGTGCTCTTGCCGACCCCGGAGGGGCCGGAGAGCACGGTCAGCCGCGGACGTACGTCCGGGGGCACGGGGGTCGTCCCCCGGGATGTTGCAGCCATGCAGCGATTATCCAGGTTCTCAGGAGTGCCTGAGAACATCAGCCGGCGGCACCCCCACCGAACTCTCGCTCGAGCGACGCGATCTGGTTGGAGCCGAGACCGCGCACACGGCGGCTCTCGGAGATGCCAAGACGCTCCATGATCTGCTTGGCACGGACCTTGCCCACGCCCGGCAGGGACTCCAGGAGGGCGGAGACCTTCATCTTGCCGATGACATCGTTCTCCTGGCCCTGCTTGATGACCTCGTGAAGCGAGGCACCGGAGTGCTTGAGTCGATTCTTGACCTCGGCCCGCTCCCGGCGAGCCGCGGCGGCCTTTTCGAGCGCGGCTGCGCGCTGTTCAGGGGTAAGGGGCGGAAGAGCCACGCCTACGTCACCTCGGATGTCGAACTGTCGGATACGGACCGGTGAGGAACCTAGTCGCCCCACACCTGGTGAGCAACGTGCAACGCACTTGCCCGTTCGCTCTCGTCGGAGACTAGCGGGCATGGCCGCCGGAGTCAGCGAGAACAGACGAAAAGTCCTGGTCAGCCTGCGCCGAGCCGTACATATCGGGCATTTCTCCCCGGTTTTGGCCGGGGAACCGTCAAGGAAACATAAGGACGGGCCCCGTCGCCCCGCTCAGCGCGGGTCGACAGCCGCCCTGATCTCGTCCGCGAAGCGCGTCGCGGAGTCCCGCAGGGCCGTGACGTCGGGCCCGTGGCGCAGCACTCCGCGGCTGACGTTCGGGACGACGTCGCGCACCGCCGCGCCGAACACCGAGGGAAGGTCGGCCGGGGTCGCGCCCTGGGCACCGATGCCGGGGGCGAGCAGCGGGCCGTTGATCGCCAGGTCGTACGAGGACAGGTCCCCGAGCGTGGCGCCGACGACCGCCCCGAAGGAGCCGAGGGGCTCCGCACCGGCGTTCTCGGCGGCGAGGTGGCCGAGGATCGTGGCGCCGACCGTGCGGCCGTCCTCGCGCACCGCGTGCTGCACCTCGGCGCCCTCGGGGTTGGAGGTGAGGGCGAGCACGAAGAGCCCGGCGCCGTTCTCCCGCGCGAGGTCGACGGCCGGCTTCAGGGAGCCGTAGCCGAGGTAGGGCGAGACGGTGAGCGCGTCGCTGAACAGCGGCGAGTCCTTGTGCAGGAAGGTCTCGGCGTACGCCGCCATGGTCGAGCCGATGTCGCCGCGCTTGGCGTCCATGACGGTCAGGGCGCCGGCCGCCCGCAGTTCCTCGACGGCCTTCTCCAGGACGGCGATGCCGCGCGACCCGAAGCGCTCGAAGAACGCGCTCTGCGGCTTGAACACCGCGACGGTCCCGGCGAGCGCCTCCACGACGGTCCGCGTGAACCGCTCCAGGCCCGCGATGTCGTCGTTCAGGCCCCATGCGCTCAGGAGCGAGGCGTGCGGGTCGATGCCGACGCACAGGGGGCCGCGCTCGTCCATGGCGTGGCGCAGGCGCGTGCCGAAGGGCTCCAGGGGGCTCATGCGGTGACCTCGGGCTTCTTGACGTCGGCGCCGACCGCGTCGGCGAGGGTGGCGTACGGGCTCGTGCGCAGGCGCGCGGCGAGGCCCTTGTGGATGGCGCGGCCCCAGAAGGGCCCTTCGTAGATGAAGGCGCTGTAGCCCTGGACGAGGGTGGCGCCCGCGAGGATGCGCTGCCAGGCGTCCTCGGCGTTCTCGATGCCGCCGACGCCCACGAGCGTGATCCGGTCGCCCACGCGCGCGTAGAGGCGCCTGAGGACCTCCAGGGAGCGCTCCTTGAGGGGCGCGCCCGACAGGCCGCCGGTCTCTCCGTAGAGGGCGGGGTCGGAGGCCAGGCCGAGGCTCTCGCGGGCGATCGTCGTGTTCGTGGCGATGATGCCGTCGAGACCGAGCTCGACGGCGAGGTCGGCGACGGCGTCGATGTCCTCGTCGGCCAGGTCCGGTGCGATCTTGACGAGCAGCGGGACGCGGCGGCCCTCGACGCTGCGGTCGGCGGCCTCGCGCACGGCGGTCAGGAGGGGGCGCAGCGACTCGGTGGCCTGGAGGTTGCGCAGGCCCGGCGTGTTCGGGGACGAGACGTTGACGACGAGGTAGTCGGCGTGGCGGGCGAGCCGCTCGGTCGACTTCACGTAGTCGGCGGCCGCCTCCTCCTCGGGGACGACCTTGGTCTTGCCGATGTTCACGCCGACGACGGTCGTGAAGACGGGCGTACGGGACGCCAGGCGCTCCGCCACGGCCGCGGAGCCCTCGTTGTTGAAGCCCATGCGGTTGATCAGCGCACGGTCCGGGACGAGACGGAAGAGGCGCTTCTTGGGGTTGCCGGGCTGGGGTTCGCCGGTGACCGTGCCGATCTCGATGTGGTCGAAGCCGAGCATCGACATGCCGTCGATCGCGACGGCGTTCTTGTCGAAGCCGGCGGCGAGCCCGAAGGGGCCGTGCATCCGCAGCCCGAAGGCCTCGGTGCGCAGTTCCTTGTGGCGGGGCGCGAGGACAGCCGCGACGAAGGTGCGCAGCACGGGGATACGGGCCGCGAGGCGGATCCAGCGGAAGGCCATGTAGTGGGCCTGCTCGGGGTCCATGCGCTTGAAGACGAGGTTGAAGAACAGCTTGTACATAGGGGTCCTCAGGGAGCTCAACGTGCTCGGGGTGCTCACCAGAAGGGGGACACCGTTTTCGGTGTCCCCCTTGTGGGCTGCTAGTCGCGGGTCGCGGTCAGGTGTTCCGCGTGTTCCTGGAGCGATCGGACGCCCACGCCGCCGTGGTTCAGCGCGTCGATGCCCTGGACGGCCGCGGCCAGCGCCTGGACGGTCGTCAGGCACGGCACGGAGCGCGAGACGGCGGCCGTGCGGATCTCGTAGCCGTCGAGGCGGCCACCGGTGCCGTACGGGGTGTTGACGATAAGGTCGACGCCGCCGTCGTGGATGAGCTGGACGATGGTCTTCTCGCCGTTCGGGCCCTCGCCCTCGGACTGCTTGCGCACGACCGTGGCGTTGATGCCGTTGCGCTTGAGGACCTCGGCCGTGCCGGACGTGGCGAACAGCTCGAAGCCGTGCGCGACCAGTTCACGCGCCGGGAAGATCATCGAGCGCTTGTCGCGGTTGGCGACGGAGATGAAGGCGCGGCCCTTGGTCGGCAGCGGGCCGTAGGCGCCGGCCTGCGACTTGGCGTACGCGGTGCCGAACACCGAGTCGATGCCCATGACCTCGCCCGTGGAGCGCATCTCCGGGCCGAGGACGGTGTCGACCCCCGCGCCGTGGATGTCGCGGAAGCGCGACCACGGCATGACGGCCTCCTTGACGGAGATCGGCGCGTCCATGGGGAGCGTGCCGCCGTCGCCGACGGCCGGGAGCATGCCCTCGGCGCGCAGCTCGGCGACGGTCGCGCCGAGCGAGATGCGCGCGGCGGCCTTGGCCAGCGGCACCGCGGTCGCCTTCGAGGTGAAGGGGACGGTGCGCGAGGCACGCGGGTTGGCCTCGAGGACGTAGAGGATGTCGCCCGCCATGGCGAACTGGATGTTGATCAGTCCGCGCACGCCGACGCCCTTGGCGATGCCCTCCGTGGAGGCGCGCAGGCGCTTGATGTCGAAGCCGCCGAGGGTGATCGGGGGCAGCGCGCACGCCGAGTCGCCGGAGTGGATGCCGGCTTCCTCGATGTGCTCCATGACGCCGCCGAGGTAGAGCTCCTCGCCGTCGTAGAGCGCGTCGACGTCGATCTCGATGGCGTCGTCCAGGAAGCGGTCGACGAGGACCGGCCGCGAGGGGCTGATCTCGGTCGACTCCTCGATGTACGCGGAGAGGCGGGTCTCGTCGTAGACGATCTCCATGCCGCGGCCGCCGAGCACGTAGGACGGGCGGACCAGGACGGGGTAGCCGATCTCGTCGGCGATCGCCTTGGCCTCCGCGAACGTCGTGGCGGTGCCGTGCTTGGGCGCGGGGAGGCCGGCCTCGGCGAGCACGCGGCCGAAGGCGCCGCGGTCCTCGGCGGCGTGGATGGCCTCGGGCGAGGTGCCGACGACCGGCACGCCGTTGTCCTTGAGGGCCTGCGCGAGGCCGAGCGGGGTCTGGCCGCCGAGCTGGACGATGACGCCCGCGATGGGGCCGGCCTGCGCCTCGGCGTCGACGATCTCCAGGACGTCCTCGAGCGTGAGCGGCTCGAAGTACAGGCGGTCGGAGGTGTCGTAGTCCGTCGAGACGGTCTCGGGGTTGCAGTTGACCATCACGGTCTCGTAGCCCGCGTCGCTGAGCGCGAAGGAGGCGTGGACGCAGGAGTAGTCGAACTCGATGCCCTGGCCGATGCGGTTCGGGCCCGAGCCGAGGATGATCACCGCGGGCTTCTCGCGCGGCGCGACCTCGCTCTCCTCGTCGTACGAGGAGTAGAAGTACGGGGTCTTCGCGGCGAACTCGGCGGCGCAGGTGTCGACCGTCTTGTAGACCGGGCGGACGCCCAGGGCCTGGCGCACCTCGCGCACCACGTCCTCGCGCAGGCCGCGGATCTCGGCGATCTGGGCGTCGGAGAAGCCGTGCCGCTTGGCCTCGGCCAGCACGTCGGCGTCCAGGCGCTCGGTGGCGGCGAGCTCGTCCGCGATCTCCTTGATCAGGAAGAGCTGGTCGACGAACCAGGGGTCGATCTTCGTCGCGTCGAAGACCTCCTCGGGCGTGGCGCCCGCGCGGATGGCCTGCATGACGGAGTTGATGCGGCCGTCGGTGGGGCGCACCGCCTCGCGCAGCAGTTCGACCTTGTCGCCGGGCTCGCCGACGAAGGTGAACTGCGAGCCCTTCTTCTCCAGGGAGCGCAGCGCCTTCTGGAGCGCCTCGGTGAAGTTGCGGCCGATGGCCATGGCCTCGCCGACCGACTTCATGGTGGTCGTCAGGGTCGAGTCCGCCGAGGGGAACTTCTCGAAGGCGAAACGCGGGGCCTTGACCACCACGTAGTCGAGGGTCGGCTCGAAGGAGGCCGGGGTCTTCTCGGTGATGTCGTTCGGGATCTCGTCCAGCGTGTAGCCGACGGCCAGCTTGGCGGCGATCTTCGCGATCGGGAAGCCGGTGGCCTTGGAGGCGAGCGCGGAGGACCGGGACACGCGCGGGTTCATCTCGATGACGATGACCCGGCCGTCCTCGGGGTTCACCGCGAACTGGATGTTGCAGCCGCCGGTGTCGACGCCGACCTCGCGGATGATCGCGATGCCGACGTCACGCAGGATCTGGTACTCGCGGTCGGTCAGCGTCATCGCGGGCGCGACGGTGATCGAGTCGCCCGTGTGGACGCCCATCGGGTCGAAGTTCTCGATGGAGCAGACGACCACGACGTTGTCGTTCTTGTCGCGCATCAGCTCCAGCTCGTACTCCTTCCAGCCGAGGATGGACTCCTCCAGGAGCACTTCAGTGGTCGGCGAGAGGGTGAGGCCCTGGCCCGCGATGCGGCGCAGCTCTTCCTCGTTGTGCGCGAAGCCGGAGCCCGCGCCACCCATGGTGAAGGAGGGGCGGACGACCACGGGGTAGCCGCCGAGCTCGTCGACGCCCTTGAGGACGTCGTCCATGGAGTGGCAGATGTACGAGCGGGCGGACTCGCCGTGCCCGATCTTCTTCTTGACCTCTTCGACCACACCCTTGAAGAGGTCGCGGTCCTCGCCCTTGTTGATGGCCTCGACGTTGGCGCCGATGAGCTCGACGCCGTACTTCTCGAGGACGCCCTGCTCGTGCATGGAGATGGCCGTGTTGAGGGCCGTCTGGCCGCCCAGGGTGGGCAGCAGCGCGTCGGGGCGCTCCTTGGCGATGATCTTCTCGACGAACTCCGGGGTGATCGGCTCGACGTACGTGGCGTCGGCGATCTCCGGGTCGGTCATGATCGTCGCCGGGTTGGAGTTGACGAGGATGACGCGCAGGCCCTCGGATTTGAGGACGCGGCACGCCTGGGTGCCGGAGTAGTCGAACTCGGCGGCCTGGCCGATGACGATCGGGCCGGAGCCGATGACCAGGACGGACTGGATATCGGAGCGCTTAGGCACGCTGGCCCTCCATCAGGGTTACGAAGCGGTCGAAGAGGTACGCGGCGTCGTGCGGGCCGGCGGCCGCTTCGGGGTGGTACTGGACGGAGAAGGCCGGCTGGTCGAGCAGTTGCAGGCCTTCCACCACGTTGTCGTTGAGGCAGACGTGGGAGACCTCGGCGCGGCCGAAGGGGGTCTCGGCGGCCTTGTCGAGGGGCGCGTCGACGGCGAAGCCGTGGTTGTGCGCGGTGACCTCGACCTTGCCGGTGGTGCGGTCCTGCACCGGCTGGTTGATGCCGCGGTGGCCGTACTTCAGCTTGTACGTGCCGAAGCCGAGGGCGCGGCCGAGGATCTGGTTGCCGAAGCAGATGCCGAACAGCGGCGTCTTCCGCTTGAGGACGGCGGTCATGAGCGCGACGGGGCCTTCGGCGGTGGCCGGGTCGCCGGGGCCGTTGGAGAAGAAGACTCCGTCGGGGGCGACGGCGTACACGTCCTCCTCGGTGGCCGTGGCGGGCAGCACGTGGACCTCGATGCCGCGCTCGGCCATGCGGTGCGGGGTCATGCCCTTGATGCCGAGGTCGATGGCGGCGACGGTGAACCGCTTCTCGCCGATCGCGGGGACGACGTAGGCCTCCTTGGTGGCGACCTCCTCGTACAGGCTCGCGCCCTTCATCTGGGGCTGGGCCTTGACGCGCTCGACCAGCTCGGCGTCGGCGGGCAGCGTCTCGCCGGAGAAGATGCCGGAGCGCATGGAGCCGCTCTCGCGCAGGTGGCGGGTGAGGGCGCGGGTGTCGATGCCGCTGATGCCGACGATGTTCTGGGCGGCCAGCTCGTCGTCGAGGGAGCGCTTTGCGCGCCAGTTCGAGGGGATGCGGGCGGGGTCGCGGACCACGTAGCCGGAGACCCAGATGCGGCCCGACTCGTCGTCCTCGTCGTTCCAGCCCGTGTTGCCGATCTGCGGGGCGGTGGCGACCACGATCTGGCGGTCGTACGAGGGGTCGGTCAGGGTCTCCTGGTAACCGGTCATGCCGGTGGAGAACACCGCTTCGCCGAAGGTCTCCCCCACGGCCCCGTAGGCGCGACCGCGGAAGGTGCGGCCGTCCTCCAGGACGAGTACGGCGGGAACCTTGCTGGCTCCCCTGGTGGAGGTCGTCATCGTGCGGTGCCTTCCGTAGTGCTGTTCTTGTCGATCATGTTGTTGAGTGCCTCGACCCACTCCGCCTGCTCGGCGGCGTGGTCCGAGCGGAAGCCGGAGTCGAGCAGCTTGCCGCCGTGTTCCCACGTGACGATCAGGAGACCGCCCTCCGTGAGGACCTTGCCGGCGATGCCCTTGTCGAGACGGGCCTCGCGCAGCTGCGCGACCGGGATGAAGAAGTCGGTCGCGCCGGGGCGCACGACGTCCAGGCCCGTGTCGGTGAGCGTCAGCTCGACGCGGCTGCGGGTGCCGAGGCCGTGCGCCACGATGCGGTCCAGCCACTGTCCTGCCGTGGTCGACCCGTGGTACCTGCCGCTCAGCTCAAGTCTCGCCGGACCCTGCTCGCCCGGCATTCCAGGCAGTGTCGGCTTGCCGTCTCCGTCAAGGGCGGTGGTGGGAGACGGGCGGGCGGGCAGCTCGGGCAGGTCGCTCTGGAGCGTGCCGCGCCACTTCCAGCCCTCGCGCATCAGCCAGTAGACGAGCGCGATGAAGAGCAGCAGCCCCACGACCCAGCCGAGGCGCGCGGCCCAGTCGGTCACCTCCGCCGACTCCTTGTCGGCGGCCAGTTCCAGAAGTGATGTCACGTGAGCTTCCCGTCGACGAGCGTGGCCCGACCCCGGAGCCACGTGTGCGTGACGCGGCCCGGCAGCTCACGGCCCTCGTAGGGCGTGTTGCGGCTGCGCGAGGCGAAGCCCGCGGGGTCCACTGCCCCACGGTAATCGGCGTCGACCAGGACGAGGTTCGCGGGCTCACCTGCCGAGACGGGACGCCCGTGACCGGCGGCGCCGCCGATCGCGGCGGGCTTGAAGGACATCCGGTCGGCGACGGCCTCCCAGGTGAGCAGGCCGGTCTCGACCATCGTCTGCTGCACCACGGAGAGTGCGGTCTCCAGGCCGACCATGCCCATGGCGGCCGCGGCCCACTCGCAGTCCTTGTCCTCGTGCGGGTGCGGGGCGTGGTCGGTGGCGACGATGTCGATCGTGCCGTCGGCAAGGGCCTCGCGCAGCGCCATCACGTCGCGTTCGGTGCGCAGCGGCGGGTTGACCTTGTAGACGGGGTTGTAGGAGCGCACCAGCTCATCCGTGAGGAGGAGGTGGTGGGGGGTGACCTCGGCGGTGACGTCGATGCCGCGGGACTTGGCCCAGCGCACGATCTCGACCGACCCGGCGGTCGACAGGTGGCAGATGTGCACCCTGGAGCCCACGTGCTCGGCGAGCAGCACGTCACGCGCGATGATCGACTCCTCGGCGACGGCGGGCCAGCCGCCGAGGCCCAGCTCGGCGGAGACGACGCCTTCGTTCATCTGGGCGCCCTCGGTGAGCCGCGGCTCCTGCGCGTGCTGGGCGACGACGCCGCCGAAGGCCTTCACGTACTCCAGGGCGCGGCGCATGATCACGGCGTCGTCGACGCACTTGCCGTCGTCGGAGAAGACGGTGACCCCGGCGGCGGACTCGTGCATGGCGCCGAGCTCGGCGAGCTTCTTGCCCTCCAGGCCGACGGTGACGGCGCCGATGGGCTGCACGTCGCAGTAGCCGGACTCCTTGCCGAGCCGGTAGACCTGCTCGACGACGCCGGCGGTGTCGGCGACGGGGAAGGTGTTGGCCATGGCGAACACGGCGGTGTAGCCACCGGAGGCGGCGGCGCGCGTGCCGGTGAGGACGGTCTCGGAGTCCTCGCGGCCCGGCTCGCGCAGGTGGGTGTGGAGGTCCACGAGGCCCGGCAGGAGCACCTTGCCGTCGGCCTCGACGACCTCGGCGCCCTCCGCGGAGAGCCCAGCGCCGACGGCCTCGATCGTCTCGCCGTCGATCAGGACGTCCTGCGCCTCGCCGCCGAGCACCTTCGCACCACGAATCAGGATCTTGCTCATGCTTACTTGCTCTCCTCGGAACGGGTGTGGGTGACGGCGGGCTCGTTGCCGCCCAGAAGCAGATAGAGGACGGCCATGCGGATGGAGACGCCGTTGGCGACCTGCTCGACGACCGTGCAGCGGTCGGAGTCGGCGACCTCGGCGGTGATCTCCATACCGCGGACCATCGGTCCCGGGTGCATGACGATGGCGTGCTCGGGCATCTTCGCCATGCGCTCGCCGTCCAGGCCGTAGCGCCGGGAGTACTCGCGCTCGGTGGGGAAGAACGCGGCGTTCATGCGCTCGCGCTGCACGCGCAGCATCATCACGGCGTCGGACTTGGGCAGCACCCGGTCCAGGTCGTAGCTGACCTCGCAGGGCCACTGCTCGACGCCGACCGGCACGAGGGTCGGCGGGGCGACGAGGGTGACCTCGGCGCCGAGGGTGTGCAGCAGGTCGACGTTGGAGCGGGCGACGCGGCTGTGCAGGATGTCGCCGACGAGGGTGATGTGCTTGCCCGCCAGGTCCTGGCCGAGGCCGGCGTCGGGGCCGACGAGGCGGCGCCGCATGGTGAAGGCGTCGAGCAGGGCCTGGGTGGGGTGCTGGTGGGTGCCGTCGCCCGCGTTGATGACGGCGGCGTCGATCCAGCCGGAGGTCGCCAGGCGGTAGGGCGCACCGGAGGCGCCGTGCCGGATGACGACCGCGTCGACGCCCATCGCCTCCAGGGTCTGCGCGGTGTCCTTCAGGGACTCGCCCTTGGAGACGCTGGAGCCCTTGGCGGCGAAGTTGATGACGTCGGCGGAGAGGCGCTTCTCGGCGGCCTCGAAGGAGATCCGGGTCCGGGTCGAGTCCTCGAAGAAGAGGTTGACCACGGTGCGGCCGCGCAGGGCGGGCAGCTTCTTGATCGGCCGGTCGGCGACGCGCGCCATTTCCTCGGCCGTGTCGAGGATGAGGACGGCGTCGTCGCGGGAGAGGTCGGCGGCCGAGATGAGGTGTCGCATCATCTGCGTGTACTCCGGTGTGTGGAGGTCTGCGGGCGCGCGGGCGCACAGGGGTGTGCCCCTGGGCCCGTGAGGGAGGAAACCGGTCTTACGCGGAGGCGGGCTTGGCGCCGAGCAGCACGGCGTCGCGGCCGTCCTCCTCGGCGAGCTGCACCTTGACCGTCTCCCGCAGCGACGTGGGGAGGTTCTTGCCCACGTAGTCGGCACGGATGGGCAGTTCGCGGTGGCCGCGGTCGACGAGGACGGCGAGCTGCACCGCGCGGGGGCGGCCGATGTCGTTCAGCGCGTCGAGGGCGGCGCGGATGGTGCGGCCGGAGAAGAGCACGTCGTCGACGAGGACGACCAGGCGGCCGTCGATGCCGTCACCGGGGATGTCGGTGCGGGCCAGCGCGCGCGGGGGGTGCATGCGCAGGTCGTCGCGGTACATGGTGATGTCGAGGGAGCCGACCGGGATCGTGCGGCCGGTGATCTCTTCGAGCTTCTCGGCGAGCCTGCGGGCGAGGAAGACGCCACGGGTGGGGATGCCGAGGAGGACCACGTCGTCGGCGCCCTTGGCGCGTTCGACGATCTCGTGGGCGATGCGGGTCATTACCCGCGCGATGTCCGGGCCCTCGAGTACGGGGCGCGCGACAGCGGAGTCTTTGGTGTCCTGCGTGTCCATATGAAACGGACCTCCTTCTCCGCCTCACGGGACGGACTTTAAAGGACGTCGAAATTGCGCCAGCCAGACTACCAGCACTTACGACCGGGCACGTCATCGGCCTCCACCGAAGGGGCGGTAAGGACCTCTCGGCTTGACGCAGGCAAGTAACGCTGCGTAACCTCACAGTGAGTTACCAGCCACGCGGCGGAGCCGCCTGATTGTCGCAGCGTCCGGGGAGCTATATGTCCAGCGAATACGCCAAGCAGCTCGGGGCCAAGCTCCGCGCGATCCGTACCCAGCAGGGCCTTTCCCTCCACGGAGTCGAGGAGAAGTCCCAGGGACGCTGGAAGGCGGTCGTCGTGGGGTCGTACGAGCGCGGCGACCGTGCCGTGACCGTGCAGCGCCTCGCCGAGCTGGCGGACTTCTACGGCGTCCCGGTCCAGGAGCTCCTGCCCGGTACGGCGCCCGGTGGCGCCGCTGAGCCGCCGCCGAAGCTCGTCCTCGACCTGGAGCGTCTTGCCCACGTCCCGCAGGAGAAGGCGGGCCCGCTGCAGCGGTATGCCGCCACGATCCAGTCGCAGCGCGGTGATTACAACGGCAAGGTCCTCTCGATCCGCCAGGACGACCTGCGCACCCTCGCCGTGATCTATGACCAGTCCCCCTCGGTCCTGACCGAGCAGCTGATCAGCTGGGGCGTCCTGGACGCGGACGCGCGCCGCGCCGTCGCCCACGAAGAGGTCTGAGCCCGCCGCGGGAGACTTCAGCAGAAACGTACCGCCGGGGTGCGGTGGCCGAATGGCTGCCGCACCCCGGCGGTTTTCTCTGTGTTTCCCGGAACCGAATAGCCGCACACCGGGCGCAGAAAAGTCGGAGGGCCCGCAGCGTATTGCTGCGGGCCCTCCGGATGACGATGCCGAGGCTTTACGCCCCGCCTGCTCTACGCCTCGTCGCGGCGCAGGGACGGCTTCAGGTCCTTGAAGCGTCCGAGCAGACCGTTGACGAAGGACGGCGACTCGTCCGTGGAGAACTCCTTGGCGAGCTGGACCGCCTCGTCGAGCACCACCGCGTCGGGCGTGGCGTCGACCCAGACGAGTTCGTAGGCCCCGAGCCGCAGGATGTTGCGGTCGACGACCGGCATGCGGTCCAGGGTCCATCCGACGGCGTACTGCGCGATGAGTTCGTCGATGCGGCGCTCATGCTCCGCGTACCCCTCGACGAGCTCCATCGTGTACTCGCTCACCGGCGGCTGCCGGGTGTCGGACCGCGAGTGGCGCACCCAGTCCGCGAGGACCGTCAGGACGTCGGTACCGCGCTGGTCTGCCTCGAAGAGGATCTGGAAGGCGCGCTTGCGGGCCGTGTTACGAGCAGCCACGGTTAGCTGTTCACCCGGCCGAGGTAGCCGCTGTCACGGGTGTCGACCTTGATCTTCTCGCCCGTGGTGATGAAGAGCGGGACCTGGATCTGGTGGCCGGTCTCCAGCGTGGCGGGCTTGGTGCCGCCCGTGGAGCGGTCGCCCTGGACGCCCGGCTCGGTCTCCTGGATGACCAGCTCGACGGCGGCGGGGAGCTCGACGTAGAGCACCTCGCCCTCGTGCTGGGCGACGGAGGCGGTGAAGCCCTCGATCAGGAAGTTGGCGGCGTCACCGACGGCCTTGCGGTCGACGTGCAGCTGGTCGTAGGTCTCCATGTCCATGAAGACGAAGTAGTCGCCGTCCATGTAGGAGAACTGCATGTCGCGCTTGTCGATCGTGGCCGTGTCGACCTTGACGCCGGCGTTGAACGTCTTGTCGACGACCTTGCCGGAGAGCACGTTCTTGAGCTTGGTGCGCACGAAGGCCGGGCCCTTGCCGGGCTTGACGTGCTGGAACTCGACGACGGACCAGAGCTGGCCGCCTTCGAGCTTGAGCACCAGGCCGTTCTTGAGGTCGTTCGTGGAAGCCACGGTTGCGGAATCTCCTGCACTGACTGACTGGTGGACGACCCCGGGCGCGCTCGCGCCTTCAGAGCGCGAGCAGTTCCTTGGTCGTGATGGTGAGTAGCTCGGGTCCGCCGTCCGCCTCGGGGCGCACGACGAGCGTGTCATCGATCCGGACACCACCCCGGCCAGGGAGGTGAACCCCCGGTTCGACGGTGACCGGCACGCAGACGTCCAGTTTACCCATGGCCGCGGGCGCCAATTGAGGGTCCTCGTCGATTTCGAGCCCCACACCGTGTCCGGTGATGGGAGCGAGGCCTTCCGCATAGCCCGCGGAGTCCAGTACGTGGCGTGCCGCGCGGTCCACGTCGCGGCAGGCCGCGCCGGGTGCGAGGGCCTCTCGGCCGGCCCGCTGCGCGGCGAAGACGACGTCGTACAACTCGATCTGCCAGTCGGCGGGTGACGTGCCGATGACGAACGTACGACCGATCTCGCAGAGGTAGCCGCGGTAGCTCGCACCCAGACACACGGACAGGAAGTCCCCCTCCTCCACACGCCGGTCCGTCGGCCGGTGGCCGCCCCTGCCGGAATTGGGTCCCGTCCCTACGGAGGTCGCGAAGGCGGGGCCGTCGGCGCCGTGGTCGACGAGCCGCCGCTCCAGCTCCAGCGCGAGATGCCGCTCCGTGCGTCCCACGAGGATGGACTCGAGCAGCTCCCCCAACGCCTGGTCGGCGATCTCGGCGGCGACCCTCAGGCAGGACAGCTCGGCCTCGTCCTTGACCAGTCGCAGCTGCTCGACGGCCGTCCCGAGGTCCAGGAGCCGCAGCCGGGGCGCGACGGAAC
Source organism: Streptomyces venezuelae (assembly GCF_008642315.1). Taxonomy (NCBI): domain Bacteria; kingdom Bacillati; phylum Actinomycetota; class Actinomycetes; order Kitasatosporales; family Streptomycetaceae; genus Streptomyces; species Streptomyces venezuelae. Next base: position 7,407,998 of record NZ_CP029192.1, on the reverse strand, counting down.
CGACCGCCCTGTGCCGGGCCACGGTCAGATGATGTTCCTCGACGGCCAGCGCGTCGATGCCCTGAGCGGTGGCGAGACCGGCCCCGGCGACAGCCGGATCAGCACTCGGCTCCGGCAACAACTGCACCCGAAGCCCCCCGTCGGCCCGCTCCTCCCCCGGCTCCCCACCGGGCGGACGCCCGCACACCAACACGTCCTCGTCCTCACCCTTGCCGACGAGCAGCACGGCGCCGTCGGGCGCCGCACCCGCGAGATAACGCACATTGGCGGGCCGGGACACGAGCGCCGCCCCACCACCCCCGGCAGCACACCGTTCCCGAACCCGCTCCCTGCGGACCGCGTACACCTCTGACATGGGGCGAGCCTAAGATCCCACCCACCCCACGGCCCGCCGGACGCGTCCGACCGGGCGTCACCCTCGTGCCGAACCCTCAGCTGTCACAGCCGACACCGTCGCCGTCACGGTCGAGGTGCCTGCCGTAGCCGGGTTCCCCGCGGTGCACGGGGGCGGCACCGGCAGCGCGGGCCTCGGCGCAGTTCCCGTAGGAGACGGCGCCCCCACCGGAACCACCACCGCCCGGCGCCGTGACGGTCGACCGGACGGTCTTGGTCACCTTGACGGTCCTGGTCGCTTCGACCGTCTTGGTCGACCGAACGGTGACCGTCGCCCGCGGCCGAGGCTCCGCGCTCCCTGAAGCGGTGGGTGAAGCGGTGGCCGTGGCGGTCGCGGTCACGGTGGCTTTCGCCTCGGCGGAGCCCGCTTCGGCGCCGTCGCCGCCGGCGCCCGCTGCGAGACCCAGGCCGAGGGCGAGGACGATCGCGGGAATGACGTACCGCTTCCTGGCCCACTTCGGGGCAGGGCGGACGTCTGGTGGGGTGCCGTAAGGATTGCTCATGTCATGCCCCTCGAGCGTATTTCAGGGGCATGACCGTAGTACCGCGCTCAGGCGGCGTGAAGGAGTTGGGGAGGCATGGTGTTCCAACCGTGACCGGTGGGCACCGCCCCCGCTACCACTGCGGTGGGCTTGCGATGGCTCGGGTCAGGGCCTCGTCCAGGAGGCGGGCCGTGGTGGGGACGTCCAGCTGGGAGTTGTCGATGATGGGGAGGCCCGAGCCGTACCACCCCGCCATGCGGCCGTGGATGCGGGCGACCTCCTCGTCCGTGAGGCGGCGGTTTCCGCTGCGTTCCGCGTTGCGTTCGAGGACGACTTCCAGGCCGGGGAGGAGGACCACGGGGAGCAGGCCCGGGCCCACGTGCCGTTTCCAGCCGCCGAGGCCGACGACCGGGCGGTCCGGGAAGACCGCGTCGTCGAGGACGCACGAGATGCCGTTGGCCAGGAAGTTGCGCGCGGCGAAGCCGCAGGTGCGGCGGGCCAGGCGGTACTGCGCCTCGGAGTGGTCGTTCCAGCCCGACTGGGGGTCGGCGAACCCCGAGCGCACCCATTCGCGTACGTCGTCGAGGCTGATGTGGGCGGTGGGCACACGGCGGTGCTCGGCCCAGTACTTGGCGACGCTCGTCTTGCCCGCGCCCGCGGGGCCGATGAGCAGCACCGCGAGCGTCGTGGCGCCAGTGTCCGTGGGAGCCGCTCCCTGCGGAGGGCTCGGCATGGCGACGGGGCCGCCCGGCGGGAGTTGGACGTGGCTCGTCGTGCCGGCGGCGGGCGGCGGGGAGTCGGGCGTGGGAGGCACCGGTCCCGGTCCGTGCGGGGGCGGGGCCGCCGGGGCGTGCGGCATCGGGGGCTGACCCTGCGCGTGCGCCGTGTGCGGGGCGTGACCGCCCGCGAAACCCGGCGCGGGAGGCGCGGGGGGCGCCGCTCCGGGAGGCGGAGCGGTCGGGTGGTGTGCGGCCTGCGACCAGCCGGTGGCCGGTCCGTGCCCCGGCTGATGGGGCGGCGGCAGCGGAGATCCCACTGCGTGCTGCATCCGGTGCCACTCCGTCTCGTGCGACTGTCGCTGGTGGGCAGCGACCTGGCCGCCCGTTACCGAACGGTACCGTCCCCGGCCGCTGTTGTGTGAACGGCCGGGGAGGCCGAGACGTGCCCGTGGCCGAATCAGAAGGCCACGGTGAAGGAGCAAAAGAGGCGCTACCGGCCCACTTCTCCGTACGCGGCGAGCAGCACCGCCGGGTCGGGACCCTCCAGGACCGTCGGCTTGCCGAGGCCGTCGAGGACGATGAAGCGCAGCAGGTCACCGCGGGACTTCTTGTCGACCTTCATGGTCTCGAGGAGCTTGGGCCACTGGTCGTAACGGTAGGTCAGCGGCAGACCGACCGATTCGAGCACCGTACGGTGACGGTCGGCCGTCGCGTCGTCCAACCGGCCCGCCAGACGGCCGAGTTCGGCCGCGAAGTGCATGCCCACGGAGACGGCGGCGCCGTGCCGCCACTTGTAGCGCTCGTTCTTCTCGATGGCGTGCGCGAGGGTGTGCCCGTAGTTGAGGATCTCGCGCAGGCCCGCCTCCTTCAGGTCGCCCGAGACGACCTCGGCCTTGACCCTGATGGACCGCTCGATGAGCTCGGCGGTGTGCGGCCCCGCAGGCGTGCGCGCCGCCTCCGGGTCCGCCTCGATGAGCTCAAGGATCGCCGGGTCGGCGATGAAACCGGCCTTGATGATCTCCGCGAGCCCGGAGACATAGTCGTTCACCGGCAGGGATTCGAGCGCCGCCAGGTCGCACAGGACACCGGCCGGCGGGTGGAAGGCACCCACCAGGTTCTTGCCCTCGGCCGTGTTGATGCCGGTCTTGCCGCCGACCGCCGCGTCCACCATGCCGAGCACCGTGGTCGGCACGGCGATCCACCGCACCCCGCGCAGCCAGGTCGCGGCCACGAACCCGGCGAGATCGGTGGAGGCACCGCCGCCGACACCGACGATGACGTCGCTGCGCGTGAAACCGGACTGGCCCAGGGCCTTCCAGCAGTACGCGGCGACCTCCGCCGTCTTGGCCTCCTCGGCGTTCGGCACCTGGATGGCGACCGCTTCGTAGCCCTGATCGGCGAGGTCCTGGCGGAGCGCGTCGCCGGTCTCGGCGAGCGCCTCGGGGTGGATCACAGCGACCCGCTTGGCCTGGTCGCCGATGAGGCCGGGCAGCTCGCCGAGGAGCTGCCGACCCACCAGGACCTCGTACGGATCCGTGCCGGCGGTGCCGCCGACGTGGATACGGGTGGGGGTCTGCTCCGTCGTCATGCTTCCTTCAACTCCAGTGCGTCGAGGACCGCCTGGGCGACCTCATCGGGGGTGCGGTCGTCGGTGGGGACGACCACGCGGGCGACTTCGGCGTACAGCGGCCTGCGCGACTCCATCAGCTCGCGCCACTGCTTGCGCGGGTTGACCGCCAGCAGCGGGCGCGCCTGGTTCAGCCCGGTGCGCCGGACCGCTTCCTCGACGTCCATCAAGAGGCAGGCGACGGGATGCTCGGCGAGGAGCGCGCGCGTCGACGCGTCGAGAACGGCGCCGCCGCCGAGGGCGAGGATGCCGTCGTGTTCGACGAGGGCCGCGGCGACCGCGGCCTTCTCCAGGGCACGGAAGTGCTCCTCGCCCTCGTCGACGAAGATGTCGGAGATCTCCCGGCCCTGCGCGGCCACGATGTCGGCGTCGGTGTCCCGGAACGAGACGCCGAGCCGTGCGGCGAGCAGCTCGCCCACGGTCGTCTTGCCGACGCCCATCGGCCCGACCAGGACCACCTTGGGACCGGTCACCGGATCTTCAGGTTGTCGAGGTAGGACCGCACGTTGCGGCGCGTCTCGGGGACGCTGTCGCCGCCGAACTTCTCGGCCACGGCGTCGGCGAGGACCAGCGCGACCATCGCCTCCGCGACGATGCCGGCCGCGGGCACGGCACACACGTCCGAGCGCTGGTGGTGCGCCTTGGCCGCCTCACCCGTCGCCACGTCGATCGTCGCCAGCGCGCGCGGCACGGTCGCGATCGGCTTCATGGCCGCCCGCACCCGCAGCAGCTCGCCCGTGGTCAGCCCGCCCTCCGTACCACCGGAGCGGCCGGAGGTGCGCTTGATGCCGCCCTCGGTGGTGACGATCTCGTCGTGCGCCTGGGAACCCGGGACGCGGGCGAGGTCGAAGCCGTCGCCGACCTCGACGCCCTTGATCGCCTGGATGCCCATGAGCGCGGCCGCGAGGCGCGCGTCCAGGCGCCGGTCCCAGTGCACGTGCGAGCCGAGCCCGACCGGCACCCCGTACGCGAGGACCTCGACGACACCGCCCAGGGTGTCGCCGTCCTTGTGGGCCTGGTCGATCTCGGCGACCATCGCCTTCGACGCGTCCGCGTCCAGGCAGCGCACCGGGTCGGCGTCCAGCTTCTCGACGTCGGCGGGGGTCGGGTAGACCCCGTAGGGGGCCTTGGCCGCCGCCAGCTCCGTCACGTGCGAGACGATCTCGATGCCGGCCGTCTCCTTCAGGAACGACCGCGCCACCGCGCCGAGCGCCACGCGGGCCGCGGTCTCCCGCGCCGAGGCCCGCTCCAGGATCGGACGCGCCTCGTCGAAGCCGTACTTCTGCATGCCCGCCAGGTCGGCGTGGCCGGGCCGCGGCCGGGTCAGCGGGGCGTTGCGGGCGAGGTCGGCCAGCACCTCCGGATCCACCGGATCGGCCGCCATCACCTGCTCCCACTTGGGCCACTCCGTGTTGCCCACCATCACGGCGATCGGCGAGCCCATGCTCAGCCCGTGCCGGACCCCGCCCAGGAACGTGACCTCGTCACGCTCGAACTTCATCCGCGCACCCCGGCCATAACCGAGCCGCCGCCGCGCCAGATGATCCGCCACCATCTCCGTCGTGACCGGAACGCCGGCGGGAAGACCCTCCAACGTCGCGACAAGCGCGGGTCCGTGCGACTCCCCCGCGGTCAGCCAACGCAACCTGCTCAACGGTGCTCCTCATGCTCGCGCCTCGAACTGCTGTCTTCGACGGCGCGGCCGGGTGCGCGGCCCTGGCCCGCCACCCCCGATCCTCCCACGACCTGAGGGGCGACCCGGCGACCGGTCCATCTGACGGACGTCCCTCGGTCGCGCCTCCACCACGGCGCGACCAGGGATTTACCGTGCGGCCAGCGCGTGCTCCCCCGCCTTGCGCATGGCGGCGAGGGGCGCGGGGGCGTGTCCGGTCATCTGCTCGACCTGCAGCACGGCCTGGTGCACGAGGAGGTCGAGACCGCTGACGACGGCCCCTCCGTACGCCGACCAGCGGGCGGCGAGCTCGGTGGGCCACGGGTTGTACAGCACGTCGAAGAGGGTGGCGGGCCGCTCGGGCACGGTGGCCGACAGCGCGTCCGTGGTGCCCGCGGGCGTCGTGGCGATCACGAGGGGCGCGTGCAGCGCCTCCGACGCGTCCTCCCAGGACTCCGTCCTGACCCGCACGTCGAGGCGGTCGCCCCACTCGCGCATCTCGGCGGCACGGGCGTCGCTGCGCACGTACGCGACGACCTCACCCGTGCAGATCCGCGCCAGCGCGGCCAGCGCGGACGACGCGGTGGCACCCGCGCCCAGGATCGCGGCCGACTCGACCTGCTCGACGCCCCGCTCGCGGAGCGCGGCGACCATGCCGGGGATGTCGGTGTTGTCGCCGACCCGTCGGCCGTCCTCGCCGAACACCACCGTGTTCACGGCCTCGACGGACGCCGCGGTCTCGCTCACCTGGTCGAGCAGCGGAATGATCGCCCGCTTCAACGGCATGGTCAGCGAGAGCCCGGCCCATTCGGGCCCCGCTTTCCCGATGAACTCGGGCAGCGCCGCCTCGTCGATCTCGAAACGGTCGTACGTCCAGTCGGTCAGACCCAGTTCCTCGTACGCGGCGCGGTGCAGCACCGGGGAGAGGGAATGGGCGATCGGGGAGCCGAGAACCGCGGCCCGTCGCTTTTCCGCGCTCACTGCCCCTCCAGGTATTTCTTGCGGTTCTGGTTCTGCTCCTCGTTCGTCTCCGCGAAGAGGGTCTTGTCCTCGCTGACGGAGACGAAGTAGTACCAGTTGCCCTTGGCGGGATGCAGCGCCGAATTCAGCGCGACCTCGCCCGGGTTTCCGATCGGTCCGGGCGGCAGACCCTTGATCTTGTACGTGTTGTACGGGTCGTTGAGCCTGCGGAGCTCGTCGACCGAACCCGTCGCCAACTCGGACTTGCCGCGCAGGTAGTTGACCGTCGAGTCGAAGTCCAACAGACCGTACGTTTCGGTGTTGTTGGGCTTGAGACGGTTGTAGACGACCGTGGCGACCTTCTCGAAGTCGTGCTTGTACTTTCCTTCGGCCTGGACCAGGCTCGCCACGGTGAGAACCTGGAGCGGGTCCTTCAGGTTCAGCTCGCCGGCCTTGTCCTTCAGGCCGAGCTCCTCGTACTTCTCCGTCGCGTGGGACACCATGTTCTTGAGGACGTCCGCGGGCTTCTGCCCCTTTGCGACCGGATAGCTGGAGGGATAGAGGAATCCTTCCAGAGGGTCCTTGATGTCCTTGTTGGTATTCGCCCAGTCGGGAAGTCCGAGACTGCGCCAATCCTTCTTGGCGACATTCTCCGTGGTGCCCTTGGCAACATGGAGGCGCTTGTCGATCTGCTCGTAGACCCAGACGTTCCGCTTGCCCTCGGGAATGATGAGATTGCTGCGGCTCTTCGGGCTGAGCATCAGCGCGACGGCGCTCTTCGCGGACATCTCTTTCTTGAGCGTGTAGACGCCTGACTGGATGGACTGTCCGTCCGGGTGCTTCTTCTGGGCGGAGACGAACGCGTCGACGCTCTTGACGACGCCCGCCGCCTTGAGCTTCTGGCCGATCGCGTAGCCGCCGGAGTCCTTGGGGATCTCGACGATGGCCGTCCCCGAGCCCTCGCCCGCGAAGTCGGGCGCCGTGCCGAAACGGTCCTGGTAGAACTGGTAGCCGAAGTAGGTGACGCCGCCGAGGCCGCCCGCGAAGACGAGGGTGACGACCAGACAGGCGCATCCGCTGCGGCGCTTCTTGGGCTTCTTTCCGCCACGCCCGCGCCGGTCGCCCCGACGGCCGGAGTCGTCGTCATCGTCGGAGTCGTCGTCCCCGCCATCGGCGAAGAACGCGTGCTCGCCCTGGTCCGGCCCCGGGTCCCAGTCGGTCCTGGACTCGGGATCGGCCTCGGCGGACGCGGGCCGACGTTGGCCGGGCGGCTCCGGCGGGGAGTAGGCGTCGGGCGTCGAGTAGTAGTCGTGGCTCTCCGAGCCGTACCCGGGCTGCTGGCCGCCGTACGGGTCCATCGGGTCGCCGCCATAGGGGACCTGCCCCTGCCCGCCGGTGTCCCAGCCGCCGTTCGAGTGGCCCTGACCGGAACCGCCGCCGTACCCCTGATCGGGGTTTCCGTTGTAGCCGTACGCGGCCCCGGCGTCGTACTGCTGCTGACCTTCGTACTGCTGCCGGTCATAGGCCTGCTGCTGACCGGTGCTCCACTCCCCGCCGTACTGCTGCTGGGACTGGTGAGGCTGCTGATGCTGGTGCGGCTGCTGCGGGTGGTACTGCCCCTGGCCGCCGTAGGTGGACGTGCCGCCCGCGGGCTGCTGTCCTCCCCATCCGCTGTCCCCGTACAACGGGTCCTCCGGATGCCACGGTTCGGAGCCTGGGCCCCGGCCATACTCAGTCATCGATCCCCTACATGCCGCGAGGCGGGGCCGCCGTCGGGATGGCCGGGCAACCGTTCCGCCTCTTGA